>CAYMKZ010000021.1:0-32919 GCA_964391345.1 uncultured Alcanivorax sp.
TGTCACGCGAAACCGATGAAACCGGTCAGCGCGGTGGTTTGTCGGCACTGGCGAGCTGATTGTCGCTCAGGTAGTGGAGTTGCCGGATCGTTATGGATCCTGCGTACTGCGACTACGCGCAGGATGACGTACCGCTTACTCCGCGCAGGATGACGTACCGCTTCGCTCCGCGCAGGATGACCCCGAGGTTTCACTTGCGCGGATGCCACTACCGCCGTCATCCTGCGCGAAGTCGCAGGATCCAGCGGCCCCTCGGCAGCCCTCCTCTCCCCGATCTCCAATCCACCTCTACGACCCCTTGCTCTGCATCACCCGGCACAGGATACTGGCGGCATGGAAAACGCCAGACTCAAACATCAGCTGTTGGTCGCCATGCCGCAAATGGGCGACCCGAACTTCGAGCACACCGTGACCTATCTGGTCGAGCACGGCGAAGATGGCGCCATGGGCTTGACGCTCAACCGGCCGGTGTCGCTGTCGTTGCAGGATATCCTCGCGGATATGGACATCACCATTGAAGTGCCCCCTTCGAAACATCACCAGGTGGTGGCCGGCGGGCCGATCCAGCAGGATTCCGGCTTCGTTCTGCACCGTGCTACCCCGCGCCCCTGGGATTCCAGCATCACGTTGTCCGACGGCCTGTGCCTGACCACCTCCAGAGACATTCTCGAAGCCATCGCCGTGGGCGAAGGGCCGGCGGCGACACTGGTGTGCCTGGGCTATGCAGGCTGGGACACCGGGCAGCTTGAACAGGAACTGGCGGACAATGCCTGGCTGAGCGTGGAGAGCAGCCCGGAACTGGTGCTGGAGGTGCCGTTCGAGCAACGCTGGCACGCCGCCGCCGCCCGCCTTGGCGTGGACATGACTCTGATCGTCAGTGAAATGGGCCACGCTTGATCCTCATCGCCTTCGATTACGGCAGCAAGAAAATCGGCGTCGCCAGCGGCAACGAGCTGATCGGCACCGCCTCTCCCCTGCGCCCTTTGCCGTGCCATGACGGCCAGCCGGACTGGCAACAGGTCAGCGCCTTGCTGGAGGAGTGGCGTCCGCAATTGCTGGTGGTCGGATTGCCGCTCAACATGGACGATACGGAAAGCGCCTCCAGCCAGCGCGCACGCAAGTTCGCCCGCCGCCTGAAAGGCCGCTATGGCCTGCCGGTGGTGATGGTCGATGAACGCCTTTCCACCCGCGAAGCCCGCTCACGCACCGGCCAGCGCGGCCCCGATCCGAAAGTGGATTCGATGGCCGCGGTGGTGATCGCCGAGGGTTATCTGAACGGAGCGGGTTTCGTCGACCCTTAGCCGGTTGTCGCCGAACTTCAGGCCGCCGGCGTCCAGAGGCTCTGCAATGCGCTGATGGCGGAGCCGGCGACGCCCTGAGTACCCAGGAACTGGGTGATGATGGGCACGAACTGGCTGATCGTGCTGGAGCTCATCCCCAGGCTGCTGAACACTTTGCCCACGCCGCTCAGGCTGCTGACGTTGCTCAGCAGGCTGCCGGCCAGACCGCTACCGCCGCTGTCGCCGCTGCCCAGCAGCGAGCTGAGACCGGAAACCTTGTCGGTGATGCCGCTGAACTGGCTGGTGGGCAGTTTCGACTGGGCCAGCGCAAACAGGGCCGCGGTACCGCCCGCCGCCTGCTGAGTGGAAACGCCCAACTGGCTGGACAGATTCTGCACCAGACTGGCGGTGTCGCCGGCCACGGACAGGTTGCTGGTGGTCTTGTCGAGGGTGGACTGGGACTGGCTGCTGACCTCATCGGCTTTCTGCTGCGCCTGATCCACTGCCTTGTTGGCCGAGTCGGTGAAACTCTTGATGCTGAACGCCTGGGCAGGGGAGATGACAGCCACCGCCAGAGCGGCCGCCAGGGTGCATTTTACGAAGGACTTCATCGTCGATCCTTGTGATAGTCGAATGGGCAATCACCACCCCGGCGCCTTCAACTTGAACGCAAGCGGGGTGAAGTGAATTCATATAATGCGCCCGGCGATGATAAAAGCCAGCACCGGGCTGCCGGCGCAGTGTAAAACAACACCGTGGCAAGGTTCACGAACCGCGTCGCAAAGCGCCGCCATGGAAGTGTTGTGGTAATCTGGCGCCTTACCGATCGACTCAGGAGACGCGCCTTGCGCTGGAATGAATCGGAAGTGGAATCGCTGCTGGTCGCCATGGCCGGGCAGGTATCGGAACTGTACACCGGGCGCACCCCCTCGCTGGTGGGCATCCAGTCCGGCGGCGCCTGGGTGGCGGCGGCGCTCGACCGGTTGTTGCCGACGCCGTTGGCGGTCGGTTCCCTGGACGTCAGCTTCTATCGCGATGATTTCGAAACCCGTGGCCTCAAGCGCACGGTGAAACCCTCCGACCTGCCTTTTGAGGTGGATGGCGCCCATCTGCTGCTGGTGGACGACGTGCTGATGACCGGCCGCACCATCCGCGCCGCCATGAACGAGCTGTTCGATTACGGCCGCCCGGCGTCGGTGGCGCTGGCGGTGCTGTTCGACATCGGCCGCCGTGAACTGCCGATCCGTGCCGATATTTGCGGGAAAGTTTTGGCGCTACCGCCCCATCAGCGGGTAGAATTGCGAGGGCCCGCGCCGCTGGTCGCGGATGTAATCGAGATTCCTGTAAGGCCTGCCGAATGACGCTTGCCCTGCCGCCCTCTTCCCGCGTGCAACTGACCACCGACGGAAAGCTGCGGCATTTCCTGTCCGTCGATCACCTGCCGCGCCCGCTTCTCGAAGACATTCTGGATACCGCCGCCAGCTTCGTCGATGTCGGCGACCGCGCCATCAAGAAAGTGCCCCTGCTGCGCGGCAAGACCGTGGTCAATCTGTTCTTCGAATCCAGCACCCGCACCCGCAGCACCTTCGAGCTGGCCGCCAAGCGGCTCAGCGCCGACGTGCTCAACCTGGACATTTCCAAATCGGCCACCAGCAAGGGCGAAACCCTGCTGGACACCCTGCGCAACCTGGAAGCCATGGCGGCGGACATGTTCGTGGTGCGCCACCGCGATTCCGGCGCCGCCTTCTTCATCGCCAATGAAGTGACGCCGCAAGTGGCGGTGATCAACGCCGGCGACGGCTGGCACGCCCACCCCACCCAGGCAATGCTGGACATGTACACCATCCGCCACTACAAGGGCGGCTTCGCCGGCCTGCGCGTGGCCATCGTCGGCGACATCCTGCACTCGCGGGTGGCCCGCTCCCAGGCCCAGGCGCTCAATACCCTCGGTGCCGAGGAAGTGCGCTTCATCGGCCCGCGCACCCTGCTGCCGGTGGATGCCGAGGCCCAGGGTGTCACCGTGTTCACCGATCTGGCGCGCGGCCTCAAGGACGTGGACGTGGTGATCATGCTGCGCCTGCAAAAAGAGCGCATGGAGGCGGCGCTGCTGCCCAGCGAAGGCGAATACTTTCGTTTGTATGGTCTCAACAACGAACGGCTGCGCCACGCCAACCCGGACGCCATCGTCATGCACCCCGGACCCATCAATCGCGGCGTGGAAATCGCCTCCGAAGTGGCCGACGGCCCGCGCTCGGTGATTCTCAACCAGGTGACTTTCGGTATTGCCGTGCGCATGGCGGTCATGTCCATGGCGATCAGCGGTCAGGAAAGCGACCAGAATGACAGGCACGACACGGAGAGAGCGGGTGGCCAGTAAGTTGCATTTGCTGATTCGCAAGGGCCGGGTCATCGATCCGGCTTCCGGGCGCGACGAAATCGCCGATCTGCTGGTGGAGGACGGCCGCCTGGTGCGCATCGGCGCCAGCCTGGACGCCCCCGGCGCGCAGATCGTCGATGCCGAGGGCCGGTGGGTGATCCCCGGTCTGGTGGACGCCTGCGTGCACCTGTCCCTGCCCGGCGGCGGCCGGCCGGGCACCATCAGCTCGGAAACCCGCGCCGCCGCCGCCGGCGGTATCACCCATCTGGCGGTGCAACCGGATTGCGGGCCGATCGACAGCGCCGCGGTGGTGCGCCTGCTGCGCGAACAGGCCAGCGAAGCGCATTGCGCCAGGCTGCTGCCGGTGGCGGCCATGACCCAGGGCCTGCAAGGCACGCAACTGGCGGAAATGTTCAGCCTCACGCAGGCCGGCTGCATCGCCGTCGGCCAGGCCGGCGCGCACATCGACAACGCCCGCACGCTCAAACGCTGCCTGGAATACGCCGCCACCTTCGACCTGCTGGTGCTGTTCCGCCCCCAGGACGAGGCGCTGGCGACCGGCGGTTGCGCCCACGACGGCACCGTGGCGGCACGGCTGGGCCTGCCCGGCATTCCGGCGGTGGCGGAATCCGTGGAACTGGCGCGGGATCTGCTGCTGGTCGAGGCCAGTGGCGTGCGCGCCCACATTCAGCAGGTGTCCAGCCGCCAGTCGCTGGCGCTGCTGCGTGAGGCCAAGCGGCGCGGTCTGCCGGTGACGGCGGATGTCAGCATCCAGCACCTGCTGCTGGACGAATCCGCCCTGGAAGGCTTCCGCAGCGACTATCACGTGATTCCGCCGCTGCGCAGCGCCGCCGACCGCGAGGCGCTGCTGGAGGCGGTGGCGGACGGCACCATCGATGCCATCTGCTCTCAGCACCAGCCGCTCAGTTCCGCCAGCAAGGCCGCGCCGTTCCCGGATACCCGGCCCGGCATGTCCGGGCTGGATACGCTGCTGCCGCTGACCCTCAAGCTGGTTGACGAAGCCGGCCTGCCGCTGCAACGTGCGCTGGATGCGGTGACCGCGGCGCCGGCGCGCTGCCTGGGCATCGCCGCCGGGCAACTGGAAATCGGCCGGCCCGCCAGCCTGGTGGTGGTGGCCGCCGATCAGCGCCGGCGGATGAGCGAGCACTGGCTGTCCGCCGGGCGCAACTCACCCTGGCTGGGCGAAAGCCTGGCCGGCGCGGCGCGGCTGACGCTGTGCCACGGACGGGTCAGTTGGTCGGCCGATGATTGAAGCCGCCGAAAAGCGGGTCGGGGTTGCCGCGATGCTGACGACCATGAAACCGTCACGAATGAAACCGTCACGGACGTGTCTGGTATGACTGTCATCCTGTTGCCACCGTTCGACCGGCTCTGGGCTGGCCGGGACGCCTTCGCCGAAGTCGAGCGGCTGCGCGGCGAGGTGTACCGGGAACTGGAAGCGCGCCGCACGCTGCGCACCGAGGTGGACGGCCGGGGCTATTTCGTGAAGATTCACCGTGGCGTCGGCTGGCGGGAAATCTTCAAGAATTGGCTCACCGGCAAGGCGCCGGTGCTCGGTGCGGGGCAGGAATGGCGGGCGCTGGCCCGCCTGCACCAAGCCGGGGTGCCGACCATGACGGCGGTGGCCTTTGGCGAGCGGGGCGCCAATCCGGCCCGTCAGCACTCGTTCATCATCACCGAGGAACTGGCGCCCACCGAAAGCCTGGAAGATTTCACCCTGGATTGGGCCAGCAAAGCCCCGGACCCGGTACTGAAGTGGGCGCTGATCCGCGAAGTCGCCGGCATGACCCGCGCCATGCATGGCGCGGGCGTCAATCACCGCGACTGCTATATCTGCCATTTCCTGCTCGATACCCGCCAGCCGCCGGACCCCGCCAACCTGAAACTGTCCTTGATCGACCTGCACCGCGCGCAGGTGCGGGCCGCCACGCCAAGGCGCTGGCGTGATAAAGACCTCGCGGGCCTTTATTATTCCTCCCTGGATATCGGCTTGACGAGACGCGACAAATTGCGTTTCCTGCGCGCCTATTTCGCTGCCCCGCTACGGCAGATATTGATTGCCGAAGCCGCCCTGCTGCCGCGTCTGGAGGCCAAGGCCGCGCGGCTGATGGCGCGCAAGGAACGCTACGGCGGCAGGCTCTAGCAGCCTGCCAGCGGCTTTATTCATTTTGCACCCTGACCAGGAGAAGCAGCGCCCATGGCACTCACCGTTCTCGGCCTTTCCGGCGCCCTCAGTCACGACCCCTCGGCGGCCCTGTACATCGACGGCGCGCTGGTGGCGGCGGCGGAAGAAGAGCGTTTCGTGCGCGACAAGCACGCCAAGAACCGCATGCCCTACGAATCGGCCCGTTTTTGCCTGGAGCAGGCCGGCATCACCCCCGCCGAGGTGGACGTGGTGGCCATCCCCTACGCGCCCATCAGCCTGTGGAACAAGGCGCGCTGGCACTACGCGAAACGCTACTGGTACGCGCCGGATCGCGCCCTGGATGCGCTGCTGATGGGCAACCGCCGCCACAAACGCTATCTGGGCAGGATTCAGTGGTGCTTGCAGCAGTTGGGCTTCGACCTGAAAAGCATCCCCATCGAATCGGTGGAGCACCACCTGACGCACGCCGCCAGCGCCTATCTGTGTTCCGGGTTCAAGGAAAAGACCGCCATTCTTGGCATCGACGGCAAGGGGGAGTACGCCACCACCTTTTTCGGCTACGGCGAAAATGGCGAGATCCACAAGATCAAGGAATTCTACGACCCGGATTCGCTCGGTGGCCTGTACGGCGCGATGACGGAGTTTCTCGGTTTCGAGATGCTGGACGGCGAATTCAAGGTCATGGGCATGGCGCCCTATGGCGACCCGAGCCGCTATGACCTGTCGCGGCTGGCCCGTTTCGAGAAAGGCGAGCTGGTGATCAACACCGAGTACGCCAATGTCATCGGCCTGCGCCGCTACAAGGAAAAGGGCAAAGGGTTCTACTTCTCGCCCAAGCTGATCGAGTGGCTGGGCCCGAGGCGGGAAGGCGATGCCGCGGATGACCCTTACGTTCACTACGCCGCCAGCGTTCAGGCGCTGTTTGAAAAGCTGTCGCTGGAAATGATGGAGTACTACCTGGGCGACATCATCCGCGAAACCGGCAAGATCGCCTTCGCCGGCGGCAGCGCCCTGAACGTCAAACTGAACCAGAAAATCATCGCCCGCGACGACGTCAAGGAGCTGTTCGTGCAGCCGGCGGCCAGCGACGCCGGCACCGCAGTGGGAGCGGCAGCCTATGTGTCGCAACAGCGCGGCGTGCCGGTGGAGAAGATGGAGCACGTCTATCTTGGCCCCGCCTACTCCAACGAAGACGTGATCGCCGCCTGCGCCCGCCACCCCAACCGGCCGGCCTGGAAGAAACTGAACGCCGAGCAACTGCCCGGCCAGATCGCGCAACTGATGACGGAAGGCCACCCGGTGGCCTGGTTCCAGGGGCGCATGGAGTTCGGCCCGCGCGCGCTGGGCGGCCGCTCCATCATCGGCTGCCCGAGCATCCCCGGCGTGTCGGACCGCATCAACGAGCAGATCAAATACCGCGAGCGCTGGCGGCCGTTCTGCCCGTCCATGCTCGACACGGTGGCGCCGCAAATGCTCAAGGTGGACCACCCCTCGCCGTTCATGACCTTCACCTTCGAGGTCAACGAGGACTGGAAAGAGCGCGTGCCGGAGGTGGTGCACGAGGACGGCACTTCCCGCGCCCAGGTGCTCAGGCGCGAGCACAACCCGCGCTGGTACGATCTGATGGAGGCGCTGGAAAAGCTCACCGGCAACGGTGTGTCGCTGAACACCTCGCTGAACCGGCGCGGCGAACCGATGGTCTGCTCGCCCACCGATGCGCTGAACATGTTCTACGGCTCCAACCTGCAATATCTGGTGATGGAGGACATCCTGGTGGTCAAGGACGGCGCCGCGGACCCGCAACTGGGCTGAGCGGTCCTGTCATTCGCCGCCGCTCATTCGCCGGCGGGCGTGTGCCGGCGGATGCTGTCGCCCAGGTAGCGGGCGGCGCGGCCGGCGTACTGACCCTCCGCGTAGACCAGATAAAGCTCGGTGAAGCGCTGCGCCCCGGCGCGCAACGGCAGTGGCACCAGTGCGCCGCTGTCCAGCTCCGCGCGCACCTGTTGCTCGGGCACCCAGGCGAAGCCGAGCCCGCTGATCAGCGCCTGACGGCGGGTGGCGTCGGATGAGAAGGTCCAGCGCTGTTCGGCGCCCAGCCAGCCGGCGTCGATGCGCTGGCTGCCGGAATCACGAATCACCAGCTGCCGGTGTCGGCGCAGATCGTCGAGATCCGGAGACGCCACCTGATGCAGTGGATGGTCGGCGGCGGCCACCGCGATCAGGCGCACCCGCAGCAAGGGATCGCCGACGAAGCCGGCCGGTATGCGTCCAGTGATCGCCACATCCACTTCATGGCGCAGCAGCGCCTCCTCAGTACCGGACAGCGTGGTGCGCAGGAACTCCACCCGCGTCAGCGGGCTTTCCGCCGCCAGCGCCACCAGCCCGCACAGCACGCACTCCTCGGGAAACAGCATGTCCACGGCGATGCGCACCAGCGGCTCCCAGCCATGGCCGAAGCGGATCGCCGTGTTCTCGATGCGCCCGGCCTCGCTGAGCAGCGCCTTGGCCTGACGGTAAAGCAGATGGCCGGTCTCCGTCAGCCGCGCGCGCCGCCCTTGCAGGGCGAAGGCGCGTACCCCCAGCTCCGATTCGATTTTCTGCACCGCGTAGCTGATGGCGGACTGGCTCTTGCCCAGCGCCTCGGCCGCCGCCGCGTAACCGCCCTCGTCCACCACCGCGATCAGGGCCTGCCACTGGTCCAGCGAGATTTTCGTCGACATATCGATTCAACTGATTAAAAAGCACTAATTCATGCTGTTTTATATCGATTGAACAGAAACAACAATAGGGCATTCGAATCTGGCGGAGGAAATAGCCATGGGATTGCTGGTTGATGGACAGTGGCAGGACAAGTGGTACGACACCAAGAGCAGCGGAGGACGCTTCCAGCGCGCCGCCAGCCGGTTTCGTCACTGGATCACCGCTGCTGGCGCGGCCGGCCCCTCCGGTGAGGCGGGCTTCAAGGCGCAAAGCGGCCGTTATCATCTGTACGTGTCCTATGCCTGCCCATGGGCGCACCGGGCCTTGTTGATGCGCGCCTGGAAAGGGCTGGAAGCGCACATCGAGGTTTCCGTGGTGCACCCGCTGATGGGCGAGAACGGCTGGGAACTGCGCACCGATTTCGACGGCGCCAGCGGCGACCGGCTGTACGGTTTCGACAAGCTCTACGAGCTGTACCTGAAGGCGGACCCGGCCTATACCGGGCGCGTCACGGTACCGGTGCTGTGGGACAAGCAGCGCGAGACCATCGTCAACAACGAATCGGCGGAGATCATCCGCATGCTGGGCAGTGCCTTTGACGGTATCGGCGCCCGTCCCGGCAATTATTGTCCCGAGGATTTGCGTGAGCGCATCGACGCCATCAATGCGCAAGTCTACGAATACGTCAACAACGGCGTTTACCGGGCCGGTTTCGCCACCAGCCAGGCCGCCTACGACGAGGCCGTGGTGCCGCTGTTCGAAACGCTCGATGAGCTGGAGCAGCGGCTTGGCGAGAGCCGTTATCTGCTCGGCAATGTGCTCACCGAGGCGGATCTGCGGCTGTGGACCACGCTGGTGCGCTTCGACGCGGTCTACGTGACGCACTTCAAGTGCGACCGCAAACGAATTGCCGATTACCCGAATCTGAGCGGGCTGCTGCGCGATATCTATCAGATGCCGGGCGTGGCGGAAACGGTGAGGCTGGACCACATCCGCAATCACTATTTCCGCAGCCACCCGACCATCAATCCGCACGGCATCATTTCCATCGGCCCGCAGCCCGATTTCGACGCGCCGCACCAGCGCGACCGCCTGGGCGAGCGCCAGATCCGCGAAGCCTGAAGCCGTAACAACGAGGAGATCATCATGCAAGCAAGACAGGTACTGAAAATCCTTCCCGCACAGGACACCTCGGACGGCGCCGGCGTACGCCTGAAACGGGCGCTGGGCCAGCATCCGGAGGCCCGTCTCGACCCGTTCCTGCTGTTCGATGCGTTCTTTTCGGACAACCCGGACGACTACATCGCCGGCTTCCCGGCGCACCCGCACCGTGGCTTCGAGACCGTCACCTACCTGGTGGACGGCCACATGAAGCACCGTGATCATCTCGGCAACGAGGGCGACCTCGAGCGCGGCGGCGTGCAATGGATGACGGCGGGGCGCGGCATCATCCACGAAGAGATGCCCATGCAGCAGGAAGGCTTGCTGCGCGGCTTCCAGCTGTGGATCAACCTGCCGGCCGGAGAAAAGATGAAGCCGGCCGGTTACCGCGACGTGACCGACCATGAGATGCCGCGCCTGGACCTGGCCAGTGGCGGGCAGATCAAGGCCATCGCCGGGCAGGTGGTGATCGCCGGAGAAGATCTGATCGCGCCGGTCACCGGCGGCGCCACCGAGCCGCTGTATCTGGACGTGCTGCTGCGTCCCGGCGAATCAGTGACGATTCCCGTCCCGCGCGGCCACAACGCCTTCGCCTATGTGTTCGAGGGCGGCCTGGAGGTGGGCGGAAAAACGGTGCCCAACGCGCACAGCGTGCTGCTTACCGACGGTGACGGCGTGACCTTGCAGGCCGGCGCCTCGGGGGCGCGGCTGGTGCTGATCGCCGGCAAGCCGTTGCACGAGCCGGTGGTGCAGTACGGCCCGTTCGTGATGAACAGCCGTGAGGAAATCGAGCAGGCGTTGCAGGATTATCGTAACGGTACCCTGACCGAGCCCGCCTGACAGTCTGCTGAAAAACTATCTGCGTTGCCATAGCGGCGTTAAAAATAGCCGCCAAATGCTCATTTATTACTTATAAACTCCGCTTTGTCGGCTATTTTTGCCTTGCTCTGGCTGCCTCGAAAACGTTTTTCAGCAGCCTGTTTACTACAGGGATTGCGGATTTTTTGCCTTCGCCTGTGCGTCCTCGCGAGAAATCAGGCGCTGCTCCAGCAGTTTCTTCAGGCACTGGTCCAGCGTCTGCATGCCGAGCGCGCCGCCGGTCTGCATGGCGGAATAGATCTGCGCCACGCGATCCTCACGGATCAGATTGCGGATCGCCGGCGTGACAATCATGATTTCGTGGGCGGCCACGCGCCCGCCGCCGTTCCGGCCAATCAGCGTTTGCGAAATCACCGCCTGTAACGATTCCGACAGCATCGAGCGCACCATCGCCTTCTCCGCCGCCGGAAACACGTCCACCACCCGATCGATGGTCTTGCTGGCGGAACGGGTATGCAGGGTCGCCAGCACCAGATGGCCGGTCTCGGCGGCGGTGAGCGCCAGGCGGATGGTTTCCAGGTCGCGCAATTCGCCCACCAGGATGGTGTCCGGATCTTCGCGCAGCGCCGAGCGCAAAGCCTCGGCAAAACCCAGCGTATCGCGGTGTACTTCGCGCTGGTTGATCAGGCACTGGCGGGGCGCATGCACGAACTCGATCGGGTCCTCGATGGTCAGAATATGCTCGTGGCGGCTGCCGTTGATGTGATCGACCAGCGCCGCCAGCGTGGTGGATTTGCCGCAGCCGGTGGGCCCGGTGACCAGCACCAGGCCGTGCGGCAGAGTGGCGATATCCCGGAACACGGCGCCCAGGCCCAGCTCCGCCAGGCTGGGTACGCGGGCCGGAATGGCGCGGAACACCGCACCGGCACCGCGACTCTGATGGAAGGCGTTGACCCGGAAGCGGGTCAGATCGGCCATTTGCAGGGAGAAGTCCGCTTCCAGCCCGCTTTCGAAGTCCCGCCGCTGCCGGTCATTCATGATGCCGTGCAGCAGCGTGCACAACTCCGGGTGCGTCAGGGGCGCGAACGGCGTGCGCCGCAGGTTGCCGTCGAGGCGCACCATGGGCGGCAGGCCGGCGGACAGATGCAGATCGGAAGCGCCCTGTTCGGCGCCAAAAGCGAGCAGTTCGGTGATGTTCATGGCGATTTTTGTTGTTGTCGGCAAACGAGGATTCCCCAGCCGTCAGCCTAACCGCGTGCTCGCCGTGGTTCAACCTGTCCGCCCACGGCCCCATGACAGGGCCCGGTTTGCGCCATACAATGCTGGCCCGTGCCGCCATCGTGCACCGCTTCCAGCTCCGCCCCCGGCGCAACGACGCTTGTGCAATGACTCTCGTGCGATAACCAGAGGACCCCGTTATGACACAGCAAACCATCGGATTCGTGGGGGCCGGCAACATGGCCGCCAGCCTGGCCGGCGGCATGATCGCCAAAGGTATTCGTCCGGCCAGTATCTGGATGAGCGATCGCTCGGCGGAGCGCCTCGACGAGATGGCGCGCCTGCACCGGGTGCAGGTCAGCGAGGACAATACCGAAGTGGCGCGGCGCGCCGATGTGCTGGTGCTGGCGGTCAAGCCGCAGGTGATGGAAGCGGCCTGCACACCGCTGCGGGCGCTGGTGGCGGAACGCCAGCCGCTGATCATCTCCATTGCCGCCGGCGTGACGGTGGCCAACCTGGAAGGCTGGCTCGGCGAAGCGCCGATCGTGCGCTGCATGCCCAATACGCCGGCACTGGTGCAGACCGGCGCCACCGGACTTTATGCGGCACCACGAGTGAGTGCCGCACAGAAGGAAACCGCCGGGAAAATCCTTGGCGCCGTCGGCCTGACCGCCTGGTTCGAGCAGGAAAAAGAGCTGGACGCCGTCACCGCCGTCTCCGGTTCCGGCCCGGCCTACTTCTTCCTGCTGATGGAAGCGCTGATCGAGGCCGCCGTGGCGCAGGGGCTGGAAGCGGCCAGCGCCCGCCAGCTGGTGCTGCAAACGGCGCTGGGCGCCGCGCAACTGGCCACCACCAGCGATGTGGGGCCAGACGTGTTGCGCCAGCGCGTGACCAGCCCGGGCGGTACCACCGCCGCGGCGCTGGCGGTGTTCGAGGAAGCCGGCCTGCGCGAGCAGGTACAGGCCGCCGTGGCGGCGGCACGCGAGCGTTCCGAAGAGCTGGCGCGCTGAATGCCCCGGCGCGGCATTTGAATTCGCGCCGCTTAACCCCAATACTCAGTCGCCAAACGGACAGACCGGAGTCTTCATGAACCCTCAGGGTGCCCTGCTCTTTCTGATCGATTTCGTGTTCAGCATCTACGTGTTCATCGTGCTGACCCGATTCGTGTTACAGCTTGCCCGGGCGGATTTCTACAATCCCGTTTCCCAGTTCGTGCTGCGCGCCACCAACCCGCTGCTGGCGCCGTTGCGGCGCATCATCCCCGGTTGGCGCGGGCTGGACATCGCCTCACTGGTGCTGGTGGTGATCCTGATCATCGCCAAGGTGCTGATCCTGTTCGCCCTGCAATACGGCGGCCTGCCTCCTTCCGGCCTGGGGCCTCAATTGCTGGTGTACACCCTGCGCACCCTGGCCACGCTGCTGCTGGATTACGTGTTCTGGGCGGTGCTGATCCGGGTGATTCTCAGCTGGGTGGCGCCGGACCCGTCCAATCCGGTGGTGCGGGTGGTGGTGCAGATCACCGAGCCGATCATGGCGCCCTGCCGGCGTCTGTTGCCGCCCATGGGCGGCCTGGATCTGAGCCCGCTGATCGTGCTGCTGGGCGTCGAAGTACTGAAAATCCTCTTCCAGTTGCGCTGAACATGAAAAAGGGTTCGCGGCGCTGGCCGCGAACCCTCTTCAGCTTTCCTTTCCTGTGAGCCTTCTCAGGCCCGCTGTGCTGTCATTCGAACGGCGGCGTGCTCTGCCACTCGAAGAAATCCGGCATGTCCTTGGAAACCTTGTCGGGGAACGCCGCGGGGCGTTTTTCCAGGAACGAGGTGACCCCTTCCTTGGCGTCCGCGGACTGGCCACGGGAACGCATTGCCTTGCTGTCCATCTTGTGCGCTTCCATGGGGTGTTCGGCGCCCGCCATGCGCCAGATCATCTGCCGCATCACGGCGATGGAGACGCCGGAAGTCTGATCGGCGAATTCCTTGGCCAGCGCCACCGCCGCCGGGTACAGATCCTCGGGCTTGTGCAGTGAACGCACCAGACCGCGCTCCTTGGCTTCGGCGGCGCTGAACACGCGGCCGGTGTAGCACCATTCCAGTGCCGAGGAGATGCCCACCACACGGCTCAGGAACCAGGACGAAGCGGCCTCGTTGACGATGCCGCGCTTGGAAAACACGAAGCCGAACTTGGCGTTTTCCGAGGCCAGCCGCACGTCCATCGGCAACTGCATGGTGATGCCCACGCCCACGGCGGCGCCGTTGACGGCGGCGATCACCGGCTTGAGGCTGCGATAGATGCGCAGCGACACCTGGCCGCCGCCATCACGGCGGGCGTCGTCCGGGTTGCCGCTGCTCTGGCGCTTCTTGTAATCGAAGGTATCGCCCCCGGAGGACAGATCGGCGCCGGCGCAGAAGGCGCGTCCCTTGCCGGTGACGATGACGGCGCGCACTTCGTCGCAGGTATCGGTGAAATCGAAGGCGGCGATCAGCTCGTCCTTCATCTCGCGGGTGAACGCATTCATGCGATCGGGGCGGTTGAGATAGAGGGTGGCGATGCCGTCGTCGACGGCCAGCTCCAGAGTGTTGAAGGCAGGAATATCCATGATGTCTCCCGAAGTGTGGTGGTCGTATGGCCACCGCCGGTGACCGGGGCGCCATGCACGGCCCCCATCATTGGGCAGCCCCGTCCGCGAGGCAACCGGCGGTTGCGACGAAAAAGCGGGCACATCCGCCGTCCTGGTCTAGGGCGGGCGGGGGAGTTCGTCAATGGCCACACCGCCGTGGCGGGCGGGTCTGCGGTATTGTTGCCGCCATCGTCCGCGGCTAGGGTGGCTCTGGGCGCCGGGCGGCGTCGATGCTGGAGGATGACCATGGGCTGGATAGGGACACTGGTGGTGCTGGCGGCGCTGATCCCCACCGGGGTGACGCTGCTGTTCTATCTGATCTGGTATTACGATCGCCGCGTTACCGCCGCGCAAGATGCCGAGACGCAACCAGCGGCGCTGCCCATGGGCCGCGCCATCGTCGCCGTGCTGAGAGAAGCACTGGCGCTCAGCGTGCTGGTGCTCGGCTTCCCGTTGCGGCTGCTCGGCGACCGCATCTCGCCACCGGCGCGACAGTCCAGCCGGCGGCCGGTGGTGCTGGTGCACGGCTACGGCGGCAACAGCAGCAATTTTCTCTGGCTGCGCTGGCGTTTGCGGCACTGGGGTTTCACCCACTGTTACGCCATCAGCTACACGCCGCCGCACATCAATTGCCGCAAACTGGCGGCGCAAGTCGCCGAACAGGTGCAGCGGGTGCTGGCCGTCACCGGCGCCGAACAGGTGGATCTGGTCTGCCATTCCATGGGGGGACCCCTGAGCCGCTACGCGCTCAAGCATCTCGGCCTGGCCGGCAAGGTGGGCAAGGTGATCACGCTCGGCAGCCCGCACTATGGCACGCGCATGGCGGCGCTGTTCGCGGCGCGCGGCGCGGCGGCGCAGATGCGCTACCACAGCCCCTTCGTGACGGAGCTGGCGGAGGGCGGCGAGTGCCCCGGTGGCGCCCGTTTCTATTGCCTGTACTCGGAGATGGACAACTTCGTGTTCCCGGCGCGCACCGCCACGCTGGCGGCGGCGCAGGAGAACGTGCAGGTTTCCTTTCTCGGGCATTGTTCCTTGCTGTACAGCCGGCGTGTGGCTGACAAGGTGCGGGAGTACCTGTCACAGTCTGATGACCGGCAAGTCATGTCCGGCGGCGACGAGGCCGCCGCCGATGGCTAGAATGGGCGCATCGTGACGGCTCGGGCCGTCTTTTCAGCCCCTTTCTGGAGTACGGCAAACCATGCTTGATCAGAGCGAAATCGACCTGTTCCGCGACAACGTCCGCAAGTTCCTGGAGAAGGAAGTGGCGCCCCACTACGACCAGTGGGAGAAGGAGGAGAAATTCCCCCGCGCGCTGTGGAACCAGTTGGGCGACAACGGTTTTCTGTGTGTGGACCTGCCCGAGCAATACGGCGGTTTCGGCGCCGATTTCCGGCTTTCCGCGGTGATCGTCGAGGAAGCGGCGCGTCTGGGATTCGGCGCGCTGGCCTCGAACCTGTCCGTGCATTCGGACATCGTCGCGCCCTATATCCTGCACCTGGGTAGTGAAGAGCAGAAACAGGCCTGGCTGCCGAAGATGGTCAGCGGCGAGGCGGTGGGCGCCGTCGGCATGACGGAACCGGGCGCCGGCTCCGATTTGCAGGGCATGAAGACCCGCGCCGAGAAAAGCGGCGAGGGTTACCTGATCAACGGCCAGAAGACCTTCATCACCAATGGCCAGCACTGCGACGTGCTGGTGCTGGCCACCAAGACCGATCCGGCCGCCGGCGCCAGGGGCATCACCCTGTTCACCGTCGATGCCACGCTGCCCGGTTTCGCGCGCGGCCGCAATCTGGAAAAGATGGGCCACCATGCCGCCGATACTTCCGAGCTGTTTTTCGAGAACGTGGCGGTGGGCGCCGAGCAAATCCTCGGTGGCGAGGGCAAGGGTTTCTTCAATCTGATGAACGAACTGCCCCGCGAACGTCTGATTCTGGCGCTCAGCGCGGTGGCCGCCAGTGAAGGCATGATCGAGCGCACGGTGGCGTACACCCAGGAGCGCCGGGCGTTTGGCCAGGCCATCAGCCAGTTCCAGAACACCCGCTTCGTGCTGGCGGATCTGCACGCTCAGGTACAACTGAACAAGGCCTATTGCAGCCAGTGCATCGACCAGTACGGCGAAGGGACGCTGACCACCGCCAATGCCTCCATCGCCAAGCTGACCACCACCGAGTTGCAGGGCAAGGTGGCCGACCAGTGCCTGCAACTGTTCGGCGGCTATGGCTACATGAAGGAATACCCGATCTCGCGGGATTACGTGGACGCGCGCATCCAGCGCATCTACGGCGGCACCAGCGAGATCATGAAGGAAATCATCGCCCGGGATCTGCTGGGGCGTTAGCCTCGGCGGCCTGCGGCTCGGCCATCAGGGTGAGCCGCACGCGGGTGATGCGGTAGCGGTCCACTTCCTGCACGGTGATGTGCCAGGGCGGTACCTGCACGGTTTCGTCGCGCTCCGGCAGGTGCTGGCAGTGCTGCAATATCAGCCCGGCCAGGGTGGTGTATTCGCTGCTGCGCGGCAACGGGCTGGGCAGCAGGGTATTGAGCGATTCGATGTTCTCGCCGGCATCCACCTCGAACTGATCGTCACGCAGCGCCTGCACCGGCGCGGCGTGCTGCCCCTGCCCCGCCTCGGGCAGATCGCCGGCGATTTCCTCCAGCACGTCGGTGAGCGTGACGATGCCCTCCAGGGTGCCGAATTCGTCCACCACGAAGGCCAGTTGCTTGCGCTCGAAGCGGAACACTTCCAGGGTCTCGATGGCGGTCTGGGTTTCCAGCACCACGGCGGGCTTTTCCAGGTGGGCGCGCACGCTGAACGGCTGGCCGCGCAGCAGCGCCGCCAGCAACGCCTTCTTCTGCACGATGCCCAGCGGTTCGTCCTGCTGGTTGTCCTCGATCACCACCAGCCGTGAATAGGCGGAATCGATCAGCTGCCGGCGCTGTTCCTGCTCCGGCCAGTTCAGGTCCAGGTACTGGATCTCGCGGCGCGGCGTCATCAGCCCCTTGATGTTGGTGTCCGCCAGGGTCAGCACATGGCGGATCATGTCGCGCTCTTCATCGCCGAACAGTTGCTGGGCGGCCTCGCCGAGCAGCGGATCGCCGCCGTCGTCTCCGTTTTGCTCCTGGCGGCGGCCGCCGAGCAGGCCGAGCACCGAGTCGGCGATACGCGTGCGCAGATCGCCGTTGGCCAGCCAGCGGCGCTTGTTGCGCAGGGCGATCTGGTTGAACAGTTCGATCAGCACCGAGAAACCGATGGCGGCGTACAGATAGCCCTTGGGAATATGATAGCCCAGGCCTTCCACCGTCAGGCTGAAGCCGATCATCAGCAGGAAACCCAGACACAGCATGATCAGCGTCGGATGGGCGTTGACGAAGCGGGTCAGTGGTTTGCTGGCCAGCAGCATCAGCAGCATGGCGATCACCACCGCGGTCATCATCACCGCCAGATCATCGACCATGCCCACGGCGGTAATCACCGAATCCAGCGAGAATACCGCGTCCAGCGCCACGATCTGCGCCACCACCGCGCCGAAGCTGACGCTGGCCACGGAACCGGCGGAGGCCATCTCCTTGCCTTCCAGGCGTTCGTGCAGCTCCATGGTGGCCTTGAGCAGCAGGAACAGGCCGCCGCCGAGCAGGATCAGGTCGCGGCCGGAGAAGGCATGACCGAAAACCTCGAACAGCGGCCGCGTCAGGCCGATCAGCCAGGACAGGCTGGCCAGCAGCGCCAGCCGCATCACCAGCGCCAGCAACAGGCCGACCACGCGGGCGCGGTCGCGCTGCCCGGCGGGCAGCTTGTCCGCGAGGATGGCGATGAACACCAGGTTGTCGATGCCGAGCACCACCTCCAGCACGATCAGCGTCAGCAATCCGGCGATCACGGTGGGGTCCAGCAGCCATTCAATCATAGGTCATCCGTCGATTTATCACTGTTTCCAGGCTTATTGCTTCCAGGCTCACTGTTTCCAGGCTCATTGTTTCCAGAACATGGGCGTAAACAGCACCAGAATAGTGAGCACTTCGAGGCGGCCGAGCAGCATGTCCAGGCACATGATGCATTTGGCGATGTCGGGCAGGTCGGCGAAATTGGTGTTCAGAAAGCCGAAGCCCGCGCCCAGGTTGTTGATCGCCGCCGCCACCGTGGCCACCGATTCGGGGAAACCGACGCCGGTGGCCATGATCGCCAGCACCGACAGGGCGGCGATCACCAGGTACACGCCCATGAAGCCCCACACCGCCTGCAACACGTCGTTGCCCACCGGACGGCCGCTGAAACGCAGCGCGAACACACCGGACGGGTAAATCAGACGCCGCAACTCGCGGCCGCTGTGCTTGAACACCAGCGCCGCCCGCACCACCTTCATGCCGGCCGCCGTGGAGCCGGCGCAGCCGCCGATGAAGCTGGAGAGGATCAGCAGCAGGGGAATGAACGCCGGCCAGTTGTCCGTCGATGCGCTGACGAAGCCGGTGGCGGTGGAAAACGATACCGCCTGGAACAGCGTCTGGTGGAAGGTTTCCCAGACTGACGAATAGGTGTGATGAAACATCAGCGCGGTGAAGATGATGATTACGTAGATCGCTTCCAGCCCCATGAAAAAGCGGAACTCGGAATCGCGCCAGAAGGTTTTCAGCGAGCGTTCCTTCCAGGCCAGAATGAGCAGCATGAAGTTGGTGGAGCCGAGCAGCAGGAAGATGGCGGCGATGACGTTGATGCCGCCGCTGTCGAAATAGGCGAAACCGCTGTCGTGGGTGGCGAAGCCGGCGGTGGCCACCGTCGGCAGCCCATTGCAGATGGCGTCGAACCAGCCCATGCCGGCGGCCCGGAAGGACAGCACGCAGGCGACGCTCAGCGTCACGTACAGATACCACAGCGCCTTGGCGGTTTCGGCGATGCGCGGCGTCAGCTTGGCGTTCTTGCTGGGGCCGGGAATCTCCGCCTTGTAGAACTGCATGCCGCCGACGCCGAGCATCGGCAGCACCGCCAGCGTCAGCAGAATGATCCCCATGCCGCCGAGCCAGTTGGACAGCGCCCGCCAGAACAGCAGCGAGCGCGGCAGGCTGTCCAGATTGCCAAGCACACTAGCGCCGGTGGCGGTGAAACCGGAGATCGATTCGAAGATGGCATCCAGCACGCTGATGTTCAGGTGCGGGCTGAGCAGGAACGGCAGGCAGCCGATGGCGCCGATCACCGTCCAGTACAGCGTCGCCGCCAGGAAACCGTCGCGGGGTTGCAGCTCGGCGCGGGCGCGCATGCAGGGCAGCCACAGCGCCAGGCCGCACAGAAAGGTGATGGCGAAGGAGACGATGAACGCTTGCAGGTTGCCGTCGTGATACCAGAACGCCATGCCGGCCGGCAGCAGCATGACGAAACTGAACAGCATCAGCAGCAGGCCGAGGATTTTGGCGATCATGGCGTAATGCATTTTGTCCCCCCTGCGACACCCTGGCAGGCTGCTAAAAGAAGGTGAACCCGACCTGGAACAGTTTCTCCACGTCCCGGGTGCGGCGTTTGTCGATCAGGAACAGAATGACGTGATCGTTGGGTTCGATGACCAGATCATCATGGGCGATCAGCACCTTCTCGCCGCGCACCACCGCGCCGATGGTGGTGCCCTCGGGCAGATCGATGTCCTCGATGGCGCGCCCCACCACTTTCGAGGTTTTGGCGTCGCCGTGGGCGATCGCCTCAATGGCCTCGGCGGCGCCCCGGCGCAGCGAGTAGACGTTGACCACATCGCCGCGCCGCACATGGGAAAGCAGGCTGCCGATGGTGGATTGCTGCGGCGAGATGGCGATGTCGATATCGTGCCCCTGCACCAGATCCACGTAGGACGGGTTGGCGATCAGCGTCATCACCTTGCGCGCGCCCAGCCGCTTGGCCAGCAGCGAGGCCATGATGTTGGCCTCGTCGTCGTTGGTCAGCGCGCAAAAGACGTCGGTGTTTTCGATGTTGGCCTTGAGCAGCTCTTCGCGGTCGGTGCTCGGGCCGAGCAGCACCACCGCCTGTTGCAGCTTCTCGCCGAGCCATTCCGCGCGCTGCGGATTGCGCTCGATGACCTTGACGTTGTAGCGGTGCTGGATGCTGCGCGCCAGCCGGTAGCCGATGTTGCCGCCGCCGGCGATCACCACCCGCTTGTAGTTGTGTTCCAGACGCCGCAGTTCGCTCATCACCGCGCGGATGTCGTTCTTGCCGGCGATGAAGAACACCTCGTCGTCCGCCTCGATCACCGTGCTGCCTTCCGGGATGATCGGCCGGTTGCGGCGGAAAATCGCCGCCACCCGGGTTTCCACGTTGGGCATGTGCTTGCGCAGCTCGCGCAGCTCGTTACCCACCAGCGGCCCGCCGTGCACGGCGCGCACCGCCACCAGTTGCACCCGGTCGCCGGCGAAATTGACCACCTGCAAGGCGCCAGGATGCTCGATCAGCCGCTTGATGTAATCGGTGACCACCTGCTCCGGGCTGATGATGACGTCGATCGGCAGCGCATTTTCGTTGAACAGCTTTTCCGCCCGGCTGGTGTAATTGGCGGAACGGATGCGGGCGATCTTGGTGGGGATGCGGAACAGCGTGTGCGCCACCTGGCAGGCGACCATGTTCACTTCGTCGGAATTGGTCACGGCGATCAGCATGTCGGCGTCTTCGGCGCCGGCTTCGCGCAGCGCCCAGGGGTAGCAGCACATGCCCTTCACGGTGCTGATGTCCAGGCGCTCGCCCAGCTCTCGCAGCGGCTCGCCGTCCATGTCGACGACGGTGATGTCGTTGCGCTCTCCGGCCAGGTTTTCGGCCAGCGTGCCGCCTACCTGGCCGGCGCCTAGAATGATGATCTTCATGTCTGTTGGTCGGTCGCTGTCAGGTTGTAACCGGGCCCGTGCTTGCGCAGGAAGGCCAGGTAGAAGCCGTCGGGGCCGTCGTCCCGCGGCAGAAACTGCCGCCCCGCCGCCACGGTCGGTGCCGCCGTGGTGGCGTCGTTCCACGCCATGCCCTGTTCCAGGGCATCCGGCGTGCGGGCCAGGAACGCCGCCACCTGGTGGTCGTTCTCCGCCCGCAGTACCGAACAGGTGGCGTACACCAGCCGCCCTCCTGGGCGCAGCAACGGCCATAGTGCGTCCAGCATACGCGCTTGCAGTGCGGTCAGGGAATCCAGGTCGTCGCGGCGGCGGTGCCACTTGACGTCCGGCTGGCGGCGCAGGATGCCGGTGGCGGAACAGGGCGCGTCCAGCAGGATGGCGTCGAAGGGCGTACCGTCCCACCAAGCGGACGGTTCGGCCGCGTCGCCGGCGATCAGCGTCGCCTGGGCGCCCAGCCGTTGCAGCGTTTCGCGGACCCGTTCCAGCCGTGCTTCGGAGGCGTCCAGCGCGGTGATCGCCGCGTCCGGCCAGGCTTCCGCGATCTGTCCGGTCTTGCCGCCCGGCGCGGCGCAGGCGTCCAGCACCCGTCCGCCGGAGGGTACCGCCAGCATTTCGGCGGGCAGTTGGGCAGCTTCGTCCTGAACGGAAAAAGCGCCGCGCTCAAAGCCCGGCAAGGCAGCCACATGGCGTGGCGGCGTGAGGTAGAGGCTCCAGGGCGCCTCGCTGCCGGCGCGCGCGCCTTCGCCGAGCACCGCCATGGCGGCGGCGCGGCTGTGCAGGCGGCGGTTGACGCGCAGCGTGAACGGCGGTGGTGACAGGCTCGCCTGGGCCAGCGCTTGCGCCTGCTCCGGCCAGTCCCGTTGCCAGCTTTTCCACAGCCAGTCGGGCAGCGAATAGCGCACCGCCGGAGAGTAGTCGGCAAAGGCTTTTTCGGCACTGGTGCGGGTGGCCTTGCGCAGCAGCGCGTTGGTCAGCCCGGTGGCCCAGCCCGCTTGCAGCTTGCGGCACAGATCCGGGTAGGCGTTGACCACCGCGTGAGCCGGGCGCGAGCTGAACCACAGTTCGTACAGCCCGCACAGCAATGCCAGCCGCACCGCCTGGGCTTTCGGCGCCAGCGGCTTTTGCAACTGATCGTTGAGCCATTGATTGAGTGGCCGCAGATAGCGGCAAACGCCGAAGCACAGGTCGCGCATCAGACCACCGGCGGGCCCTTCCAGTGGATGGGCCCGCAGTGCCTCGCGGAGGCTGGCGCCGTCCCCGTGGCCGGGCAGCACCTGCAACAGGGTGCGCACGGCCTCGCGGCGTGGGTCGCGCTCAGCCAAGAAGCACTCCGGCCTGGAACAGTTGCGGATGGCCACGGCGGATGTCGGCGACGCTCATGGGGCGCTTGCCGGGCAGTTGCAGTTGTGTGAGTGTCAGCGCGCCGTCGCCGGTGGCGACCACCAGACCCTGGTCATCGACGTCGAGCAGCGTGCCCGGCTCGGCATCGCCGCCATTGTGAATGGCGGTTTCGTGGGCCTGCCATACGCGCAGCGGCGCATCGTTGAACGGCAGCCAGCAGACCGGCCAGGGATTGAAGGCGCGGATGCGGCACTCCAGTGCCCGGCTGGGCAGACGAAAATCCAGCCGCGCTTCGTCCTTGCTCAGTTTGTGCGCGTAGGTCACGCCCTCGTCCGGCTGTGTCTGGGCGTTATCCAGATAACGGGGCAGATCGGCCAGGGTGGTGAGCAGCAGGCGGGCGCCCTGCCGCGCCAGGCGATCGTGCAGTTGGCCGCCGGTTTCATCGGCGCCGATGGCCAGTTTTTCCGCCAGCAACATGGGGCCGGTGTCCAGGCCGGCATCCATCTGCATGATGGTGATGCCGGTTTCGGCATCGCCGGCCATGATAGCGCGCTGGATGGGCGCGGCGCCACGCCAGCGTGGCAGCAGGGAGCCGTGCACGTTGATGCAGCCGAAACGGGGCAAATCGAGAACGGCTTGCGGGATGATCAGCCCGTAGGCCACCACGATCAGTAGATCGAGCTCAAGCCCGGCCAGCTCCTGCTGCACGGCGGCGTCTTTCAGGGTGGTCGGTTGCAGCACGGGCAGCCCGTGTTGCAGGGCCAGCGTCTTGACCGGGCCCTGCGCCACCTTCTTGCCGCGCCCGGCGCGGCGATCCGGCTGGGTGAGCACGGCGACCACCTGATGACGGCCGTCGTCGAGCAGCGCGGCGAGGCTGGTGGCGGCGAAGTCCGGGGTACCGGCAAAGGCGATGCGAAGAGGGGGCATGGGGGTCTCAGGCACGCTGGCGCTGCACTTTTTGCAGCTTCTTCTTGATGCGGTCCCGTTTCAGGCGGGAAACGTAATCCACGAACAGCTTGCCGTTGAGGTGATCCAGCTCGTGCTGGATGCAGGTGGCCAGCAGCCCATCGGTGACGATTTCGAACGGCTTGCCGTCCCGTCCCAGTGCGTTGATGCGCACTCTGGCGGGCCGTTCCACCTTCTCGTAGAAGCCGGGCACCGACAGGCAGCCCTCTTCGTAGGGCGCCAGATCCTCGGTGAGCGGCGTCACCTCCGGGTTGATGAACACCTGCGGCTGGTCGCGCTGTTCCGAGACATCGATGACCAGCACGCGCAGGTGCACGTCCACCTGGGTGGCGGCCAGGCCGATGCCCTGGGCGTCGTACATGGTCTCGATCATGTCGTCGACCAGCTTGCGCAGGGCGTCGTCCACCTGTTCCACCGGCTTTGCCACGGTGCGCAGTCGGGGGTCGGGAAATTCCAGTATATCCAGCGTAGCCATGATGTTCTGCGTGTTCCTGTGTCACGGGTTCAGAGCGCTTTGCATCCGGTTGCTATCGCCTTGATCGCATTGCTAACATCCGGAGGCGGTTGTAGCCGGCCCGGGGGGGCTTTGGCAACCGCACGAATGACAATAATGATAGAAGGAATCCGCCGATGATGAAATCGCTGCGGCACATCATGGCCATGGCCGGCCTGCCGCTGGTGCTCTCCGCGCCAGTCTTTGCTCTGCCCTCACCTGCCGGCGACCCGCCTTCCGGTGATTCTGCGGCTGAAGCCCGTGGCGTCATCCCGGTGGAGCGGCTTCAGGTGTACTTCAAGAAAGGACGGGTGGTGACGCGCGAGCGGATTCGCCAGGCGCCTTATATCGTGGCGGGGCAGGACGGCCGGGTGCTGTTCGCCGCCGGGGACACCATTTACGTCCGCGACCCGCAGGCCCGCCCGCTGAGCCTGGGCCGGCGCTACGGTCTGTATCGCAGCGGGCAACCGTATCGGGACCCGCAAACTGGCGAACTGCTTGGCTACGAAGCACGCCGGCTGGGCGTGGCGGTGGTGTCCGGGCGCGGTCAGCAGATGGCCGTGCTGCGAATCGAGCACTCGCTGGCGGATATCCGGCTCGATGATCGTCTGTTTCCCCTGCCGGAGCGGCCGCGTGAGGCCATGCCGGTGGCCCATGCCGCCGAAAACGGCATCACCGCCCGCCTCATCCGCTTCTTTGATCGCATCAGCAGTGTGGCCCGCTACGATGTGGTGGTGATCAATCGCGGCGAACGGGACGGCGTGGAGCCCGGCGTGCTGCTGGGAATCTATCGGCCGGGAGCGCAGGTACCCGATCGCCTGGGGGCTGAAAAGCGGCGTCTGCCGCGCCGCAAAGTGGGCCAGTTGCTGCTCTACCGGGTGTTCGACAAGGTCAGCTACGGGTTGGTGACGCAGTCCGTCCGGCCGATTTACCGGCAGGATATCGTGGCAAGCTTCAGGAACGACAACTGACAACCGGACCAGGGATGGCCAATGGATACTTGTTTCAGGCGGTTGCTGTTGTGCGCCGCTTTTTCCCCCGATTCGCCCCGCCTGGGGCAGGCTCTGCGCGAGCTGAGCCCGGATCGTGACCGGCTGGACCGGTTTTGTGCTTATTTACCTAAAAATAAATCTAAAAATTTGCTTTTAAACAGTTCGCGTGAGCTGGAAATGCAATACCAGACGTTGCAGGCGGCGGGTTGGCGCTGGCTGGCGCTGGGTGATGACGATTATCCGGCGCTGCTGGCCGATTTGCCCGATGCGCCGGGGGTGATCGGCGTGCGTGGCAATCCGGCGGCGCTGAGCAGACCACAACTGGCCATGGTTGGCGCGCGCAGCGCGTCGCCGGACGGCCTGGACAATGCCCACCGTTTTGCCCGCAGCCTAGCTGGCGCCGGCTTTGCCATCACCAGCGGCCTGGCGCTGGGCGTGGACGGCGCCGCCCATCGCGGCGCGCTGGCGGCCGGCGGTGTGACGGTTGCAGTGCTGGGCAGCGGCCCCGACCGGCTCTACCCGGCCCGTCACCGGCAATTGGCCAAGGCCATCGTCGAAGGGGGCGGTGCGCTGGTCAGCGAGTTCGCCCCCGGAGCCCAGCCGCGCCGCGAATATTTTCCGCTCCGTAACCGCATCATCAGTGGTTTGAGCCTGGCCACCCTGGTCATCGAGGCGGCGTTGCGCAGCGGCTCGCTGATCACCGCCCGCGATGCGCTGGAACAGGGCCGCGAGGTGTTTGCCGTGCCCGGCTCGATCCACAATCCGCTCAGCAAGGGCTGCCATCGGCTGTTGCGTGACGGCGCCAACTGGCTGGAAAGCGTTGACGACGTACTGAATGCCTTTGGTGATTTCCGGCGTACCATCGAGCACAGCCCTGCGCTCGGCGCTGACAGCAGCCTTGAGCCTGGCGCTGAACACCGGCCCGCGTCTCGCCAACAGCCGGCATTGCTGCGTTATTTCGGTACCGGCGTGAACCGACTCGATGATCTTTGTCAGCGCAGCGGTCTGACGGTGGCCGAACTGGCCGGGCTGTTGTCGGATCTGGAACTGGAGGGGCATGTCCAGCGTGTCGCGGGGGGTTATGTGGTGCGTCACTCTCCCTTGATGAAATGAGCAAATGCAACACCTTGCACGGCGTCACCCCGCGTGTGGTGCGTGTGTCACCCTGCGTGAATATGTCACCCTGCGTGAACACGCCGTCCTGCGTGAATACGTCAACCTGCGCGAATATGTCATCCTGCGCGAAGTCGCAGGATCCAGTCTGGTGGGCCGATGGATTCTGCGACTTCGCGCAGAATGACGAAGAGGGATACGCAGAATAACGAAGAGGGATACGCGGAATGACGAGGAGAGGTGCGCGGAATGACGAAGAGGGATGTGCAGATGACGGGAAGGAATGCACGGAATAACGGGGAGGGGCGTGCAGAATGACGAAGAGAGGGGTACAGAATAGCGGGATGGTGTGTGCGAAGCCGTGTTGATTGGCTCGCTGCGGAGCCTGCGGGTATCCTTGCAGCGCGCCGGCCGCATGACAGGCCGGACCATGCATCGGCGGACAATCGTGAATCAGCCGCCAGCCAGCATACAGCCATGAGCCAGAACCCAACCATGAAGCAACATACCGCCAGCAGCCAACACATAGAAAGCGCCGCCCGTATCATGCGGGCGGGCGGTGTGATCGCCTATCCCACGGAAACCGTCTACGGCCTCGGCTGTGACCCGTTCGACGAAGCGGCGGTGCGGCGAGTGCTGGAGATCAAGCAGCGGCCGGTGGAAAAAGGGCTGATTCTGGTGGCGGCGGGGCTGGCTCAACTGGACGGTCTGGTGACACTGACGGAGGCGGAGCGGCGTACGCTGGAGCAAACCTGGCCGGCACCGATCACCTATCTGCTGCCGGCCACCACGAGGGTGCCGGAGTGGGTGCGTGGCCGTTTCGACAAGGTTGCGGTGAGAGTGAGCACTCACCCTCTGGCTCGTGCGCTGGCCGCCTCGGTGGGCACGCCGATCATCTCCACCAGCGCCAACCGCGCCGGCCGCCCGCCGGCGCGCAACCGCTTTCAGGTAGCGCGCCAACTGGGTGCCGAGCTGGATTTCATCGTCAGCGGCGATACCGGCCTCAGCGGCCGGCCCTCCACCATCATCGACTTGCAGAGCGGCGAGACCCTGCGGCGCTGACCGCTGGCCCTCCCCGCAGGGACTCCATGGCGAGGATTGCATTATGAGCGAAGTCTCCCCCCAGGCGGTCAAGGACTACCTGCTGGATCTTCAGGATCGCATCTGTCAGGAGCTGGAAGCGGAGGACCAGGGCGGCTGTTTCCGCGAGGAAAACTGGCAGCGCCCCGAAGGCGGCGGTGGCCGCACGCGCATTCTCGCCGATGGGGCGGTGATAGAAAAAGGCGGCGTCAATTTCTCCCATGTATTCGGCGTCAACATGCCGCCGTCGGCCACCGCCCACCGCCCGGAGCTGGCCGGCCGCTCCTTCCAGGCCATGGGGGTTTCCCTGGTCATGCATCCGCACAACCCCTATGTTCCCACCAGCCACGCCAATGTACGTTTCTTCATTGCCGAGAAAGAAGGAGAAGAACCGGTGTGGTGGTTCGGCGGCGGTTTCGATCTGACGCCCTATTATGGTTTTGAAGAAGACGTGATCGCCTGGCACCGGGCGGCGCGGGACGCCTGCGCGCCGTTCGGCGAAGAGATTTATCCGCGATTCAAGCAGTGGTGCGACGACTATTTCTTCATCAAGCACCGTGACGAGCCGCGCGGTGTCGGCGGGCTGTTTTTCGATGATTTCAACGGTCTCGGTTTCGAGCGCAGCTTCGCTTTCATGCGCAGCGTCGGCGATGGCTATATCGACGCCTACCGGCCGATCATGGCGCGCCGCAAGGCGATGCCTTACGGCGACCGCGAGCGCAATTTCCAGCTTTACCGGCGTGGGCGTTACGTGGAGTTCAACCTGGTCTATGACCGGGGTACCCTGTTCGGGCTGCAATCCGGTGGCCGCAGTGAATCGATACTGATGTCGTTGCCGCCGCTGGTGCGCTGGGATTATGACTGGCATCCCGAATCCGGCAGTCCGGAAGCGCAGCTTTACGAACAATATCTGGTGCGCCGGGAGTGGCTGTCCGGGGGTGATCATGAGTGATCGTTACGCGGTGTTCGGCAATCCGGTCAGCCATTCGCGCTCTCCGGACATTCACCATGCCTTCGCGGCGCAGCGCGGCGAAGACCTGAGCTATGAGCGCATCGAGGCGCCGCTCGATGATTTCGCCGGCACGCTGCGCCAGTTTTTCGCGTCCGGCGGCCAGGGCGCCAACGTCACGGTGCCGTTCAAGGAGCAGGCGTTCGAGCTGTGCGATGTGCTCACCGGGCGCGCGCGCCAGGCGGGTGCGGTCAACACGCTCTGGCGCACCGACGGGCGATTGCACGGTGACAATACCGACGGCGCCGGTCTGGTGACCGATCTGTGCGCCAATCACGGCTGGCCGCTGGCCGGCAGGCAGGTGCTGATTCTCGGCGCCGGCGGCGCCGTGCGCGGCGTGCTGGGGCCGCTGCTGGCGCAAGCGCCAGCGCGGCTGGTGATCGCCAATCGCACGGAGGCCAGGGCGCAGGCACTGGTGGCGCGGTTCGCCACCGCTGGCGTGCCGCTGGCGGCTTCTTCGCTGGAGCAGCTGACGGGGCGCTTCGACGTCATCATCAATGCCATTTCGGCGGGCCTGCACGGCGCCATGCCGCCGCTGCCGGAAGGGCTGGCTGATGCCGCCACGGTGGCTTACGACATGGTTTACGGCGCCCGGCCCACGCCCTTCATGGAATGGGCCCAATGCCGTGGTGCGACGCGGGTTTGCGATGGCCTTGGCATGCTGGTGGAACAGGCCGCCGAAGCGTACCTTGTGTGGCGTGGCTGGCGTCCCGCCACGGCCGCCGTGCTGTCGGCCTTGCGGGGCGGCTAGCGTCCTGTGCATGATTTGACGTTTTTCCGATGAAGGTATTCGGCCCTGCCAGGCCTGATATCGCCGGTTTTGTCTTCATTACTGTTTGGTTTGGAAAGAGCTGCGTTTGGAGAGAGCGATGCGAGTTGCCCGCCTGCTGCTGTTGCTGGCCGGGGTGCTGCTGAGTGCCAGTTCGACAGCGGGCATTCTGGGGTTCTCCTGGGACAATGACCTGTTTGTCGGTCAGGATGGAAACTACACCAATGGTCTGCGTTTCAGTTACGTGGGCGACAAGCGAAATCATTGTGACAGCGAACCGGGTCTTACCTGCGCCGTCACCCGTCTGGCGGAGCCGCTGCCCGGTGTGGCGGTCAGCGGGCAGAACCACGCGCTTACCGTCAGCCTTCAGCAAATCATGATCACGCCCGACGACATCAGCCGCAAAACGCCGGATTACCATGATCTTCCCTACGTGGGCTACAGCAATCTGGAGCTGGGGCTGTTCAACTGGGATGACGAGCAACTGGTGGGCTTCGGCTTCCGCGCCGGCATCGTCGGGCCGGATTCCGGCGCCGAGGAGAGCCAGAAACTGGCGCACCACATCTCCGGCTCCCAGCAGCCGGAAGGCTGGGACAATCAACTGGGTCAGGATTTCATCGGCGGGGTGTTCGCCACTTACGTGAGACGCGCCTTCCAGCACACCTCGGAAGGTGGCTACCAGACGGAAATCGGCTATGGCGGCTCCGTGGACGCCAACAATTTCGACAGTGGCGCGGAAGTGGGTGCGTTCATCCGTTTCGGCCGCAACCTGCCCGGCAACTTCATGCCGGACTACGCGGGGGTCGGCACCGTCGGTTCGCTGGTCGGCTTGTTCGATCAGCCCGGCTTCGGCTGGGAGTTGTTTCTCGGCGCCAGCGGCCACTACAACGCCTATTCCTATATCGAGGACAAGTCCGGCCCTTACGACGTGGAGCGCCGGGATTTCTCCGGCGGCGTGATCGCCGGTTTCGGTGTGCGCACTGCCGGTGGATTCAGCGCCACCATGACGCTGCAAAGCTCGTCCTCGCCGCTGCGCGAGGGCGGGCCCATGAATTTCGGCAACATGTCGTTCATGTGGCGTATCTGAGTGGCCGGTGCGTCTTGTTCTTCGCTGCTTCCGCCCCCAGATCAGAGAGCAGTATCGCCCGCCGGCAAACCACAAAGACAGAGAGAAATACATGAGCAACAACCCACTGATGGATTACCCCGATCTGCCACCCTTTTCGCGGATTCAGCCGCCGCATGTACGGCCGGCGGTGGAGCAGCTGATCGCCGCGGGCCGGCAGCGCATCCAGGCGGTGCTGGCGGCCGGGGACTTCAGCTACCGGGGCCTGGACGTCGCCCTGGCCGAAGAGGATGACCGGCTTGGCAAGGCTTTCGGGCCGGTGGGGCATCTCAACGCCGTGGCCCAGACCGATGCGCTGCGCGAGGCGTACAACGGCTGTTTGCCGCTGCTCAGCGAGTACCACACGGAAGTCGGTCAGAACAGTGAGCTGTGCGCCGCCTACCAGGCGCTGCGCGACAGTGACGAATACGCCGGCCTGACGACGGCGCAGAAAAAGGACATCGACAATACGTTGCGCGATTTCCGTCTCTCCGGGGTGGCACTGCCGGCGGCGGAAAAGAAACAGTACATGGACAACGCCCGGCGGCTTTCGGACCTGACCACCCGCTACGAAAACAACCTGCTGGACGCCACTCAGGCCTGGAAAAAACACGTCAGCGACCCGGCCGAGCTGGAGGGGCTGCCGGAAAGCGCGCTGGCCGGTGCCGCCGATCGCGCCGCCGCGGAAGGGCGGGAAGGCTGGCTGCTGACGCTGGATTTCCCGGTCTATTACGCGGTGATGAGCCACGCCCGCAATCGCGCTTTGCGCGAGGAAATGTATCGCGCCTACACCACCCGCGCCTCGGATCAAGGGCCACAGGCTGGAAAGTACGACAATGCGGCGGTAATGGACGAGATCCTCGCGTTGCGGCACGCGCAGGCGCGGCTGCTGGGTTTTGCCAACTACGCGGAGGAATCGCTGGCCACCAAGATGGCCCGCGACGTGGACGAGGTGATGACGTTCCTGCGTGACCTGGCCTGCCGCGCCAAACCCCAGGCCGAAAAAGAGCTTCAGGCGCTACGGGAGTTCGCCCGCGAAAACGGCGCTGATGATCTGCAACCCTGGGACCTGGGTTTCTGGAGCGAACGGCTGCGCGAGGCGCGCTATGACCTGTCCGACGAGGCGCTGCGTCCCTGGTTCCCGGCGGAGAAGGTCATCGAAGGCATGTTCGCGGTGGTCGGCAAGCTGTTCGGCATCCGTTTCCGGCAGCGTCAGGACGTGGATACCTGGCATCCGGACGTGCGTTTTTATGAACTGCTCGATGAAGACGGCACGGTCCGTGCGGCCTTCTATCTCGACATGTACGCGCGCACCGGCAAGCGCGGTGGCGCCTGGATGGACGATGCGCGGGTGCGCCGCCGCCGCGCCGACGGCTCCCTGCAAACCCCGGTGGCGTACCTGACCTGCAATTTCGCCCCGCCAGCGGGCGGCAAGCCGGGCCTGCTGACCCACGACGAAGTGGTGACGCTGTTCCACGAGTTCGGCCATGGCCTGCACCACATGCTCACCGAGCAGGATGTACCCGGCGTTTCCGGCATCAACGGCGTGGCCTGGGATGCGGTGGAGCTGCCCAGCCAGTTTCTGGAAAACTGGTGCTGGACCGAAGAGGGGCTGGCGCTGATTTCCGGGCATTACCAGAGCGGCGAACCGCTGCCCACGGAAATGCTCGGCAAGATGCTGGCGGCGAAGAATTTCCAGAGCGCCATGATGATGATGCGACAACTGGAGTTCTCTCTCTTCGATATGCGCCTGCACGCCGAGTACCATGAGGGACTGAACATCCAGCGCGTGCTGGATGAGGTGCGCGACGAAGTGGCGGTGGTGAAAGCGCCGGCCTTCAATCGTTTCCAGAACGGTTTCGCGCACATCTTCGCCGGCGGCTACGCGGCCGGTTACTACAGCTACAAATGGGCCGAGGTGCTGTCTTCCGATGCCTTCTCCCGCTTCGAGGAAGAAGGCGAATTCAACTCCGCCACCGGGCGGGATTTTCGCGAAAAAATCCTCGCCCGTGGCGGCAGCGAAGAGCCGCTGGCGCTGTTCGTTGCCTTTCGCGGGCGTGAACCCAGTGTCGAGCCGCTACTGCGGCATTCCGGCATTCTTGCTGATTGAGTGCTGACTGAAAGGAGTTTCCGTGACCATCAAGCGTCAATTCATCGCCGGGGCGTTCTGTTCTTCCTGTGGCGCCACCGACAAGATTCAGCGTTGTATCGAAAACGACGTCATCTGGATGGAGTGCGTGGCTTGCGGCATGGTGCGCAACCTCGACGATGAGCCCGCGGAAGAAGAACACGACGATGACAGCGTGCAGACGGTCACCCTGAAGCCGGCCGGGAGCCGGCACGACGAAGGCTGACGGAAAACCGGACGGCAACCGCCCCTGGCGGCCCGCGGTCGGGCTGCCAGAGGGCGTTACGCCTATTTTTCCACGAAGGCGCGTTCGATCACGTATTCGTGAATGTTGGCGCCACGGCTTTCCTGGAAACCCCAGTCGTTGAGCAGCGCGCAGAGATCCTTGAGCATGGCCGGGCTGCCGCACAGCATGAAGCGGTCTTCATCCAGATTCGGTCTGGGGACGTCGAGATCCTCGAAGATTTTGCCGGAGGTTAGCAGCTGGGTGAGGCGGCCCTGATTGCGGAACGGCTCGCGGGTCACCGTGGGGTAGTAGCGCAGTTGCTTGCGGATCGTGTCGCCGAAGAATTCGTTGCCGGGCAGCTCGTTTTCGATGATGTCCTGGTAAGCCAGCTCCGAAGTGAAACGCACCCCGTGGGTGAGAATCACCTGATCGAATTTCTCGTAAATCTCCGGGTCCTTGATGATGCTCAGGAACGGCGCCAGACCGGTGCCGGTGGACAGCAGCCACAGGCGCTT
>CAYMKZ010000022.1:0-2040 GCA_964391345.1 uncultured Alcanivorax sp.
GCTTGGCCATCTCCTCGGGCTTCTTCTTGCCCATGGCGCGGCGCAGCATGTCGGCGCCGCCGAGCGTGTAGCCGGCCAGTTCCTGGGCGATCTGCATCACCTGTTCCTGATAGAGGATCACCCCGTAGGTGGGCTTGAGAATCGGCTCCAGCCACTCATGCTGGTATTGCGGGTCCGGGTAGGCCAGCGGCTCGCGGCCATGCTTGCGGTTGATGAAGTTGTCGACCATGCCGGATTCCAGCGGGCCGGGCCGGTACAGCGCCACCAGGGCGATGATGTCCTCGAACACGTCGGGCCGCAGTTTCTTGATCAGCTCCTTCATGCCCTGGCTTTCAAGCTGGAACACGGCGGTGGTGTCACCGCGCTTGAGCAGCTCGAAACTGGCCGCGTCGTCGAGCGGAATGTGCTCGATTTCCAGTGGCGCCTGCCCTTCCCGCTGGCGCCGCACGTTGGCCGCTTTCACCGCCCAGTCGATGATGGTCAGCGTCTTCAGGCCGAGGAAGTCGAACTTCACCAGGCCCACCGACTCCACATCGTTCTTGTCGTACTGGGTGACCAGGTTGTCACCGTCCTCGTCGCAGTGCAGCGGCGCGAAATCGGTCAGCTTGCCGGGCGCGATCACCACGCCGCCGGCGTGCTTGCCGACGTTGCGGGTCAGGCCCTCCAGCTTGAAGGCCATCTCCATGATTTCGTTGGCCGCTTCCCGGTCGTCGCCGCTTTCCAGGAATTCCCGCAGCGTCTCTTCCTGCTCCAGCGCCTTGCTGAGCGTCATGCCGGGGGTGCCGGGAATCATTTTCGACATGCGGTCGGCCAGCCCGTAGGGCTTGCCCTGCACCCTGGCCACGTCGCGCACCACCGCCTTGGCGGCCATGGTGCCGAAAGTGATGATCTGGCTGACCGCGTCACGGCCGTACTTGTCGGCTACGTAATCAATCACGCGGTCGCGGCCTTCCATGCAGAAATCCACGTCGAAGTCCGGCATGGAAACCCGCTCGGGGTTGAGAAATCGCTCGAAGAGAAGATCGTAATCCAGCGGATCCAGGTCGGTAATCTTCAGCGAATAGGCCACCAGCGAGCCGGCACCGGAGCCGCGCCCCGGCCCCACCGGCACGCCATTCTGTTTGCCCCACTGGATGAAGTCGGCAACGATCAGGAAGTAGCCGGGGAAGCCCATCTGGTTGATGATGTCGAGCTCGAACTGCAGGCGATCCTCGTAGCGCTGGCGCTGGGCCTGATAATCCGGCGCGGCGCGGTCCAGGCACACCGCGAGCCGTTGTTCCAGCCCCTCGCGGGCGGCCTTGTCGAAATACTCTTCAATGGTCAGCCCCTGGGGGATGGGAAATTCCGGCAGGAAGTTCTCGCCGAGGCGAATGTCCAGCGTGCAGCGGCGGGCGATCTGGACGCTGTTTTCCAGTGCCTCGGGCAGGTCGGAGAACAGCGCCACCATCTCCGCTTCGCTCTTCAGGTACTGCTGCTCGGAGTATTTGCGCGGACGGCGCGGATCATCCAGCGTATTGCCGTCATGGATGCAGACCCGTGCTTCGTGGGCCTCGAAATCCTCGCGCTTGAGGAAACGCACGTCGTTGGTGGCCACCACCGGGATATTCAGCTCCGCCGCCAGCGCCACGGTGGCGTGCAGGCAGTTTTCGTCGCCGCGCCGGCTGGTACGCTGCACTTCCAGGTAGAACCGGTCGCCGAAGCAGTCCTGGTACTGCCGGGCCCGTTCCCGCGCCACATCGAACTTGTCCACCAGCAGCGCCCGGCCGATATCACCGACGCGGGCGCCGGACAGCAGAATCAGCCCCTCGTTCAGCTCCAGTAGCCATTCGCGTTTGATCAGCGCCCGCCCGCGCTGCTGGTTGTGCTGCCAGGCGCGGCTGATCAGCAGCGTCAGGTTGCGATAGCCGGCCTCGGACTGCACCAGACAGCAAAGATAGTAGGGCTCGTCCTCGGGGTCATCGGCCTGCACCCACAGGTCGGCGCCCATCACCGGTTTGATGCCGGCATTGATGGCGCCGGAATAGAACTTGATCAGCGCGA
>CAYMKZ010000022.1:2050-32116 GCA_964391345.1 uncultured Alcanivorax sp.
TTGTTCTCGTCGGTCACCGCCACCGCCGGAATCTTCTGTTCCTTGCACTCATCGATCAGCGCCTTGACGCGCACCACCCCGTCCACCAGCGAATAATCGGTATGCAGGCGCAGGTGTACAAAACGTGGTTCACTCAAGAGGATTCTCCTTGTTCCATGGCAGGCACCGGGTCACTGGCCGCGAGCAAAACAGCCACCGGGCGGAATGAACGGCGGTGCTCCGAGAGCGGGCCGTGCTCGCGCAATGCCTGCAAGTGAGCCGCCGTGGGATAGCCCTTGTGGCGGTCGAAACCATATTGCGGGTAACGCTGATGCAGCGCCACCATCTCCGTATCGCGGGCCACCTTGGCGAGGATCGACGCCGCGGCGATGGCCGGGATGCGCGCGTCGCCCTTGACCACCGGCTCGGCGGGACAGGCGAAACGGGGGCTGCGGTTGCCGTCCACCAGCACCGCCTCGGCGGCGATGGACAGCCCTTCCACCGCCCGCACCATGGCCAGATGGGTGGCGTGATAGATATTGAGCCGGTCGATTTCCCGCACCTCGGCGCGCCCCAGCGCCCAGCTCAGGGCCCGCTCGCGGATCAGCCCGGCCAGCACTTCACGCCGTTTCGGGCTGAGCTTTTTCGAGTCCGCCAGCCCCTCGATGGGGCGGGCCGGGTCGAGAATCACCGCCGCCGTGACCACCGCGCCCACCAGCGGGCCGCGTCCCACCTCATCCACCCCGGCGAGGCGCATGCCCGGCCGCCAGGCAAACAAGGAAGGGCGGAACGGCTCCACCAGCGGATATTCGGCGAACGGCAGCGTCATGGCGCCTCCAGCAGGCCGGCCACCGCCGCGGCCGCCTTGTCGCTGGCGCCGCCGCGCAACTGCTGGTGCACGCGGGTGAAGTCATCACGCAACGCGGCCACTTCGGCGGGGCTGTCCAGCCAGTGAAGCACGGCCTCGGCCAACGCCGGGCCGTCGAGATCATCCTGCACCAGTTCGGGAATCAGCGCTTTGCCGCACAGCAGGTTCGGCAGGCTGACGAATTCGCTTTTCACCAGCCGCGAAACGATCCGGTAAGTGAGGCGGCCGAGCCGGTAACCGACCACCATGGGCTTCTTCAGCAGCAACCCTTCCAGGGTGGCGGTGCCGGAGGCCATCATTACCACGTCGGCGGCGGCCATCACCTCGCGGCTGCGGCCATCCACCACGGTGACCGGCAACGCCGGCGCCGACGCCAGCAAACGGTCGATCTGCTGACGCCGCGCCGGGCTGGCGGCGGGAATCACGAAACGCAGCCGAGGCCGGGCTTGGTGCAGACGCTGCATGGCGTCGAGGAAATCCGGCAGCAACTGCCCCACTTCGCCACCCCGGCTGCCGGGCAATACCGCCAGCAGCGGTCCATCTTCGGCCAGCCCCAGGCCACGGCGGGCCGTGCCGCTATCCACTTGCAGCTCGATCATGTCCGCCAGCGGATGGCCGACGAACGCCACCGGTACCCCGTGCTGCTGGTAAAAGCGCGCTTCGAACGGCAGCAGCGTGAGCATCAGGTCCACATCACGGCGAATGCGCTTGACCCGCCCCTGCCGCCAGGCCCATACCGACGGGCTGACATAGTGCACGGTGCGCAAGCCGGCGGCGTGCAGGCGCTTGGCGATACCCAGGGTGAAATCCGGTGAATCGATGGTGATGGTGACCGCCGGGCGGCGTTTCAGCAGCGTGGTCACCAATTGGCGGCGCAGGCGGAACAGCTCCGGCAGATGGGCGATCACCTCCGTGATGCCCATCACCGACAGTTTCTCCATGGCGAACAGACTGCGCAGGCCCAGTGCTTCCATGCGCTCGCCGCCGACACCGATGAATTCGGCGTCGGGGTAGCGCTGGCGCAGGGCTTCCATCAGCCCGGCGCCGAGGATGTCACCGGAGGCTTCACCGGCGACCAGGGCGATCAGCGGTGCCCGGTGCGTCTCCATGTCAGCGCGTGATGCCCCGTTGCGAGGCTTTCAGGGAATCGACGAACAGCTTCATGGGCGGGTTGTTCTCCGTCTGCGGCTCCAGCTCGGCCAGCGCCTGCTCCAGCGTCAGGCCGCGGCGGTAGACCGCCTTGTAGGCGCGGCGCAGGCTGCTGATCAGCTCCGCATCCCAGCCGCGCCGGCGCATGCCTTCGAAATTCATGCTGCGTGCGGCGGCCGGATTGCCGCCCACCATGACGAAGGCCGGCACATCCTTGAGCACCAGGCTGCATCCAGCGGTCATCGCGTAGGAGCCGATATGGCAGAACTGATGGACGCCGGTCATGCCGCCGAGAATCACGCCGTCGCCGATATGCACATGGCCGGCGATGCCGGTGGTGTTGGCGATGATGCAATCGTTGCCGATCACACAGTCATGGGCCACATGCACGGTGGCCATCAGCAGGTTGTTGTTGCCCAGCCGGGTCAGCCCCTGATCCTGAACCGTGCCGCGATGCAGGGTGCAGTGTTCACGAATGATGTTGTCGTCGCCGATTTCCAGCCGTGTGGGTTCACCCCGGTATTTCTTGTCCTGGCACTCTTCGCCCACCGAAGCGAACTGGAAGATCCGGTTGCGCTTGCCGATCACCGTCGGCCCCTGAACCACCACATGAGGGCCGATCACCGTGCCTTCGCCAATGCGCACCTGGGGGCCGATGATGCTGTAGGGACCGACCTGCACGTCGCCGGCCAGTTCCGCTTTCGGGTCGATGATCGCTGTCGGATGAATCATGGTATCGGGCTCACTCCCCACGGGATTGGATTGCCTGCTCTATTGAACGCCTGGCGGCGACAGCGCGATCAGACGCGCTGTTCGGAAACCAGCATTTCAGCAGAAGCAACCGTCTTGCCATCCACTTCGGCATGGCAGGCGAATTTGGCGATGCTGCGCCGGTGCGTCAGCCACTCGGCGTGCAGCATCAACTGATCACCGGGCACCACCTGGCGCTTGAAGCGCGCCTTGTCGGTACCCACCAGCAGGTAAATGTAGCCATCCGCCGGGCGCCGATTCTCGGTGACGAAGCCGAGAATGCCGGCCGCCTGCGCCATGGCTTCGATGATCAGCACCCCCGGCATGATCGGCTCCTGGGGGAAGTGGCCGGTGAAAAACGGCTCGTTGACCGAGACGTTCTTGTAGGCCTGGATGCGTTTTCCAGGTTCCACCGACAGTACGCGGTCGATCAGCAAAAACGGGTAACGGTGAGGCAGATATTCCCTCACCTCGCGAATGTCCATCATGTTCGTATTCCAAAAGAAATCGCCACGCCGCAAGAATCAGTCGTCAGAGCCAAGCTCCAGGCGGCGCACCCGGCGGTGCAATTCATCCAGATGCCGGAAACGGGCCACATTCCGGCGGTAACGGTCCTGCCGATCGACCGGTAGCGCGGAACCGTAAGTACCCGGTTCGCGTATCGAGCGGGACACCAGCGACATACCGAGAATCTGTACCCGGTCACAGATTTCCAGATGACCGGAGATGCCCACCGCTCCGCCAATCATACAATAAGCACCGATTCGCGTACTGCCCGATATACCGACCTTCCCGGCGAGAGCCGTGTGTTCGCCGATCACCACGTTGTGGGCCACCTGGATCTGATTGTCCAGAATCGCGCCATTACCGATCACGGTATCTTCGATGGCTCCGCGATCGATGGTGGTGCCCGCGCCGATCTCCACATCGGAGCCGATGCGCACACCGCCCACCTGGGCGATCTTGGTCCAGCCTTCGGGGCCGGGCGCGAAACCGAAACCATCGGATCCGACCACCGAATTGGCGTGTATGGTAGTGCGCGCTCCGATAGTCACGCCATGATAAATTGTAACATTGGGCCAGAGACGGCAGTCCTCGCCCAGACGGCTGCCGGCGCCGACCACGCTGTTGGCGCCGATCACCGTTCCCCGCCCGATCACCACATCCGCTTCCAGTACCACGTTGGGGCCGATCGACGCGCCCTCTTCTACCCGTGCCGCGGGATCGATGCTGGCGGAAGGGTGAATGCCGGTGGCGGGCCGTGGCGTGGTATCGAAAAAGTGGCTGATGCGGGCAAACGCCAGATACGGGTCCTTCACCACCAGCGCCGCCACCGGGCAGTGCTCCAACTGATCCTCGCGCAACAGCACCGCCGCCGCCCGGGTATTTTCCAGGTAGTTGCGGTAGCGCGGGTTGGCCAGAAAAGTGATCTGCCGTTCGTTGGCGGTACCGATGGTACCCAGCCCGGAAATCGGCCGATCCCCGGCGCCATGCAGCTCGGCACCCAACTCTCTGGCCAGCGTTTCCAGCGTGACGCTCATCGGGCCGCTGGTCACTTCATGTTGTTCAGTTGCTTGGACACCTCACTGGTGATGTCCAGACTGTCTTTGGCGTAGACCACCGCCTGGGCATTGACCACCAGATCGAGATGGTGCCTCTCGGCCACGGCATCCACTGCTTTTTTCAGTTTCGGCTCCATGAACTTGAGAATGGCTTCCTGACCCTTGCCCATCTTGCGCTGCGCGGACTGTTGCAAGTTGCGCAGCTCGATCATTTTCTGCTGCCCTTTGGTCTTCAGATTCTGGCGGTCGTCCTCGCTCATGGTCATGCCTTCCTTGTCGAGACGGTCACGAATCTGGTTGACCTGGCTGTTGAGTTGCTCCAGGCGGCTTTTATCGTCTTTCAGCGAATCCTGCAGCTTGTCGTAGCGGCTCTGGAATTCGCTGGCGCCGCGCAAGGCACCGATGGGGTCCAGAACGCCGATGCTTTGCTGGGCCATGGCGGCAAGCGGCAACATCAGAAGCACCGCAACCAGTATTTTCTTCATGTCATTCTCCAAAAAGGGCGGGTGCTTACCCGGTTAGAAAGTTTGTCCCAGCGAGAACTGGAACATTTCCGTGTCATCGCCAGGCTGATCGTTGATCGCCTTGCCCAGACTGAAACTCAGCGGACCGATCGCCGTCAACCAGCTCAGGCCGACCCCCACCGAGGTGCGCAGCTCATCCACGGAGAAGTCCTGCGACAGATTGCCGTCGGTCTGGAACACGTTACCCGCATCAGCGAACAGGAAGGTGCGGATATTGTCAGAGTCCTCCGCGAACGGCGTCGGGAAGATCAGCTCCAGGCTGGCCACCGTCAGCAGGTTGGCGCCCACCGGATCGGGATTGGGATCAGTACAGGCCGATTCAGGACCGCCCGACGGGCAATAATACAGCGCCGGTGAACGCGGCCCCAGTGAGCGGGCCTGATAGCCGCGCACCGAGCTGATACCGCCGGCGTAGTAATTCTCGAAGAACGGCAGCTCCTGGTAGTCGCCATAGCCGCTGCCGTAGCCGACCCGCCCTTTGGCGTGCAATGTCCAGTGCTGAGTGATCGGGAAGTAACGTTCGGCATCGGCATTGACCTTGTAGAAGGTGTAGTCCGAGCCCGGCACCGCCACCTCCAGGCTGACCCCCGCCGACCAGCCGCGATCCGGCAGTTGGCCACGGTTCAGAGTGCTGGTGCGGATACCCAGGTTGGCTTCCCAGTCATCGAACGAGCGGCCGTAGGTCTGCAGGAACTGGTCGATGTCCCAGGCGATGTAATCACCATCCACCACTGAAATGCGCTCGAAGGTACCGCCGAAATTGATCCGCGTGTATTCGGAAATCGGATAGCCGAAGGTCACCGAGCCGCCGGAACGGTCCGCCGCATAGGTGGAGTAATAGTCCTCGTCGAAATCGACTTTCGAATAAAACAGGCTGAAACCCCGGCTGACCCCGTCCAGCGTGTAGTACGGGTCGTAATGCGAGAAGTGGTAGTAGTCGCGTACCGCACTGCGGCTCAGCGAGAAGGAGACCCGGTCGCCGGTGCCGCGGAAGTTGTTCTGCGTGATGCTGCCGCCGAAAATCAGGCCGGAGGAATCCGAATAGCCGACGTTGGCGCCGATCGACCCGGAGGGTTGTTCTTCCACGTCGTAATCCACGTCCACCTGATCTTCGGTGCCCGGCACCTTCTCGGTATCGGCATCCACTTTGCTGAAATAGCCGAGACGCTGCAAACGTTCGCGGGACAGATCAATGAGCGAGCTGTTGGCCGGCGCGCTCTCGAACTGGCGCAGCTCGCGCCGCATCACTTCGTCCTCGGTCTTGATGTTGCCCTTGAACTTGATGCGGCGCACGTAGACGCGCTTGCCGGGATCGACGAAGAAAGTCACATCGACCTTGTTGCCCGTGCCGACCTTCTGCTCCACATCGTGCACCTGGGCGAAGGTATAGCCGGCATTGCCCAGCCGCCGCTTGATCAGGTCGCTGGTTTCGGTGGCTCGTTTCTGGCTGAAGGTCTGCCCTTTCTGAACCACCAGCAACGGCCGCAATGCTTTTTCGCCGACCACCAGATTGCCGGCCAGCTTGACGTCATTGACGGTGTATTTACTGCCTTCGGCGACGTTGATGGTGATCTGCACCCGCTCGCGGTCCGGCGTCACCGAGACCTGGGTGGATTCGATGGAGAAATCGATGTAACCGCGATCCATGTAATAAGAGCGCAACCGCTCCAGATCGCCGCTCAGGCGGGCACGCGAGTACTTGTCGTCACCCTCGATGAACGACCAGAAGTGCGTCGGGCTCAGCTCGAACTGGTCCCGCAGGGTATCGTCGTCAAACACCTTGTTGCCGATGATGTTGATGTCGCTGATGCGCGCCGCATTGCCCTCATAGATGCTGATTTTCAGCGCCACCCGGTTGCGCGACAGCGGCACCACTTCGGTGTTGACGCTGGCACCGTAACGGCCCTGGGCGACGTATTGGCGCTCCAGCTCGCCGGAGATCTGCTGCAATGTGGAGCGCTGGTAGACGTTGCCCGCCGACAGGCCCGCCTTGCTCAATCCCTTGCGCAAATCATCTTCGCTGATCGACTTGTTGCCGGAGATGTCGATGCGGGCGATGCTCGGCCGCTCCGACACCACCACCACCAGGTCGTCGCCGTCGCGCCCCAGTTGCACGTCCTCGTAATTGCCGGTGGCGAACAGCCGACGCACCGCGTCAGCCACGTCCTGGCGGGTAACGGTGTCACCGGGCTGGATTGGCAGCGCCGCGTAGACTTTTTCGACGGGAATCCGCTGCAGGCCCTCGACGCGGATATCGTGCACCTTGAACGGCAGCAAATCCGTGGTCGATGCCCGCGCCAGCAGGGAAACGAAAAGCAGAACCAGCATCAGGGACCCTGTCCACAGGGTCTTGGTGGAATGACCGAAACTCATGAAAACTGTCGCACCAGGTCGTTGTATATGACGAGCGCCATGAAACTCACCACGAGTGTCAGCCCAACACTCTGCGCGGTCATCAAGAACCGCTCCGGCAGGCCGCGCCCACGAATCATTTCAATGAGGCCGAAGAAAATCCAGCCACCGTCCAGCATCGGCACCGGCAGCAGGTTGATTATCCCCAAAGTGATACTCAGGTAAGCCAGCAACATCATGAAACTGGCCAGACCCATGGCGGCGCTTTGCTCCGCCGCCTGGGCAATGGTAATCGGCCCTCCCAGCGTGTCCAGCGAAAGATGGCCGGTAAACAGTTTGACGATGCTGGCCCAGATCACATCGGTCTGCTCCACCAGCCGCTCGCCGGCGGCGCCGATCGCCTGCAACGGATTGTAAGTCCGCACCTCCAGGCCACCGGGATAGACACCCAGTTGCCCCACCGTGCGGCCCTGGTAATCGACCGCCTGCGGGTGGAGTGTCAGCGGCACCACCCGGCCATCGCGCAGCACCGTCGCCGTCAGCGCCTTGCCGGGGTTGTCTTGCAACAGCGTGCGCCACTGGCCCCAGTTGTCGACCACCTTGCCGTCGGTGGTCAGCACCAGATCGCCAGGTTCCAGGCCGGAACGGCTGGCGCCGCTGTCCGGCATTATCTTGCCGATCAGCACCGCCTGCCGCAGCCCCAGCACCTGTAACGGGTCCTTGTCGGGCGTCGCGGACCAGGCCGTCAGCGACAGTTGACGGGTCGCCACGTCGCCCACCGCTTCGCGGACCTGCACCTTGAGCGGCTGATCCTCGCCGATATGCAGTACCAACTGGTTGAACACGTCCCGCCAGTTGGCCACCGGCTCGCCGTCCACGGAGCGCCACAGATCGCCGGCCTGGAAACCGCCGGCGGCGGCCGCCGAATCGGCCACCGGGGTGCTGGTTACCGGCACCACGCCGCGCTGGCCGATGGCCATCATCAGCCCCCAGTAGATCAGGAACGCGAGAATCAGGTTGAACACCGGCCCGGCGGCGTACACGAGGATGCGCTGCCAGGGCGGTTTGCCGCTGAATTCGCCGTGCCAGTCTTCCTGTGGATCGAGTTCGCTCTCTTCGGCGTCACGGCGATCCAGCGGTTTCACGTAACCGCCCAGCGGGATGGCGCTGATGATCCAGTCGGTGCCCTTTTTATCGGTAAAGGTCAGCAGGCGCGGGCCGAAGCCCACGGAAAAGGTCAGCACACGCACGCCGAAGGCACGCATCGCCAGGAAGTGCCCCCATTCATGGAAGGCAACGATGATCACAATGGTGACGATATACGCCAGCACTGTCAGCATGCCTGCTCCTTGATCAACTGCCGGGCGGTATCGCGCGCCCGGGCGTCCTCTTCCATTACCGCGTCCACCTCCGTGATGCCGCGCACTACCGGCTGCCGGGACAGCGTTTCCGCCACCACGCCGGCGATGCCGGCGAACGGCAACCGCCGTTCCAGAAACGCCGCCACCGCCTCTTCATTGGCGGCATTCAGTATCGCCGTGGCGGTGCCACCGGTTTCCATGGCCCGCCGCGCCAGCCGCAGGCTGGGAAACGCCTGATGGTCGGGGGCGCGAAAATCCAGCTTCGCCAGCGTCGAGAAATCCAGCGTCGGCGCACCGGACGCCATGCGTTCCGGCCAGCACAGCGCACAGGCGATCGGGGTGCGCATATCCGGGGTGCCCATTTGCGCCAGTATCGAGCCATCCTGATATTCGACCATGGAGTGGACCACACTTTGCGGGTGTACCACCACATCTATTCGTTCCGGCGGCACGCCGAACAGCCAGCATGCCTCGATCAGTTCCAGTCCCTTGTTCATCAGGGTGGCGGAATCCACCGATATTTTCGGTCCCATGCTCCAGTTCGGGTGGCGCACCGCCTGCTCCGGGGTGACGGATGCCAACTGCGCCGTGCTCCATCCCAGGAAAGGTCCGCCGGAGGCGGTCAGCAACAGCCGCTTGACCCCCGCTCCGACACCGCCTTCCGGCAGGCACTGGAAAATGGCGTTGTGCTCGGAATCCACCGGCAGCAAGGTGGCGCCGTGGCGCTGCACCGCCTTGATGAACAGGTCGCCGGTCACCACCAGCGTTTCCTTGTTGGCGAGCAGAATGCGCTTGCCCGCTTCCACCGCCGCCAGCGTCGGCCGCACACCGGCGGCGCCGACAATAGCAGCTACCACGATGTCCGCTTCCGCCAGCGCGGCCAGCGCCACGATACCGGCGGCGCCGGACAACACCTCGGTGTCTGACCCGGCCTCCCGGAGATGGTTCCGAAGCGCCACGGCGGCGCCGTCGTCCGCCAGCGCGGCAAAGCGCGGACGCCATTGCAGGCACTGTTCGGCCAACTCGCGCCAGCGGCTGCCGGCGGTCAGCGCCAGCACCCGGTAACGTTGCGGGTGCCTGGCCAGCACATCCAGCGTCTGCCGGCCGACACTGCCGGTGGCGCCGAGTATCGTTACCGCTTCCATCACGGAGAGCCTCCGGGTAAGCCGAACCAGCTGAGTCCGGCGATGACCACCGGCAGCGCCGCGGTGATGCTGTCGATGCGATCCAGCATGCCGCCATGACCGGGCAGCACCGTGCCACTGTCCTTGATACCACGTTGACGCTTGACCATGCTCTCGAACAGATCACCCAATACCGACGCCAGCACGGTCAGCAGGGCCACGATCATCAATGATGGCAAAATGACATCAGAACCCAGCCAGCCACCGGCGAACACCACCGCCACCACCAGCAAGGCAAGAATCACGCCACCCACCAGCCCTTCCACGGTTTTGCCGGGGCTGACCTTGGGCGCCAATTTGTGCCGCCCGAACTGGCGACCGGCGAAATAGGCGCCGGTATCCGCCGCCCACACCCACACCAGCACGAACAGCAGCGCCCAGGGACCCGACAGGCCCAGCGCGCCATGGTCCTGCAATTGCACCATGGCCATCCAGGCCGGCACCAGCAGCAGCCAGCCCACCGGCACCAGCAGCGCCGGACGGAACCACAGCTCGGCGTTGCGCGGGTAGCCGACCACGGCAACCAGCGCCAGCAGCCACCACAGGGGCAAGGCGTTGAGCAGCCACGGCGGCTGGAACCATTCGGCAAGCACCATCAGTAGCGCCAGGCTGGCGCACCAGCACAGGCGGCCGGCACGGGAGAAACGGCCGATCATCGCCGACCACTCCCAGCCGCCGATCAGGAAGAAGATACCGGCGACCAGAGCAAAGGGTTCGCGGCCCAGGCCAAACACCGCGACCAGCACGATAGGCAACAGTGCCAGCGCGGTGAGTACCCGCAATTTCAGCATTCTTGTTCTCCGTTGCGGCGCTCCACTTCTTCGCCGGAGCGCCCGAACCGGCGCTGGCGGCCGGCATAATCCTGCAACGCGGCATCCAGGGCGGCGCCGTCGAAGTCCGGCCACAGTACCGGGGTGAAGTAGAATTCGCTATAGGCCGCCTGCCAGAGCAGGAAATTGCTCAGCCTTTGCTCGCCGCCAGTGCGAATCAGCAGATCCGGCGCCGGCAGGTCCGCCAGCGACAATTCCGCCCCCAGCGCGGCGGCGTCGATGGCGTCCACCTCCAGGTCGCCGTCGCGCACCCGGCGCGCCAGGGCCGCCGCCGCCTGGGCGATATCCCACTGGCCGCCGTAATTGACCGCGATCGCCACCGTCATTCCGGTGTTGTCCTGCGTCAGTTTCTCGGCATCCGCCATACCGGCGCGCAATGTCGGGCTGAACGCCGTGCGATCACCAATGAATCGCAGGCGTACGTGATTTTCGTGCAGCTCGGCGACTCTTTCGCCCAGCGCACGGACGAACAGTGCCATCAGGTGGTTGACTTCATCCGGCGGGCGGCGCCAGTTTTCGGAGCTGAAGGCAAACAGGGTCATGACCTGAACGCCGCGCCGGGCGGCATGACGAATGACCACCTGCACCGCCTGCTCGCCGGCGCGATGGCCTTCCGCGCCGGGCAGTTGCCGGCGGCGCGCCCAGCGGTTGTTGCCGTCCATGATGATGGCCACATGGCGCGGCACGCTGCCCTGGTGAGAGTCGATGTCCGGCGCGGTGGACTGAGGTCGGGTTTCATCCATAACGGGCACGGAACGGCTGCGACGGCTCACACCGTCATCAGTTCCTCTTCCTTGATCTTCAGCATCTTGTCGGCTTCCGCCACCATGCGGTCGGTGAGCTGCTGGATCTGCTCTTCGCCATGGCGCGCCTGGTCCTCGGAAATCTCCTTCTCCTTGAGCAGCTCCTTGAAGTCGCTGTTGGCATCACGGCGGATATTCCTGATCGCCACCCGCGCCTGCTCCGCTTCGCCGCGCACCACCTTGACCAGATCCTTGCGCGTCTCTTCCGTCAACGGCGGCAGCGGCAGGCGGATCACGGTACCGGCGGTGGAGGGATTGAGCCCGAGATCGGAAGTGAGAATGGCGCGCTCGATTTCCGGCACCAGGGTCTTGTCGAAGGGCGAGACGGTCAGCGTGCGGCCCTCCTCCACCGAGATATTGGCCAACTGGCTGAGCGGCGTGGGAGTGCCGTAATAAGGCACGCTCACGGAATCCAGCAGGCTGGGATGGGCCCGCCCGGTGCGCACTTTCTTGAGCGCCACGTCCAGCGCGTCCAGACTCTTCTTCATGCGCCCTTCGGCGTCTTTCTTGATGTCCTCGATCACCTTCGTTCCTCACCATGTTGGGAATCGACAGTTGGGGTCGACACGGCCATGCCGGTCAGGCGGACTCGACCAGCGTGCCTTCGTCGCCGCCGAGCATCAGGTTCAGCAACGCGCCCTGCTTGTGCATGTTGAACACCCGTAACGGCATGTCGTGATCACGGCACAGGCAAATGGCGGTCAGATCCATCACGCCCAGCTTGCGATCCAGCACTTCGTCATAGCTCAGCCGGTCGTATTTTTCCGCCTGCGGATTCTTCACCGGATCGTCATTGTAAACGCCATCCACCTTGGTGGCCTTGAGCACCACGTCGGCGCTGATTTCGATGCCGCGCAGGCAGGCGGCGGAGTCCGTGGTGAAGAAGGGGTTGCCGGTGCCGGCACAGAATATGACCACCTCGCCGTTCTTCAGATAACGGATCGCGTGGCGATGATCATAATGCTCCACGATACCGCTCATGGGAATCGCCGACATCAGCCGTGTACGGATGTTCGAACGCTCCAGCGAGTCGCGCATGGCCAGGCCGTTCATCACCGTCGCCAGCATGCCCATGTGGTCACCGGCGACCCGATCCAGGCCGGCGCTTTGCAGCGCCGCGCCGCGGAACAGATTGCCGCCGCCCACCACCAGGCCCACCTGCACGCCGATGCCGACCAGTTGGCCGATTTCCAGCGCCAGCGTATCCAGCACTCGCGGGTCGATTCCGAAACCTTCGTCGCCGGCCAGCGCCTCGCCACTCAGCTTGAGCAGAATTCGATTGTAGCGCGGCGAGCGCTCCTTGTTCTTCGCCATCTGTTGTTCTCCGCCACTCATGAAATACCCGCCCCTGGGCCTGTCGATGGGATTGCTGTCGCCAGCCCGCCACGGAAGCTTTTCAGCACACTACCCGTCCGCGGCCGGAATGGCGACCTTGCTGGTAGAAAAAACGCCTTGCTGGGCTGGCCAACAAGGCGTTTTCGGGGAAGCCTCGCTACTCAGAGACAGATTGTCACGCCGAGGTTCCCCACGCCGGATCGCCGCGGGCTCAGCCTTTTGCCTGAGCCATCACCTCGGCGGCGAAATCCACTTCTTCCTTCTCGATGCCTTCGCCCACCACCAGCCGCTGGAACGCGACGACTTCGGCGCCGGCATCCTTCACCAGCTTGCCGACCGTGGTGTCGGGATTCTTGACGAAAGGCTGATCGTTGAGGCTGACTTCCTTGAGGAACTTGTTGATGCGGCCACCCACCATCTTCTCGACGATGTTGTCCGGCTTGCCTTCCATGTCGGGCTGGGCGCGGATGATTTCGCGTTCCTTGTCCAGCACCTCGGCGGGCACGTCCTCGGCCTTGACCACCATCGGGTTGACCGCGGCCACATGCATGGAAACGTCCTTGCCCAGAGTGGCGTCACCGCCTTTCAGGGCCACCAGCACGCCGATCTTGCCACCGTGCACGTAAGAACCGACCACACCGCCTTCCGCGTTCAGGCTGACGGCACGGCGTACCTGGATGTTCTCACCGATCTTCTGCACCAGCGCCTGACGGGCTTCTTCCACGGAAGCGCCGTCCGCCAGCTTCAGCTCGGCGATTTTCGCCACGTCGATTTCACCGGCGGCCAGGGCGGCTTCCGCCACCTTGTCGGCGAAGCCCAGGAAGTTGCCGTCACGGGCAACAAAGTCGGTTTCCGAGTTGATCTCGACCATCACCGCCTGTGCGCCATCGTCGCTGGTGGCGACGACCACGGCACCTTCAGCGGCGGTACGGCCGGCTTTCTTGGCAGCTTTCGCCTGACCGGATTTGCGCAGATCATCGATGGCTTTCTCGATATCAGCGCCCGCTTCGACCAGGGCGTTCTTGCATTCCATCATGCCCAGGCCAGTGCGCTCACGGAGCTCTTTGACCATTGCAGCAGTTACAGCAGCCATGTTTAACCTCTTTGAATCTTTTGAACGGGAGTGTTACTGGGGCGGCCGGCGGCCGCCCCGGTGCGATCAGCCTTCGGCCTGTTCGCTTTCGCCGGCATCCGCTGCGGCGTCCACTTCCACGAATTCGCTCTCGCCGCCGGTCTGGTGCTGGGCGTACTCGCGGCCTTCCAGCACGGCATCCGCCACCGCTTTCACGTACAGGTGAACGGCGCGAATGGCATCGTCGTTGCCGGGGATGACGTAATCGATGTCGTCCGGGTTGGAGTTGGTGTCCACCACCGCCACCACCGGAATACCCAGCTTGCGGGCTTCCTGCACGGCGATGTCTTCATGGTCCACATCCACCACGAACAGTGCGTCCGGCAGGCCGCCCATGTCCTTGATGCCGCCGATGGAGCGCTCCAGCTTCTCCAGCTCGCGCTGGCGCATCAGCGCCTCTTTCTTGGTCAGCTTGTCCAGCGTACCGTCTTCGCGCTGGGCTTCCAGATCACGCAGCCGCTTGATGGACTGGCGAATGGTTTTCCAGTTGGTCAGCATGCCGCCGAGCCAGCGGTGGTCCACATAAGGCATGCCGCAGCGCTGGGCCTCTTCGCGGATCGCCTTCTGTGCGGCGCGCTTGGTGCCGACGAACAGAATCTTGTTGTTGCTGGCCGCCAGCTTGTTCAGAAACGCCAGAGCGTCATTGAACAGCGGCAGGGTGTTTTCCAGATTGATGATGTGAATCTTGTTGCGGGCGCCGAAAATGAACGGTTTCATCTTCGGGTTCCAGTAGCGGGTCTGGTGACCGAAATGGACACCGGCCTTCAACATATCGCGCATGGTTACGCTGGTCATGAGTGGTCTCTCCTGGGTTGGGCCTCCATATCCCCTCATGACCCAACCTCGTTGCGGGATTCCGCAAACGGAGGCACCCAGAGCCATGTGACGGGATATGTGTGTAATTAAGGAACCGGGTACCGTCACGATGTCGTGCGTTGGTCCGTGGTTCCCCTCCTTGTCGCCGAGCGAGTACACTAGGGCACCTTCATGAGCGGCAAGGCGCGCGCTTTATACCACAAGCGCCCCCCACGGGCAACGTAAACCCGCTCCACGACCTCCTTGCGCGAGGCCGCTGGCTTGCGCTCAAGTCATTGATAAATCTGGAGTTTTTCCAACTGTCATGAATGTAACCATCAAGACCCCCGAGCAGATAGAGAAAATGCGCGAGGCGGGCCGCCTGGCGGCGGAAGTTCTGGAAATGATCGGCGAATACGTGCAGCCCGGCATCACCACCGAGGAACTGGACCGCATTTGCCACGACCACATCGTCAACAAGCAGCAGGCCATCCCCGCCTGTCTTGGCTACCGGGGCTTTCCCAAATCGGTCTGCACCTCGGTGAACCATGTGGTCTGCCATGGCATTCCCAGTGAAAAGAAGGTGCTCAAGAAAGGCGACATCATCAATATCGACGTCACCGTCATCAAGGATGGCTGGCACGGCGACACCAGCAAGATGTACTACGTGGGCGAACCGTCGGTGCTGGCGCGGCGGCTGGTCAACACCACCCGCGACTGCATGCTGGCGGGCATCAAGATGCTGAAACCGGGCGTGCGCCTGGGTGATATCGGCCACCGCATCCAGAAGCTGGCGGAAGCGGAGCATTTTTCCGTGGTGCGGGAATACTGCGGCCACGGCATCGGCCAGGTATTCCACGAAGATCCGCAGGTGCTGCATTACGGCAAGGCCGGCACCGGCCTGGAATTGAAGGAAGGCATGGTGCTCACCATCGAGCCGATGATCAACGCCGGCAAGGCCGCCAACAAGATGTTGCCGGACGGCTGGACGGTGGTCACCAAAGACCGCAAACTCTCGGCACAGTGGGAGCACACTCTGGCCATCACCGCCAGCGGCTATGAAGTGCTCACCGCGCGCCATGAGGAAGACGACCTGTACTGAGCCGTTTCCTTGCCCGTCCGCCGTCAGCAAGGCCTGCACCGACCATGAAACCCGTTTCTTCGCCTTCCGATGTGGACCTGCTGGAACGCCTCGGCCAGGCTGACCAACCAGGGCAGATGGCCCGCCAGTACCTGGAACAGGGCCAGGCCGAGCTGAACGACGCTTATTCGCGCACCTCCATTGCCGATCTGGTACACGGCCGCGCCGCCCTGGTGGACCGGGTGCTGGTCGCCGCCTGGTCGCTGTTCCGGCTGGACCAACTGGACGGCGCGGCGCTGGTGGCCGTGGGCGGATACGGCCGCGGCGAGCTGCACCCCTACTCCGACGTGGACCTGATGGTGCTGTTCCGCGAGACACCGGCGGCGGGGGAAGTACGTTCCGCGCTGGAGGGTTTCGTCGCCTTCCTGTGGGATATCGGCCTGGAAATCGGCCACAGCGTGCGCACCCTGGACGAATGCGAAAACCTCGCCGCCAGGGACATCACCGTCGCCACCAACATCATGGAAGCGCGCACCCTGGCCGGCGACGACGCGGTACGCCGCGAGCTGGAAGAACGCACCGGCCCGGCCAACATGTGGCCGGCGGATCAATTCTTCGCCGCCAAATGGCAGGAGCAGGTGGCCCGCCACCGCAAGTTCAACAACACCGAATACAATCTCGAACCGGACATCAAGAACGCCCCCGGCGGCCTGCGCGACGTGCAGATGATCGCCTGGGTGGCGAAGCGTCACTTCGGTGCCAACACGCTGGAGGCGCTGGTCGGCGCCGGCTTTCTGACCCAGCCGGAATACGACGCGGTACGGCGCTGCATGCTGTTTCTCTGGCGGCTGCGCTGGCAGTTGCACAATCTCACCGAGCGCAACGAAAACCGCCTGCTGTTCGATCACCAGCGCCAGCTCGCCGAGCTGATGGGCCACCGCGATTCCAACGGCAACCTGGCGGTGGAACACCTGATGAAGGAGTTCTACCGCTCGGCACTGGCGCTGTCGGTGCTCAACGAAATGCTGCTGCAACTGTTCGACGAGGTGATCCTGCGGGCCGGCGAGCCGGATCGGGTGCGGCCGCTGAACCGCCGCTTCCAGGTGCGCAACGACTATCTGCAGATCAGCTCGCCGGAGGTGTTCCAGAAAACACCCTCGGCGCTGCTGGAAGCGTTCGTGCTGATGGCGCAGAACCCGGACATCAAGGGCATCCGCGCCACCACCACCCGGGCGCTGCTGCACAACCGCCGGCTGATCGACGACGATTTCCGCAACGACCCGGCCAACGCCGCGCTGTTCATGCAACTGCTGCGCAGCCCTCATGCGCTGTCCAGCCAGCTGTTGCGCATGAAACGCTACGGCATCCTCGGCAAATACCTGCCGGAGTTCGGCGCCATCATCGGCATGATGCAGTACGACTTGTTCCACATTTATACCGTGGACGCGCACACCCTGCTGGTGATCAAGAACATGCGGCGGCTGCGCCACGAGGACCAGCGCGAGGCACTGCCGGCCGCCTGCGAGGTGTTCTACCGTTTGCCGAAGCCGGAACTGCTGTACATCGCCGGGCTTTACCACGACATCGCCAAGGGCCGCGGCGGCGATCACTCCGAACTGGGCGCCGCCGATGCCATCGCCTTCTGCCAGCGCCACGGCCTCAGCAGTTGGAACGCAAAACTGGTCGCCTGGCTGGTGCGCAACCACCTGACCATGAGCGTCACCGCCCAGCGCAAGGATATTTCCGACCCGGAAGTGGTGCACGATTTCGCCCGCATCGTCGGCGACCTGGTGCACCTGGATTATTTGTACGTGCTGACCGTCGCCGACATCAACGCCACCAATCCGACACTGTGGAATTCCTGGCGCGCCTCGCTGCTGCTGCAACTCTATCTGGAAACCAAGCGCGCCCTGCGCCGCGGCCTCAACAACCCGCAGGACAAGCAGGACTGGATCGACGAAAACCGCGACGAAGCGCTCAAATTACTCAGCGGCCGCGACCGCGATATCCAGGCCATCGAAGCGCTGTGGGCCAACATCGGCGATGAATACTTCCTGCGCGAAACACCCATGGACATCGCTTGGCACACCGAGGCGCTGCTCAATCGCGGCATCAGCGACAAACCGCTGGTGCTGATCCGCGAATCCGCCACCATTCCGGGGCTCCAGGAAGCCGGCGGCTCGCAGATCTTCATCTACACCCCGGACATGCGCAATCTGTTTGCCGCCACCGTCAACGCGCTGGACAATCTCGGCCTGACCATCGTCGATGCCCGCATCATCACCAGCGCCGACGGCTTCAGCCTGGATACCTACATCGTGCTGGATGAAAACGGCACGCCCATCGGCGACGATTGGCCGCGCGTGGAGCGCATCCGCAAGGCGCTCACCGAAACGCTGGAGCACCCGGCGCAGTTCGGCGCCACGGTGAGCCGGCGCATGCCGCGCCGCCACAAGCACTTCGATGTGCCGACCCAGGTGGTCATCAGCAACGACATCAACAACGACCGCACCGTGGTGGACATCCAGACTCTCGACCGCCCCGGCCTGCTGGCCCATATCGGCCGCATCTTCGTGCGCTTCGAGCTGCTGGTGCAGAATGCCCGCATCGCCACTCTGGGAGAACGCGCCGAGGACGTGTTCTTCATTACCGATCTCAATGGCGATCCGGTCTCTGATCCGCAGCTGTGCCAGGCACTACAGGACACGCTGAAAAAAGAGCTGGACGCACACGGCAAAACACAAGGAAAACCATGAACCCCGATCTGCAATGGCTGCACCCCTACCCGTTTGAAAAACTGGCCACGCTGTTTGACGGGCTGACCGTAAGCGACAAAGCGCCCATCGCCTTCTCCATCGGCGAACCCCAGCACCCGGCGCCGGACTTCGTGCAGGCGGTGTTGCGCGACAACACGCAACTTCTCAGCCGCTACCCGGCCACCGCCGGCCTGCCGGAATTGCGTCAGGCGATCGCCGCCTGGCTGAGCCGGCGTTTCCACTTGCAGCAGATCAGCAGCGACCACCAGATCGTGCCGGTGAACGGCACCCGCGAGGCGCTGTTCGCCTTCACCCAAGCGGTGCTGGACCGCGACCGGCAGCCGCTGGTGCTGATGCCCAATCCGTTCTACCAGATCTACGAAGGCGCCACGCTGCTGGCCGGCGGCGAGCCGGTCTACCTGCCCTGCACCGAGGCCTCCGGCCTGCAACCGGATTTCGACGCCATCCCGGAAGCCACCTGGAACCGTACCCAGTTGCTGTTTCTCTGTACCCCCGGCAACCCCACCGGCGCCACCCTCGACACGGCGCAGTTACAGGCGCTGATCCGGCTGGCCGACAAACATGACTTTGTTATCGCCTCGGATGAGTGCTATTCGGAAATCTACCGGGATCGGCCGCCGGTGGGCCTGTTGCAGGCCTGTGCTGAAATGGGGCGTCACGATTATCAGCGCTGCGTGGTATTCCATTCGCTGTCGAAACGCTCCAACCTGCCCGGCCTGCGCTCCGGTTTCGTCGCCGGCGATGCCGCCATTCTCGGCCCGTTTCTGCGCTACCGTACCTATCACGGCTGTGCCATGCCGGTGCATCACCAGTTGGCCAGCATCGCCGCCTGGCAGGACGAACAGCACGTACAGACCAACCGCGACCTGTACGCCGCCAAATTCGACGCGGTACTGGACATTCTCGGCGAAGTTCTTAATGTATCCGCCCCGGACGCGGGCTTCTATCTGTGGCCGAGCACGCCGATCGACGACGAAACCTTCGCCCGCCGCCTCAAGGCCGAAGAGAATCTGGTGGTATTGCCGGGACGTTATCTGTCGCGCACTGTGGACGGCTTCAACCCCGGAGAGAACCGGGTGCGCATGGCGCTGGTGGCGGAGTTGCAGCAATGCGTGGAAGGAGCCGAGCGCATGCGGGCGCTGATCCGGCGGTTGTGATTCAAGGGCCGGACGGTGGATGCGCTACGCTTATCCACCCTACAAAACCCGTGCACAACCCTGACCGTAGGGTGGATAAGCGCAGCGCATCCACCACCCCGGCGTACAACGAACCGAAAGGCAACACAATGGCGATCACGATTTACGGCATAAAAAACTGTGACACCATGAAAAAGGCCATGCGATGGCTGGACGCCCAAGGCGTCGATTACCACTTCCACGACTACCGCAAACAGGGCGTACCGGCCACCGAACTGCAACGCTGGATCGACACGCTGGGCTGGGAAACGGTGATCAACCGCCGCGGCACCACCTGGCGCAAGCTGGAACAGAGCGTCCGCGACCACATGGACGCCGCCAGCGCCTTCGAACAGGCCCAGGCCAACCCGTCCCTGATCAAACGCCCCATTCTCGATACCGGCAGCACCCTGCGCGCCGGATTCGACGATACCGAATGGACCTCATTGCTGATTTAATGGCCGGAGATGCGCCCTCTGGCACAAGGAGAACCTCATGACCGAACTTTTCGCACTGGCCCTGGGCTGTGGCACCAAGAACCGCGATGAACAATGGCTGGAAGTGTTCTATCCGGACCCCATGCTCAACCCCGACCCGCGTCTGCTGGAAGTGATCCGCGAAGAAGTGGACTACCAGGGCGGCAACGCCGCCCTGGAGCTGACCCGCCGCCAGGTGCAGCACATCGCCCGGCAATGGCGCGAAGCGGATTTTGAACACGAAGCCAGCTTCGCCGTGGCCTTCCAGGAAAGCGAACGGCCGCTGGTGCTGACGATACTGGAAAGCGACGCCGATCCGGCTTCCACACCCGAGGCCTACCTCAAGCTGCATCTGCTTTCCCATCGTCTGGTGAAACCGCACCAGGTGGTGCTCAACGGCATTTTCCCGCTGCTGCCCAACGTCGCCTGGACCAATCAGGGCGCCATCGACCTCGGCGAGCTGCTCGAGCGGCAATTGCTGGCCCGCCTCAACGGCGAACTGCTGGAAGTGAACAGCGTCGACAAATTCCCCAAGATGACCGACTACGTGGTGCCCGGCGGCGTGCGCATCGCCGATACTTCACGGGTGCGTCTGGGCGCCTACGTGGGCGAAGGCACCACCATCATGCACGAGGGCTTCATCAACTTTAACGCCGGCACCGAAGGGCCGGGCATGGTGGAAGGCCGTATCTCCGCCGGCGTGTTCGTCGGCAAGGGCTCGGATATCGGCGGCGGCGCCTCCACCATGGGCACCCTCTCCGGCGGCGGCAACATCGTCATCAGCCTCGGCGAAGGCTGCCTGCTGGGCGCCAATGCCGGCACCGGCATCCCGCTGGGCGACCGCTGCACCATCGAGGCCGGGCTGTACATCACCGCCGGCACCAAGGTGGAAGTGCTGGACGACCAGGGCAGCGTCGTCGATACCGTCAAGGCGCGGGTGCTGGCCGGCAAATCGGATCTGCTGTTCCGCCGCGACTCGATCAGCGGGGCGGTACAATGCCGCACCAACCGGAGCGCCATCGCGCTCAATGACGAACTGCACCAGCACAACTGACAGCGCGCACGCGGAGCCCCCATGAGCAAAACGCTGGATTACGCCAAGGAACTGATTCGCCGCCCTTCCGTGACACCGGAGGATCACGGCTGCCAGGACTGGATGATCGAAAAGCTCGCCGCCCTGGGATTCCACTGCGAAACCCTGTGGTTCGGTGAAGTGCGCAACCTCTGGGCGCGGCGCGGCCAGGCGGCCCCGCTATTGGTATTCGCCGGCCATACCGACGTGGTGCCCACCGGCGATACCGGCGCCTGGCGCTGTGACCCGTTCGCGCCCACGGAACAGGACGGCCTGCTCTACGGGCGCGGCGCCGCCGACATGAAAGGCTCGCTGGCCGCCATGCTGGCTGCCGTGGAAGCCTTCGTCGCCAGCCACCCCGATCACGCCGGCAGTATCGCCCTGCTGATCACCGCCGACGAAGAAGGGCCGGCCACCAACGGCACCGTGAAAGTGGTGGAAGCCCTGAGGCAAAGAGGGGAAACCATCGACTACTGCCTGGTCGGCGAACCCTCTTCCACCAACACCGTCGGCGACGTCATCAAGAACGGCCGGCGCGGCTCGCTGGGCGCCACGCTCACCGTGCGCGGCATTCAGGGCCACGTGGCCTATCCTCACCTGGCGCGCAACCCGGTGCATGATGCCGCCGCCGCTCTCGCCGAACTGGCCGCCACCGAATGGGACCGGGGCAATGCCTTCTTCCCCGCCACCAGCTTCCAGATTTCCAACATCCAGGCCGGCACCGGCGCCACCAACGTCATCCCCGGCACCTGCGAGGTGCTGTTCAACTTCCGCTTTTCCACCGAAGCGACGGAAGCGGCGCTGCGCGAGCGCACGCAGGCCATTCTCGATCGGCACGGGCTGGATTACGAGATCGTCTGGACGCTGTCCGGAGAACCCTTTCTCACCGATCGTGGCGCCCTGGTGGACGCCACCGTGGCGGCGATTCGTGACGAAACCGGCCTGGAAACGGAGCTGTCCACCGCCGGCGGCACCAGCGACGGCCGCTTCATCGCCCCTACCGGCGCGCAAGTGGTGGAGCTGGGGCCGGTCAACGCCACCATCCACAAGATCGACGAGCACACCAGCATCGCCGAGCTGGACGTGCTCACGCGCATCTACCGGCGCATTCTCGAACGCCTGCTGGGCTGAGACTTCAACCGGTCACAGCGCCGCCAGCCACTCCCGGGTCGGCGCATACCACCAGGAGCTGGTCTGCGGCTGGGTGTAATCGAGCAGCCGGTCCCGTACCTCGTCATCCACCAGCCCGTACATGCGCCGCAGCAGGTACTCGAAACGGCTCAGCTCGCAACTGAAAGCAAGGAAGAACAAACCCTCTTCGGTGGCGGAGGCGTAAGGCACCGAACGCCGCCAGATCTTCTGCGCCACACCATGGTGGGCCACGTCGGTACGGCCGACGTGAGCATCCGCCGGCATCCGTTCGTCGTCGAATTCAACCGCGTCCGCCTTGGTGCGTCCGAATACGTTTTCCTGCTCCGCCACCGGCAAGGCGGTGAAGGCTTGCAGATCGTGCACCCACTTCTGCGACAGCACCCAGCTACCGCCGGCGGCCGGATGGGAATCGGCGATGATGGCGGCCTGACGCGCCGCCTCGCCTTGCGGATTGCCGATACCATCGACAAAGCCGGTCAGGTCGCGGCTGTCACGATAAACGAACGACTGCACCTTCAATTGCAATTGCAACGGCTCGGCAAGGCGGCGCTGTACAGCGTAGCCGGTATCGAACAGATCACTGGGATTTTCCGCCTGGATCCAGACAAACAGATCACCCTGGGTGGCGGGCACCTTGCCCTCCAGGGAAAAGGCCGGGAAATCGAAACGATGATCCAGATGACGCCACAGGTCCGGCCCGAAGGCGACGATCAGCGGCGTCGTTTCATTGCTCAAGGCCAGGCTGTCACGCAAAGCGGCGCGCACGGCATCGAGATCATGTCCGGCGCCGAAGGCGAATTCGAGAAACAGATGATCGCTGTAATGACGATCGAAAATGGCGGACTGGGGTTCAGGCACGGTATTCACGTCTCCCTGCTAGCGATCCCGCCAAACGGGACCGTCAATGAAACAGGCCAAGAGTGTAACAGCATCTTCCGGCAGAAAAAGAGCACCGCCCGGCCCTCCATTGCTGCCGACAGCCCCCGCATTTGGGTAGAATGCAGCATCAATTCGCCATTCTTCTGGACATCATGACTTTCTGGCTGGGACTGGATCGATTGTTCTTTCTGTTGACGCGGGCGTTCCTGCGCCTGTGTACGCGCAGCCGCGTGCTGCCCGGCGACCCGGAAAAACTCTCGCTGGCCGCCGATATTCCCGTGGTCTACGTGCTGCGCGACCGTTCCGTGGCCGACGCCGCGGTGGTCGATCAGGCGGCCCGCAAGCTCGGCCTGGACACCCCCAGAGCGGCGCTGGCGCTGGGCAATCAGCATCTTTCGCGCCGTTATTTCCATCTCTACAAACGCGAAACCACGGTCAGCCGGCGGCGGCGAGCGGTAACGCCGGCCCGATTGCAGGCACTGGTTTCCGAGTTGAAGCGCAACCCGCAGTTGGACGTGCAACTGGTGCCGGTCTCGGTATTCTGGGGCCGCCAGCCGGAAAAAGAGGATTCGCTCTGGCGCATTCTCTTTTCGGACAACTGGTCGCCGCCGGGCTTCATCAAGAAATTCGTCATCATTCTTACCCAGGGCCGTTCGCTTTACGTGCAGTTCAGCTCGCCGCTGTCGCTGCGGGCCATCGTCGATCAGGGGCGTTCCGAAGACCAGATCGTGCGCAAGGCGTCACGCATTCTGCGCGTGCATTTCCGCCGCCAGCAGGAAGCCGCCATCGGCCCGGATCTCTCTCACCGGCGCACGCTGGGCAACGCCATTCTCGACGCCCCGTCGGTGCGCGAAGCGATTCGGCGCAGCGCCGAGAAAAACAATGAAAAACCGGACAAGGTGCGCGCCCGCGCACGCAAGCTGGTGGCCGAGATCGCCGCCGACTATTCGCACACGGTGATCCGCGCACTGGAGCTGTTTCTCAACTGGCTGTGGAACCGTCTCTACGCGGGCATCCGGCTGTACAACCTGGACAACCTGACCCGTGTCGCCCACGACCACGAAATCATCTACGTGCCCTGCCACCGCAGCCACATCGATTACCTGCTGCTCAGCTTCGTGGTCTATCGCAACGGCTTGGTGCCGCCGCACATCGCCGCCGGCATCAACCTGAACCTGCCGGTGGTCGGCACCATCCTGCGCCGTGGCGGCGCCTTCTTCATGCGCCGCAGTTTTCGCAACGATCCGCTGTACGCGGCGGTGTTTTACGAATATCTGCACAGCATCACCACGCGCGGTTTTTCCATCGAATATTTTGTCGAGGGCGGCCGCAGCCGCAGCGGCCGCATGTTGCAGCCACGCACCGGCATGCTGGCCATGACGGTGCGCAGCTTCCTGCGCGACGCGCACAAGCCGATCGCCTTCGTGCCGGTCTACATCGGTTACGAAAAAGTGATCGAAGCCAGCTCCTACATCGGCGAACTGGATGGTGGCAAAAAGAAAAAGGAATCGGTGTTGCGGCTGCTCAAATCACTGAAAATCCTGCGCAGCCATTTCGGCCAGGTACACGTCAACTTCGGCAAACCGATCAAGCTGGCAGACTACCTGGACGAACACCGGGAAGGCTGGCGCAGCGAGGAACTGGGCCCGCACGACAACCCGCCCTGGTTCAAGCACACCGTCAACGATCTCGGCACCGGCATCGTCACCGCCATCAATGCCGCCGCCGTCGCCAACCCGGTCAACCTGCTGAGTCTGGCGCTGCTGGCCACGCCCAAGCACATCATGGACCTGCAACAACTGCACCAGCAGCTCCAGCTCTACATCGATCTGTTGAACCAGGCGCCCTACAGCGACACCGTGCAACTGGCGGAAAGCGACCCGGACACCATCATCGAATACGGCCTGAAGCACGGTTTTCTCACCCAGGTGGACCATTCGCTGGGCCCCGTGGTCACCATCGACGCGAAAACCGCGCTGCAAATGGCCTACGTCCGCAACAACAGCCTGCATCTGTTCGTGCTGCCGGGGCTGATCAGTTCGCTGTTTCTCAACGCACGCTCGATCCAGTTGGAAACGCTGCACGCGGTGATCGCCCTGCTCTACCCGTTCTTTCGCAACGAGTACCTGCTGCACTGGCGCGCCGACCAGGACCTGCCCGCCGCCGTCGACAATATCGTCACCGTGCTGGACCAGCAGGGTCTGGTGAAACGGGACGGTGATTGCCTGCACGGCGCCGCCGTGCATACCTATGCTTCGGATCTGCTGGTGCACCTGGGGCAAACGGTGATGCCGTCGCTGGAGCGTTATTACCTGACCATTCGCCTGCTGGTGCAGTACGGCAGCGGCCGGCTGACCACCGAACAACTCGGTGAGCTGGCTCACCACACCGCGCAACGGCTGTCATTGCTGTACGAATTCGATTCGCCGGAATTTTTCGACAAACTGGTACTGGGCAATTTCATACGCCAGTTGAAAGACGCCGGGCTGGTGGAACAAGACGAACAACAACGGCTGTGCTTCGGCGAGCGCCTGCAAGCGCTGGATGACGAGGCGCGCCGCATTCTCAGCCCGGACATCAGCCAGGCCATTCAGCGCATCACCCGCGCGCCCTACCCCACGTAAACGTCAAAGCGCACGGTCTTGCCTTCGATGGCGTGATGCGGCCTGACGTTGGCCAAAGGCGGTGCCCGGCGCGGGCGCTTGACCACTATGATGTCAGCGTTCTGGCGGCGGGCGGTTTCCAGCAGCGTGGCTTCTTCAGCGGTATCCGGGTAATGGCACAGCCGCTGCAACCATTGCAGATCCTGTTTGACCGCCGCGCTTTTGTCCCTGCCTGGAAACATGGGATCGAGATAGACCGCGTGCCAGGGTCCGGCGGGCAATGCCAGCGCCGTGGCTTCCCCGGCCGGCAGCAACGTCAGTTGCCGGGCCAGCGGCGTGTCCGCCGCCCGTCTCAGGGCATCGGCCAGCAAGGCGTGCAGCAGCGGCTGTCTTTCCACCAGCGTCACGGCAAACCCGGCGCTGGCCATCAGCGCCGCATCCCGTCCCAGCCCGGCGGTCAGATCCAGCACCGAGGCCGGCTGTTGCCGCACCCGCCCCAGTGCCTTTATCAGCCGCTCATGGCGTACCCGCTCGGCGGCCAGCCGGTAGCCTTGCCGGCCAGTGGCCCATTCCACGCTCAGCGGCGCGGCGCGCTCCGCCGGGTCCCACATCGCCAGACGGCCGTCCACCCTGCCCACCACCAGAGCCAGTTCACGCGCCCGCGCTGCTTCCACGCTGGCCACCGGCGTGCCACCCGCGCTCTCGGCCACACCGGGCAGGCGTCCGTAACTCATTCGTTTTCGTTGGCCATGATCTGATAGCCGGCCAGAAATTCCGGCGGCATGCGGCGCGGCTTGCCGGAATCCAGCGCCACGCACACCCAGCGCGTGCGCCCGCGCAGCAGGGTCAGGCCATCGCTCTCGCGGATGATCTGATAGCGCCGCACCAGTGTCAGCCGCTGGTCGTTTTCGACGATCCAGGTGCCCACTCGCAGCGTCTCGCCTTCGTAGGCCGGCGCCAGATAATCCACCTCGGTACGCCGCGCCACCATCGCCCGGTTCAGCCGCTGGTAAGTGTCCCAGCCCAGCCCCAGGGACTGGGTGTGATGCCAGGCGACCTTTTCCAGAAAGCGCAGATATTCCGTATTGTTGACGTGCCCGAACAAGTCGATGGCTTCAGGGGGCACCACCACCTCGATCTGGTGTACGCCAGGCAAATCCCATCCAATCATCAAAAGCTCTCCTGCGAACTGAACACCAGAAACCAAGAGCGAACAAAGCCACCCTGTGCAAGAGCCCCGTCATTCTGCGCGCAGTCGCAGAATCCAAAGGCCGGCCATGGATCCTGCGTACTGCGACTACGCAGATGCTGCGACTGCGCGCAGCATGACGTGCCGCTTCGCTTCACACAGAATGACGATGGTGAGGATGCCCTCCATGGGATGACAATGGTGAGAATGCCCCCTTCTTGTCATTCTGCGCGTAGTCGCAGAATCCCGGCTTTGAGGCCATGGATCCTGCGTACTGCGACTTCGCAGATGCTGCGACTTCGCAGATGCTGCGACTTCGCGCAGCATGACGTACCGCTGGATGACGAAAGAGGCGGCCCCATGTGGAACGACGAAAGGAGTACTCCACGCGGGATACTGTGCTCCTGTCTCACCGGTTTTCTGTCCTTCATCGGTTTTTTCAAACCACCTTGTCACGCAAATAGACCGGCTGTGCCTGATCCGCCGGCATCATCAGCCCGGCCTCCACACGCGGCACCGCCAGCCGCGCCACAGCGCCGGCCCGTGGCATCACCTCGGCATCCACCCGCGCCAGACCGATGGCGGCCTCGATCTGCGGCTGATAGACGGCGCCGGAACCGGCCAGCAGCCAGCCATGCCCGGTCAGCCGGGGCACTGCTTGAGGGTCGAACAAGCCATCTTCGAGCAACGCGGTGACGCCCGCATCCGCACATTGATAAGCGCCCAGATACAGCTCGCCCATGCGCGCATCGAACGCCGCCACCACGCGGCTGTACTCGGGATGAATATCGTGCGCGGCCAGCGCACAGGCGGCCAGTGTGGAAACGCCGACGACCGGCTTGTCCAGCGAAAAGGCCAACCCCTGGGCCACCGACACCGCCACGCGCACGCCGGTGAACGCGCCCGGCCCCTGGCCAAAGGCGATCACGTCCAGTTGCGCCGACGCCACGCCGGCCTCGGCCAGCAGTTCATCCACCAGCGGCAGCACGCGCTCGGTCTGGCGGCGCGCGCCCGGCTCGAACCGTTCCAGCAGGGCACCATCCTGCCACAGGGCCACGGAACAGGCGTCGGTGGCGGTTTCCAAAGCAAGAATTCGGGTCATGAGATCAGCTCTTTACGACTGGCAATGTAGTGAAAGAAGCGCTGCACCACTTCCGCCTTGCGGGTGCGGGTCATGCCGGGCAGGCTGTCGAGAAACAGCTTGCCGTAGCCCTTGGTGACCAGCCGCGGATCACCCACCACCAGCAGGCCGGTGTCGTTGGGGTCGCGGATCAGGCGGCCAGCGCCCTGGCGCAACGCCAGCACTGCCTGAGGCAGTTGATAGTCGCGGAAGGCATTGCCGCCGTTGCGATTGATATGCTCGATGCGCGCCGCCGCCACCGGATCGCCGGGCGAGCCGAACGGCAGTTTGTCGATGATCACGCAACTGAGCGTTTCACCGCGCACGTCGATGCCCTCCCAGAAGCTGCTGGTACCGAGCAGCACCGCATTACCAAGACGGCGAAACTCGTCGAGGAGTTCCCGGCGCCCCGCCTCTCCCTGCACCAGCAGCGGATAGGCCAGCCCGGCCTCGCGTAGCAGCGCGGCGGCCTCGCGCAGCGCCCGGTGGCTGGTGAACAGATAGAAAGTGCGCCCACCGGCCGCCTCGATGACCGGCACCATGGCTTGGGTCAGCGCGGCGGTATAGCCCGGCGCGGACGGCTCCGGCAGCCCCTCGGGCACGTAAAACACCGCCTGGCGCTTGAAATCGAACGGGCTTTCCAGGCGCAGCGTGCGCGCCTGCTCCAGCCCCAGACGGCTTTGCAGATGCTCGAAACGGCCCGCCACGGACAGCGTCGCCGAGGTGAGAACCCAGGCGCAGGGATGCTTTTCGCGCTGGGCGCGCAGTTGGTCGGCCACCGACAGCGGCGTGCCGTGCAGCACCACCGTGCGCTTGAACGTCTCGAACCAGTATACCCGGTTCGGCGAAGCGGCCTCGAGAATCGCCTTCAGCGTCAGCGTCTGCTCCGCCGCCCGCCGTGCGCAGGATTCCAGGCCACGGCTGGCGCGGGTATGGGGTTCGAGAAATTCGCTGAGCCCGGCCAGCGCCGTCAGCAACGCCTCGCCGGCCTGCTGCACCGCGCGCTGCTCCGCCACCTCCGACCAGGGCGCGCGGCGCTCCTGCTCGCCGAGGCTGAGACGCAGATCCTGGCAGGCTTTTTCGCTGGCGCTGATGCGCACGTTCAGCTCGCCGATATCGAGCGCCGACTGCGCCGCCTCGGAAAGGCTGTCGCGCCCCAGTTCGCTGACCTGCCGGGTGCTCAGCGTATCGCCGAAGAAATTGGCCGCCACCTCCGGCAACTGATGCGCCTCGTCGAAAACCACCGTATTGGCACGCGGCAGCAGCTCGGAAACCCCCTCGCCGCGCAACGCCGCGTCGGCAAAGAACAGATGATGGTTGACCACCACCAGATCCGCCTCCTGCGCCGCCCGGCGGGCGTTCATCAACGGGCATTCGTTGTAGTTCGGGCATTCACTGCCCAGGCAGTTGTCCGCCGTGCTGGTCACCCAGGGCCACACCGGCGCGTCTTCCGGCAACTGGCGCAGCTCGGCGATATCGCCGGTATCGGTGCGGCCGGCCCAGTGGGCGACGATGTGCAACTGCTCGATGGTTTCCCGGGTCAGGAAACGGGCATCCTCCCGGTGCAAGGCCAGCCGGTAAGGGCACAGGTAATTGGCCCGCCCCTTGAGCAACGCGATCTTGCGCGGCAGCCCCAGCACCTTCTTCACCAGCGGCAGATCCTTGAAGTACAACTGGTCCTGGAGGCTCTTGGTGCCAGTGGAGACCAGCGTCGGGCCCTCCGACAGCAACGCCGGCAGCAGATAGGCCAGCGTCTTGCCGGTGCCGGTCTCCGCCTCCACCAGCAGCACCGCGCCGTCGTCGATGGCCTCGGCCACGGCGTCGGCCATTTGCAGCTGTGCTTCTCGGGGTCGATAACCATCGAGCAGGCGACCGAAGCGGTCACTGTCGTTAAGATAGTCGCGGGCGCTATTCATCT
>CAYMKZ010000023.1:0-11858 GCA_964391345.1 uncultured Alcanivorax sp.
TCGTCATCCTGCGCGAAGTCGCAGGATCCAGGCCCTGGATTCCGCGACTTCGCGCGGAATGACGGGATGACGGGATGACGGGATGACGGGATGACGGGATGACGGGATGACGGGATGGCGGAATGACGGGATGACGAAGTGGCGGAAGGCGGTATTGCTTTCCTGAGAAGGCGAAGGTGTGGCGCGGACGGCCAGATGCCGCTCTGGTGGGAGAGGCTCTTGCCTACGGGCGCGGGGGTTTGGCCGTGCGCCAGGCACGGAAGGCGGCGCCGGCGTCGGTGACGGCTTGCTCCAGGGCCTGGCGGCGTTTGTGGTCGCCCAGGTGGCGTGGCGGGTTTTGCAGGGCTTTTTGCAGGGCCGCCTGTTGGCGTCGCGGCAGGTGTTGCAGCCAGTGGTTGTGGTCGTCGCCCAGAGTCAGCGGTTCCTGGCCGGCGTGGTTGCGATGCGCCACGCGCCAGCCGTGTTCCAGGGCGCGGCCCAGCACCACGTAACCGAATTGCAGATCCTGCACCGGCCCGAAGCGTTCTTCGCGGCCGCCGGGAGACAGCGGCCCAAGCTTGAGGCGTTCCAGTTTGCCGGCGTATTTGCCGCCATAGTAGACACTGCCGGCGGCGCCCAGCAGGCCGCCGAGCAACGCGCCGGCGCCCAGCGTGTGGCCGGCGCTGAGGACATCGATACCGGCGCCGCCCAGGGCGCCGGCACCGAATCCGGCGGTGGCCAGGTAGCCGCGGCTGACGCCCCAGACGTGGCGCGCCTGTTCGCTGAACAGGTCGTCGCCGCCCTGCCAGTCCAGCTCGCTTTCCCGGCGTTGCAGCCGGTGGTGCTGATAAAGCTGTTCGATGTCCCGCCGCAGGCGCTGCTCGCGCTGGCGCTGCCAGTCCCGCCAGCGCTGCCGGAGCCGGGTTTCATCGGCCGGATCATCCGTATTGTGCACGGTGCGGGTTTCCACGTGGGTGAGCATTTCACCGAGGGCATTGGCGATCAGCGTCAGCGCCTGCTGGTGGCGGTGCCGGCGTTGTGCCCGCAGATAGTTGACGGCCCGTTCCAGCGGCTCGCGCCAGCCGGGCGCCAGCTCACCGAAGCCGCGCAACAGCCCCAAGTGGTCCTCGAACGGCGCGCGCACCGCATCGAAGCAGCGCACGATCTGGAAATACTGGCCGAGCGCGGCGCGCCAGGTATCGGTGTGGTCGTCCTCGCCGATACGGTTGATCAGCGCCAGGCTGGGCTGGCCGGTCCAGCGCAGGATCTCCATCTCCGCTTCGTTTTCCCTGGAATAGGGTACCGAACCGTCCACCACGTAGAGAATGCCGGCGCCATCCAGAATCGGCGTCAGCAACTGGCATTCGTCGTGGAAGCGCGGATTGTCCCGGTGCTGGGTGACGAACGCCCGTACCGTGGCGGGCCGGTCGGCGGCGTCCTGGCTGTGCTCCTGCATCCAGGCCAGCGCCCGGCGCGGGCGCTGGAAACCTGGCGTGTCGATCAGCTCGTACAGCGTGGTGCCGTCGACGCTGAGCGGATAGGCGTGGCTGTGGCGGGTGGTGCCGGGCTCCAGCGCGATGGCGATGGCGTCATTCTGTGTCAGGGTGGCGACAATGCTGGACTTGCCCTTGTTGGGGTGGCCGACCACGGCAAAGCGGGGCATCGTCGAGGTCATGGTGACGCCTCCGGGGATGGCAGGTCGGCCAGTACCAGCGCAGCATCGCCGTGGCGGGCGACGAAGCGCCGCCAGGGAGCCAGGGCGATATCGCTGGCCAGCGCCGGCTGATCTCCGGGGGCCAGTGGCACCAACTGGATCAGGGTGTCGCCCAGCCGCTGGCGGGCGTCCTGGAGAAAGTCCGCCAGCTCGCCGGTGGGCGGCTCCCAGCCGCGTGTAGCCAGTATCAGCGGCCCACCGGCTTGATGGGCCTGCGCCAGTACCTGCTGGTCCTGTGCCAGGCTGGCCGCGCCGCCGGCGTCCAGTGTCAGGAGCGGATCGCCCAGCCGCTGTGACAGCCGCGTGGCGTCGCCGGCGCCGGCCCAGCGGATCAGCATCTGGGCGTGCTGCGCCGGGGGCGGTTTCTGCTGTTCGCCGGTGGCGGGCACGGGCGGATTGTTGGCGGTGACATCGCCGCCGTTGCTGACCCAGGGTGTGTCACAGCGCTGTCGCCAGGCCGCCCGCCCCGGATGAGTGGCCAGCAGTTGGCGGGCGCGCCAGCTCAGTTGCGCGTGGCTCAGCGCCAGCAACAGCAGGCGGGGCAATAGCGCATAAAAGAACCACAGCATGGCCAGGAAGGTCCACCAGTCGCCCAGCCGCGCCGGGTCGCTCACCGCCGCATTGCCGATGCGGAAATAGCGTGATTGCTCCACCAGATCCAGGGAGGGAACCGCTTGCGGCAGCCAGCTTCGCCAGGGCCAGGCCAGCGCCGTGGTCAGATCGTGATAGGCCGGTGCCGAGGTTTCCAGGGTGGTGCTCCAGCCGAACGCCAGATCGTGAATCAGCACCTGGGTGAGCAACGTCAGCAAGGCGGCCACGGCGAACGCCAGCCCGCCGCTGTGGGCCACCCGCGTTGCCAGGGGCACCTGAACGGCGCGCAGCATGGGCGCCGGTGCCGTCGGCGCCGGCCACCAGCGCGGCAGGCCGTCGCCGAGCAGCGCCCGCCAGGGACGCCAGCCCAGCAAAGCCTGGCCACTGGTGAGCAAGGCCAGCAGCAGTTGCAGCAGCGCCACCGCCATCACCAGCGTGACGTTGATGCGGCGGCCGCCGTCGTAATAGAGCAGGCCGAGCATGGTGGCAATACCCAGTGCCGCGCCGGCCAGCACGAACAACAGGCGCAGCCATCGCCAGGTGCGCAGACGCGGATCCTGATGGGGGGCGGTCAGCGGGCGTCCGCCGGTTGCGCGGAGCCAGCCGGGTAGTGTGCCCTGCCGGCCATCGAGGCCCTGGTGCAGCGCCAGACGCCGGTCGCGCCGATGCAGAAAGTCGCTGCTCTGCTGCTGATCGCGGCGATATTGGTCGTCGAAATCCAGTAACAGGGTCAGGGCGGCGTCAGACAAGATGATCAATCCGGTGCAGGTGAGCGCGGCAAGCGTCAGCGCGGCATGGCGGGCAGGGTGTAGATGACTTTGGCATCGCCGCAGGCCGTGCAATGGTTGCCGTAGTGCCCCAGGCGGTTGCCGTCGGCGTCGAAGCCGGTGACCGGCCGGTAGTCCCGGGTGCACATTTGCGGGCGCGGTGTCGGGCACGTTCGTGCACCCTCCGGCAGGCGCTGCGGGTCACTGGTGCAGCCCGCCGCACTGAGGGCGGCCAGGATGCTCAGGCCCGCGAGCAGGCTGGTCAATGCGGGGCGCATGATTCTCTCCTTGCGTGTCCGTACGGTTTATAGTGCCACGCCGGTGGCGCGTGGCAAGCGTTGATTGCCGGATTGCAGGCGGCCATGGCATACTGAAGTGGTCTTCATGCAGGCTTTTTTCCGATGTCCGCGTCGCCGCGCCCATTCGATGTTTCGTATGCTCTCGCGCACTGTCTGCGCCGTCATCGTCGTCCGTATCTCCCTGATCCACCTCGCGTGCACTGAGCTGTCGCGTTTTCTCGGCGGGCCTCTTTGCCTGCCTGGCTCAAAGCGGCGCTGCCGCCTGTGACAACGGATAATGTATGACTCTTGCCCTCGTGGTCCTGCTGCCCTTTCTGGGCGCGGTACTGCCGCCGCTGGCTGAAAAAGCAGGCCTGTCGCGCAACAGTATCGCCGTGGCCGCCGCCGTGCTGCCGATAGTGGCGCTGTTGGGGCTGTGGCAACCCGGCTTGATAGTGCTCGACGGCGCCACGGTCACCTTTTCCCTGCCCTGGATGCCGAGCCTGGGGCTGGCGCTGGCCTTCCGGCTGGACGGTCTTTCGCTGCTGTTCGCATTGCTGGTGCTGGGCATCGGTCTGCTGGTGATTGTTTACGCCCGCTACTATTTGTCCGGCAAGGACAGCCTTGGGCGTTTCTTCGCCCTTTTGCTGCTGTTCATGGGCGCCATGCTGGGGCTGGTGACCAGCGACAATCTGCTGTTGCTGGTGTTGTTCTGGGAGCTGACCAGCCTCAGTTCGTTTCTGCTGATCAGCTTCTGGTCGGATAGCTCCAGTGCCCGCAAAGGCGCGCGCATGGCGCTGGCCATCACCGGCATGGGCGGCTTCGCGCTGCTGGCCGGGGTGCTGCTGATCGGTCAGATCGTTGGCAGTTTCTCTCTGGGTACGGTGCTGGCCAGTGGCGAGCTGATTCGCAGCAGCCCCTGGTATCCACTGATTCTCTGCCTGGTGCTGCTCGGCGTGTTCACCAAGAGCGCCCAGTTTCCGTTTCACTTCTGGCTGCCCCAGGCCATGTCGGCGCCCACGCCGGTGAGTGCTTACCTGCACTCGGCGACCATGGTCAAGGCCGGCGTGTTTCTGCTGGCCAGGCTGTATCCGGCGCTGTCCGGCACCTCGTTGTGGTTCGAGCTGGTGGCCGGCGTGGGCATGGCGACCTTTCTGTGGGGGGCGATCAGGGCGCTTTTTCAGCACGATCTCAAGGGGCTACTGGCTTGTTCGACGATCAGCCATCTCGGCCTGATTACGCTGCTGTTCGGCCTGGATACCCCGCTGGCGGCGGTGGCGGCGGTGTTCCACATCATCAACCACGCCACCTTCAAGGCGTCGCTGTTCATGGCGGCGGGCATCATCGAGCACGAGACCGGCAGCCGCGACATGCGTCGCCTCAGCGGTCTCTGGAAATACATGCCGCACACCGCGGTGCTGGCGATGGTGGCGTCGGCGGCGATGGCCGGGGTGCCGTTGCTGAACGGCTTTCTTTCCAAGGAAATGTTTTTCGGCGTGACGCTGCAATCCGCTTTGCCCGGCGCCGTACCGAACTGGCTGCTGCCGCTGGGCGCCACCCTGGGGGGCATGTTCTCGGTGGCCTATTCGGCACGTTTCATCCATGACGTGTTTTTCAAGGGCGAGCCCGTCGATCTGCCGAAATTCCCGCCCCATGAGCCGTCGCGCTACATGAAAATACCCGTCGAGATACTGGTGGCGCTGTGTGTGGCGGTGGGCATGTTGCCTGCCATCACCGTGGGGAAACTGCTGAGTGTGGCGAGTGCCGCTACCTTGGGCACTCCACTGCCGAGCTATTACCTGCGGGTCTGGCATGGGTTCAGTTTGCCGTTGCTGATGAGTTTCGTGGCGCTGCTCGGCGGCGTGCTGGTGTACGCCAATCGCCGCTATCTGTTCGCCCTGGCCGCGCGCCTGCCATCACTGGAGGCCAACCGGATGTTCGAGGCGGGTATCCGTGTGTTGTCCCGCTGTGCCGCCGTGGTCAGCAACGGGCTCTGCCGGGGTTCCCTGCAAAGCTACATCGCCTGGCTGCTGGCACTGGTGGTGCTGATTCTGGTGGCGGCGTTGCCACTGCCGTCTCTGCATGCCGCATCGCTGTTGCCGGTGGACGCGGTGACGCTGCTGGGCGCGGGGGTGCTGATGGCGGCATCGATGATCACGGTTGCCTGGCATCACCGGCGCTTCACCGCGCTGGTGATGGTGAGCGTGGTGGGGTTGATCGTGGCGCTGCTGTTCGTGCGTTTCTCGGCCCCGGATCTGGCGCTGACGCAACTGGCGGTGGAGGTGGTCACGGTGCTGCTGATGCTGCTGGCGCTGTATTTTCTGCCGGCCCGCGGGCGGCGCCAGTCCGGCGCTTTGCGTCTTGCCCGTGATCTGCTGCTGGCGGTGGTGATCGGCGGTGGCGTGGGGGTGGCGGCGCTGGCCATGATGACCAGCGATTTCCAGTCCATTAGTGGTTATTTCCTGGCGCAGTCCGTGCCCGGCGGTGGTGGCACCAACGTGGTGAACGTGATTCTGGTGGACTTCCGTGGTTTCGATACCTTCGGCGAAATCACCGTGCTGGGCGTGGCCGCCCTGGGTATTGCCGCTTTGCTGCGCGGTTTGCGCCTGCCATCGCCGGCGGCGGACAAAGAGGGCCGGCCCTGGGCGGTGGATGGTCATCCGCTGTTGCTGGTCAGCCTGTCACGGTTGTTGTTGCCGCTGGCGTTGCTGGTTGCCTTGTACCTGTTCCTGCGCGGCCATAACCAGCCTGGTGGTGGTTTCATCGCCGGGCTGGTCGTTTCGGTGGCGCTGATTTTGCAATACGTGGCGTCAGGAACCGCCTGGGCCGGCCATCGGTTGCCAGGAGACTATCATCCGTTGATCGGAGCTGGATTGTTGTTGGCCGGCGTCACCGGCATGGGGGCCTGGCTGTTCGGTTTTCCGTTTCTCACCAGCGCCCATGGCCACATCACCGTCCCGCTGATCGGCGAGGTGGAACTGGCCAGCGCCCTGCTGTTCGATGCCGGGGTGCTGGTTACCGTGGTCGGCGCCACCATGCTGATCCTGACCTGCCTTGGCGGGCTGGCACGGCCGGGCGGTGGCGTGCCTGGTGACAGCGCGAGCCATGACGGTACGGATAATGGCAGTGGGAGGCCGGCATGGAAGTGATCCTGGCCATGGCGATCGCGGTGCTGGTGGGGTGCGGTGTGTTCCTGGTACTGCGCGCCCGTACTTTTCCGGTCATCCTCGGGCTGACCTTGCTGGGCTACGGGGTGAACCTGTTCATTCTGGCTTCCGGCCGCCTGGCGACGGGGCGGGCCGCCATCCTTGGCCGCTCCGTGAACCCGACGGACCCGCTGCCCCAGGCGCTGGTATTGACGGCCATCGTCATCGGCTTTGCCATGACGGCGTTCGTGGTGGTGCTGGCCTTGCGAAGCCTCGGCGAATCCGGCACCGACCATGTGGATGGCCGCCCGGATCGGCGGGACGGGGAGGGCGACGACTGATGCATTGGTTGATCGCGCCCATCCTGCTGCCGGCGCTGGCCGGCATGTTGCTGCTGCTGAGGCGCCGCGCCGAGCGTTTGTCGCGCGCCGTCAGCCTGCTGGCGACGATTTTGCTGGTGCCGCTGTCGCTGCTGCTTTATCAGCAGGCCGCCGGCGGCGCTATCGGCGTGTATCGGCTGGGCGACTGGCCGGCGCCGTTTGCCATCGTGCTGGTGCTGGACCGGCTCAGCGCCTTGATGCTGGTGCTGACCGCGGTGTTGGCGCTGCCGGCGCTGTTGTACGCCCTGCGCGGCGATGATCGACGCGGCGCCAACTTCCATGCGTTGTTCCAGTTTCAGTTGATGGGGCTCAACGGCGCCTTCCTGACCGGGGACCTGTTCAACCTGTTCGTGTTTTTCGAAATCCTGCTGATCGCCTCCTATGGTCTGGCGCTGCATGGCCAGGGCCGGCAGCGGGTGCGCGCCGGCTTCCATTACGTGGTGTTGAACCTGATCGGCTCGTCACTGTTTCTGATCGCCCTGGCGCTGATCTACGGCACCACCGGCACGTTGAACATGGCGGATTTTGCCGTCCGTGCCGCGGGCCTGGCGGCGCCGGCCCGAATGCTGCTGACGGTAGCCTGCCTGTTGCTGGGCGTGGTGTTTGTGCTCAAGGCGGCGTTGTTCCCTTTGTATTTCTGGCTGCCGGCCGCCTATGCCGGCGCCACCGCCGGGGTGGCGGCGCTGTTTGCCATCATGACCAAGGTCGGTTTGTACGCGATCGCCCGGATTTACGGTCTGGCAGCGGATGATCTGGCGGTGGCCGCCGGTCGTGATGCGCTCTGGATAATGGCGCTGGCGACGTTGCCGCTGGCGGCGCTCGGGGTGCTGGCTGCCCGGCGCCTGCGCGACCAGGTCGGTTATCTGATGGTGCTGTCGGTGGGGACGCTGGCCGCCGCGCTGGCCTGGGGCGGTGCCGGTGCTTTTTCAGCGATACTGTTTTACACCTTTCACACCACCCTGATCTCCGCTGGACTGTTCCTGCTGGCGGATCTGATCGCCAGCGCGCGGGGCCCGGCGGCGGACACCATGCAAGTGGGGCTGCAACCGATTCCGGTCGGCGTGCTGGGGGTGCTCTTTTTTGTCGGCGCCATTGCCGTGATCGGTTTGCCACCGCTGTCCGGCTTTTTTGCCAAGGTGGCGTTGCTGCAAGCGGTGCCGTCGCCCTGGTACTGGGCGCTGGTGCTGGGCTCCGGCCTGCTGGTGCTGATCGCCCTGAGCCGCTCGGGCACCACGCTGATCTGGCGCAACCTGGAACAGAGCGACGAAACCGGCCCGGCGGCCAGCCTCGATCGCGTGAAATTGCTGGCCGTCACCCTGCTGTTGCTGGCCGGGCCCTTGCTGGCGGTGTTCGGCGGGCCGTTGTGGAAGGCGACCGATGCCGCCGCCCGGCAATGGTCGCAACCCGCGCATTACATCGAGGCGGTGCTCGGTGAAGCCGCCGGAGGACGCCCATGATCAGACGTCTGCTGCCGTTGCCGCTGTTCAGCCTGATACTGTGGCTGGCCTGGTTGTTGCTGAACGGGTTCAGCGTCGGCCAGGCGTTGCTGGGGCTGGTGTTGGCAGTTGCCTTGCCGAAGGTGGCGGCACCGTTCCTGCACGGCGTGCCGCGCGTGCGCCGGCTGGGGCCGCTGCTGGTATTCCTGATGGTGATCCTGCGCGATATCCTGCTGGCCAACCTGATGGTGGCTTGGCTGATTCTTCGCCCGTCCAGCCGGCGCCGGCCGGCGTTCGTGAGCATGTCTCTGGAGCTGGACAACGAGTTCACCATCGAAATTCTCGCCGGTGTCGTGTCGCTGGCTCCCGGCTCCACCAGCGTGGATATCAGCACTGATCGCCGAACCCTGCTGATCCACACCCTGGATGTCGAGGATCCCGATGCGCTGGTGGCGCAAATCCGCGAGCGTTATGAACGCCGCATCAAGGAGATTTTCCAATGCTAGCAACGGTTTTGCCGGTGGCTTTCGGTCTGATTGCGCTGGCATCATTGCTGAATCTGTTTCGTCTGCTGCGTGGCCCATCCTTGCCGGACAAGGTTCTGGCGCTGGATACGCTGTGTATCAATGCCATCGCGCTGATCACGCTGTATGGCGTGGCCGGCGGGCACAGCCTTCATTTCGAAGCCGCATTGCTGATCGCCCTGATCGGCTTCATCAGTACCGTGGCGATGGCCCGATATTGCATCCGTGGCAGTGTCATCGAGCCCTGACCGGCGGATCGCGGGAGGAGGAAACGATGGATATGGTGGTTGAGTTGCTGGTAAGCGCCTTCATCCTGCTGGGTGCGTGCGTTGCCCTGATCGGCTCTTTCGGGCTGGTGCGGCTGCCGGATTTCTACCAGCGTCTGCATGGCGCGACCAAGGTCTGTACGCTGGGCGTGGGCGCGGTGCTGGTCGGTTCGCTGTTGTACTTTTCCTGGCACACAGGAACGCTGCACCTACGTGATTTGCTGGTCGTGCTGTTTTTGTTCATCACCGCGCCGGTGTCGGCATACATGCTGGCCAAGGCGGCGATGCACCGTGGTTTGCCCTGTCATGACCGCACCAGGGGTGAACCTTGGGAGCAGGGCGAGGCGAGCCGGACGCAGGAAAAATGAAGTGCCGAGGGGGTTGAGTGCACTTTTCTTGCCTGAAAATGCACGAAATTGCATCAAATTCGCCTTTTTTGCACACATGCACAAAGCTGCCTGTTGCGTTAGCCGCATTTAATTTGTAAAAGGTGGGTTGTACAGGAAACTTTTTTTGCTGGCGGCCTGTCCTATCATGTAACTACGGACCGGTAACCCCCGATCCCCCAGTACCCTCGCCGGTTCGTAGTTTCTGGACACCCCGGTCTCTCCCCCAGGAGGCCGGGGCGGCAAGCCTCCCTGGCAGCGCAGTCGTTCCCTTCCCCCCACTTGCTGCCAGGGATTTTTTTTGCCTGCGAAAAACCGGAGCTCCCTGGCCATCCCCCCTTTACCCCATGGCCACCCGCCCACCCGTAGCACCCGGCCGCGGCTTCGTTCCTCAACTTCCCAGTGAGCAAAAGGCATGCCAAATCGGAATCGGTGCTGATTTTCCTTTCTGGCCAGATAGTTAGCGACGATCAGCCAATGATCAAAGGGTCGTGGACAGACGACCTGGATGCCGCAGAGCGTCGATGGTGTGACGTAGAAGGTCATTTCTTCCCCCAACGTCATTCCGCGAAGCGGTACGTCATGCTGCGCGTAGTCGCAGCATCTGCGCAGTCGCAGCATCTGCGTAGTCGCAGCACGCAGGATCCATGGGTCTAAAACCTGGATTCTGCGACTGCGCGCAGAATGACGGGAGGGTCGCGCAGGACGGGAGGGTCGCGCGGGATGGTGGGAGGGCCGCGCAGGACGGGAGGGCTGCGCGGGATGACGAGAGGGCCGCGCGGAATAGCGGGGGGATCTTGCGCAAAATGATGGCCGGATAACTACGGCGTTTCGGCGATGGCCAGCCAGGTGCCCAGTTGCGCCCAGGCTTCTTCGGCGCCGACGCCGGTGGTGGCCGAAAAGAGCTGGGTGCTGAGCGGCGCTGGATGGCTTTTCAGGGTGGTGCGCAGTTTCAGCAGCGCGGTCTTGGCGGCACCGAACTTCAGCTTGTCCGCCTTGGTGAGCAGAATGTGCAGGGGCATGCCGCCTTCGGCGGACCAGTCCAGAATCAGCCGGTCGAACTCCTTGAGCGGGTGGCGAATGTCCATCAGCAGCACCAGCCCGCGCAGACATTGCCGGCGCGCCAGATAATCATCCAGGTGATGCTGCCACTGGAGGCGGGTCTGCTTGTCCACCTTGGCGTAGCCGTAACCGGGCAGGTCCACCAGCCGGCGTTCATCGTCGAGCTGGAAGAAGTTGATCAGCTGGGTGCGGCCGGGTGTTTTGGACGTGCGCGCCAGTGAGCGCTGGCCGGTGAGGCGATTGATGGCGCTGGATTTGCCGGCGTTGGAGCGCCCGGCGAACGCCACCTCGAAGCCCTGATCCGGCGGACATTGTTCCACGGTCTGGGCGCTGGTCAGAAAACCGGCCTGGTGAAGCAGACGTTCGGTGGCGCTTTGCGGCATGGTGGTTCCTGTCTGGGGCCAATATCCACATTGTTCATGGTGTCTATGACGAACAGCGGGCTGTCGTATATACTCAAATCAAACCACGCTGGGGCGGCTTGCGCGAATTTCTACCGATCTTCACCGGTGAAGGCAAACGCCCGGCGTACGGGCAAGGCTCTGACGAACCATCATCGAGCCCTTATCGAGTACATGATGAGCACTAGAACAACCCAATAAGAACTCTGTATTTGAAAAGGAAAGGCCATGAAGTTTCTGAATCTGACGATGCTGCTGGCCACCATCGTGGTCATTCCCGTGGCTCAGGCGGCAGATAATGCCGGCAACGCCGAGGCGGGTAAAGCAAAAGCAGCGGTTTGTGCGGCATGCCACGGCCCTGATGGCAACTCCCCATCGGGACAGTTCCCCAACCTGGCGGGGCAGGGTGCTCCCTACCTCCTCAAGCAACTTCATGACTTCAAATCCGGCGCCCGGGTGAATGCCATCATGCAAGCTCAGGTGGCCAATCTCAGCGAGCAGGACATGGAAAATCTGGCCGCATACTTCTCCTCCCAGACCGTGCACCCCGGCCAGGCTGATCCCAAGCTGGTGGCGGAAGGCAAGAAATTGTTCCGTGGCGGTGATCCGGCCAACGGCGTGCCGGCCTGTTCCGGTTGTCACAACCCGGCCGGGCAAGGTGTCGATGCCGCTCGCTTCCCGGCGCTGGCCGGTCAGCATCCCGAATACGTGGAATCCCAGTTGCGTGCTTTCCGCGCCGCCGGGCGCGGGGATCTGGGTGACGACGTGGTGACCCGCAAAAACGACCCCAGCAAGATGATGCAAACCATCGCCGCCAAGCTCAGTGATCAGCAGATCCGCGCGGTGGCCAGCTTCGTCTCTGGTCTGTCGGCAGGTAAGGCGGAAGGCAACCAGGCGGCCGACTGAACTGCCTGATGTTTGTCATGCC
>CAYMKZ010000023.1:11958-16652 GCA_964391345.1 uncultured Alcanivorax sp.
CCTTGTCATTCCGCGCGCAGTCGCGGAATCCACTCGGTGCCGGACATGGACCGCGACTTCGCACAGCATGACATCGAAGGGTTCCGCGTCCGCTGTCGAAAGTCCGGATGCATATCCCGTCCCGTCCCCGCATAATGATTCCCCGGCGCCGGTCTGGCGCCGGGGAATCATTCCGCCGTTGCCGCGGTCACACTGAATACCGGAACCCGGATACCGGAAAACAAGGAGAAACAACGCATGCTGCGTACCGTTACGGCCCTGCTGCTTGGTTTGGGGCTACTGTCCACGTCGCTGGTGGCCCAGGCGCAAGCCACGCCGAAATATGTCGCCGGCGTGCATTACGAAGTGATGGAAACCCAGGGCGTCGTCAACGACCCCAGCAAGATCGAGGTGCGTGAATTCTTCTCGTACATCTGCCCGCACTGCTTCCATCTGGAAACCAAGGTGCAGTCCTGGCTGAAAACCAAACCGGATTATGTGGACTTCGTGCGCACCCCCGTTACCTTTCTCAGCCATGCCGAGCCGCTGGCGCGGGCCTACTACGTGGAGCAGGTGCTGGGTGTGACCGACAAGTTGCATGAAGCCGTTTTCAACGCCATTCATGTGGACCACGAGCGGCTGTTCGATGAGGAGGCACTGGCGGATTTCTTTGCCAAGCACGGTGTCGACAAAGACAAATTCGATCAGCTTTACGACTCCTTCGGCGTATCCACCAAGCTGCGCGAGGCCGACGCCATGGCCCGTGATTACCGCATTCAGGGCGTGCCTTCGCTGGTGGTGGCCGGCAAATATCTGGTGCTGCGCAAACATCTGAGCAGTAATGAAGAGATGTTCGATGTGGTCGATTTTCTGGTCAACAAACTGGAAAAGGAACGCAAGGGGGGCGGCCAATAAGCCGTGATCGAAAACGACGAACCATCACCTGCCCATGCTGATTGATCGTGCCCGTACCGTTTATCAGTCCTGGCGAACCCGCCCGGTGGGCTTTTCGTTTGCCAGAGAGGGCCACCGCCGCACCCGCCGGGCGCGCAGTGTGGCGCTCCCGGACCGCCCGCTGCGCCTGCTCAGTTTCAATATCCAGGCCGGTATCGGTACGCGCCGCTACCGCGAGTACGTGACGGGAAGCTGGAAAAACGTGGTGGCGCACCCGCGCAGCGTTGAAACCATCGAACAGATCGCCGAGGTGGTGCGCCATTTTGATGTGGTGGGCCTCCAGGAAGTGGATGGCGGCAGCCTGCGCTCGCGCAACCTCAACCAACTGGTGCACCTGGCATCGCTGGCGGATTTCCCGTTCTGGCATCAGCAGCTCAATCGCAACCTGGGGCGGCTCGGGCAGTTCAGCAACGGTCTGCTCAGCCGCTACACGCCCTACGCGGTGGAGGACCACGCCTTGCCCGGCCTGCCGGGTCGCGGCGCCATCCTGATCAAGTATGGCCACCCGCTGGAGCCGCTGGTGGTGGCGGTGGCGCATCTGGCGCTGGGCGAGCGAATAAGAAACGCGCAACTGGCTTATCTGGCGACGCTGCTGAAACCGTTTCGTTACAAGGTGCTGATGGGCGATTTCAATTGCCGGCCGGACCAGCTCGAGCGCACGCTGCTGGGTGCACTGGGCGTGCGGGTCGCGGAGGGTGAGTTGCTGACTTACCCGAGCTGGGGGCCGGATCGCCACATCGATTACATTCTCACCAGCCCGGAACTGTCGGTGCGGCAATCACGGGTGCTGGACGACTGCCGGCTTTCCGACCACCTGCCGCTGGCCGCGGAAATTGCCATCCCCGAGGCGGTGAGTGCCGCCATCCGCGAGCACGGCCTGCCGAAGATCGACTGATCGCCAGCGCTCTCAGCTCCCAGTTCTCAGCTCTCGGCTCTTAGCTCTCAGTTTTCAGCTCTCGGCTCTTAGCTCTCAGTTTTCAGCTCTCGGCTCTTAATAACGGGTTTCCGCCATCCCCGAAAACTGCTTGGCCAGATAGGTGGCGTAGTTGTCGGTCATGCCGGCCAGGAAATCCAGCGCCCGCATGATGCACTGGTAAACACGCTCCTGCTCGTCGAGCGCGGCCAGGCCGGGAGGGAAAGAATGCCGGCCGATCAGGTCGATGATGCGCTGGTGACGATAGTTGCGCAGCTCGCCACGGGCGTGGGACAGGGTTGCCTCGATCAGCCCGTCGAGCAGCGCGCCCATCACCTCGAAGGCGCCGATTTCCAGCTCCACTTTGCGCGGGTGCTCGAACACCTTGCCGCCCGCCAGCGCCTTGGCCGCCGTCACCACCTCGCCGACCACCGGGTCGCAATGGTGCAACAGGTCGCCGCTCAGCGTGCCGGCCAGCAGCGCATCGTGATGTTGCAGAAACGCCGAGACGCCGGCTTCGATGAAACGCTCGATGATCTTGCCGCGCAACAGGGCGGCCTTGCGGCCGTCGCGCATCTCCGAATGCACCAGCCGGTTCACTTCGGAGCTGTGCGGCAGCGCGGGGCGCAACAGCGCATAAACCTCGTCCCAGCGCAGCAAGTCCATTTCCAGGCCGTCTTCCAGATCGATGATGGCGTAGCAGAAATCGTCGGCGGCCTCCATCAGATAGGCGAGCGGATGGCGGCTGTAGCGATTCGGCGTCAGCTCGCGCAGGCCGGTGGCGCGGCACACTTCACGAAAGGCTTCCGCCTCCGACAGAAAACTGCTGTATTTGCCCGGCTTGGCCGCGTGTTCATCGGCATCGGCCGACAGCCAGGGGTATTTGAGGAAGGTGGCCAGGGTGGCGTAGGTGAGCCGCATGCCGTCGTCATACTGGTGGTATTCACCCTTGGTGAGGATACGGAAACCTTGGGCGTTGCCTTCGAAATACAGCAGATCCGAACGCTGCTGTTCGCTCAGCGGTTGCAGGTAGCGGCGTCCCCGATCCTGGAACCAGGCGCGGATCGCCCGTTCGCCGGTATGGCCGAACGGCGGGTTGCCGATGTCGTGGGCGAGACAGGCGGACTGCACGATGTCACCCAGATCGGTGGCGTTGATCGATGGCGGCAAATGGCCCAGCGCCTGCAAGCGTTCGCCGGCGCGAATGCCCAGCGTGCGCCCCACGCAGGATACTTCCAGCGAGTGGGTCAGACGGTTGTGCACGTGGTCGTTGGTGGCCAGCGGATGCACCTGGGTCTTGCGCGCCAGACGGCGGAAAGCGCCGGAAAAAATGATCTTGTCGTGATCCCGCAGGAACGCGGTGCGCCCGGTTTCATCCTTGGCGGAGCGCCCGCCCAGGCGGCCCTTGTTGAGCAGTTGTTGCCAATTCATGTCGATTGCCGGTTCCTTGCCGGATGCCTGTGGACGGGTGCTTCGCGGCGTGTTGAAATGAGGTTCTGCGTTTTCACGACCTGAGACGGCCAGCGTCAGAGTGGTCGCATCCTGTCATTCATCTTCACGGTTCGATCACTGTCGTCAAGTGTACGTCGTCAAGCGTGTTTCCCGTAGAGGCGGCTTTCCGTGAATGTGGCTTTCCGTAGATGTGGCATGGAGCGAATATGAACGTCGGCACCCCCCTTTTGATATTGGTCACCAGCGCTTCCCAGATGGGACATGGCAAACAGACCGGCCTGTGGCTGGAAGAATTCGCCGTGCCGTTCAATCTGTTCCGGGAGCGTGGCATCCCGCTGTGCATTGCCAGCCCCATGGGCGGCAAGGCGCCCATCGATCCGCGCTCGATCCCCGATGACCAGCAGAAAGAGCAGTGGCGGGACGCCATTGCCGCGTTGCAGGATACCCTCGCCTTGCAGGCCGTCCGCGAACAGCGTTTTTGCGGCGTGTTCGTGGCCGGAGGCCATGGCGCCATGTTCGATATGCCCGACAACCCGCAGGTGGCCGGCGCCCTCAGCCGCATCTGGGCGCAAGGTGGGCTGGTCAGCGCCGTCTGTCACGGCCCGGCGGCGCTGATCGGCGCCCGTGACGAGCAGGGCCGGCCACTGGTGCAAGGGCGCAAGGTGAGCTGCTTCAGCAATGCGGAAGAGAATGAAGTGAGTCTCGATCAGGCCATGCCGTTTCTGCTGGAAAGCCGTTTGCGCGAGCTGGGCGCGAAAATCGACAATGCCGGCAAGTTCGAGCCCCGGGTGGTGACCGACGGTCGTCTGATCACCGGGCAGAACCCGCAATCCAGCCTGGCTGTGGCAGAGGCCATCGCCCAGGCTATTGCCCCCTAGAGTGCCCCGCCATGCCGCCATGCCACCCCCGTCATTCTGCGCGGAGCGAAGCGCAGTCGCAGAATCCAGAGGTGGTGAGCGATGGATTCTGCATACTGCGACTGCGCAGATGCTGCGACTACGCTTTGCTCCGCGCAGCATGACGTATCGCTTTATGCCGCCGCCGCCCTGCCACCTCGCCTCCCGTCATGTTGCCCCCGCCATGCCGCCATGCCACCCCCGTCATTCTGCGCGGAGCGAAGCGCAGTCGCAGAATCCAGAGGTGGTGAGCGATGGATTCTGCATACTGCGACTGCGCAGATGCTGCGACTACGCTTTGCTCCGCGCAGCATGACGTATCGCTTTATGCCGCCGCCGCCCTGCCACCTCGCCTCCCGTCATGTTGCCCCCGTCATGCCGTCATGCCTCCCCCCGTCATTCTGCGCGGAGCGAAGCGCAGTCGCAGAATCCAGGGGTGGTGAGTGATGGATTCTGCATACTGCGACTGCGCAGATGCTGCGACTACGCTTTGCTCCGCG
>CAYMKZ010000023.1:16752-32105 GCA_964391345.1 uncultured Alcanivorax sp.
GTCATGCCTCCCCCCGTCATTCTGCGCGGAGCGAAGCGCAGTCGCAGAATCCAGGAGTGGTGGGTGATGGATTCTGAGTGCTGCGACTGCGCAGATGCTGCGACTACGCGCAGCATGACGTACCGCTTCGCTCCGCGCAGGATGATGGGGGATATCTCGCACAGGATAGCGAGGAAGGCGTCGTCAGGCCGGCAATACGCCGTAATAAACGGCGTAAAAATGGCACAGGCTGCCGGCCACCACGAATAGATGCCAGATGGCGTGGTTGTAAGGCAGCCGCCTGGCCAGATAGAAAACCACTCCGGCGGTGTAGGCGATACCGCCCGCCAGCAACAGCCACAAGCCGGCATCGCTGATACTGCTGACCAGCGTTCGTGACGCGAACACCACCAGCCAGCCCATGCCCAGATAAATGCCCACCCGCGCCAGCTTGTAGCGATGGCCGAAAACCAGTTTGAGCACCACGCCAGCCAGCGCCAGCGCCCAGATCACCCCGAACAATGTCCAGCCAGTCGGGCCGCGCATGTTGACCAGCAGGAATGGCGTGTAGGTGCCGGCGATGAGAATGAAGATGGCGCAGTGGTCGAGGGTTTTCCACAGGGTGCGCCAGCGTGGCTGGCGGCTGCCGTGATAAAGGGTGCTGGCGGCGTAAAGCAGCGTCAGGCTGGCGCCGAACACGCTGAAACCGACGATTTTCCACGGATTGCCGAGCTGGCTGGCGGCTACCACCAGCACCGCGGTGCCGGCAATACTGAGTGCCATGCCAATGCCATGGGTGAGGCTGTTGAGCAGTTCCTCCAGGAACGGGTAGTCCGCGGTGGCCGAAGTGGGCGGTGGTGTCATGGCGATTCCTCTTCGCTGGCGACCTGCCAAGGTTGGCATCATGGTAGACAAAAACAATGACAAATAGATTCCATCCGCCGGAATTGGACGCTTTTTCGTCAAATTGGCCCAGCCGGCACTGGTGAGCACAAACCGCCATCACGCATATTGGAGGCTGTTATCAATGCACCCCGCGATGAGGAGTTGCCGGAATGAGCGCCCCCGTTCGAGCCACCAAAACCCGTACCGCCAAGACACCACCTCGCAGCGCGGCGAAACGCACCAACAGCAGCGCCATCCAGCCGCGGCGCATGGATTTCCGGTTTCCCGATGATATGCCGCGTTACTGGTTCGCCGACGACCAGTTCAAGACGCTGCTGCTCACCGCGCTGTCCTGCACCTTCCCGGAGGGTGAACGTTTTTTCGTGCGTTCGGTGCGCTACTACCAGAAAAGCGTCCGCGACCCGGAGCTGCGCGAGCAGGTAAAAGGTTTCATTGGCCAGGAGGCGCACCATGGCAACGAACATGAGCGCTTCAATGAGTTCATGGAAAGCAAGGGCGTGCCCACCCGCAAGGTGCATGATTTCGTCCATGATGGCATGAAATTCCTGGCCAAACGGCTCTCCCCGCAACGCCAGTTGGCAAAAACCTGCGCACTGGAACACTTTACCGCCATGCTGGCGGAACTGATGCTGGAAAACCCGGAGTTTTTCGACGGCATGGACCAGCGCATGCTGCCTCTGTGGCTGTGGCACGCGGTGGAAGAAAGTGAACACAAGGCGGTGGCGTTCGATGTCTACCAGGAGCAGGTGGGCAGCTACTGGGTGCGCACCTCGGAAATGGCCTTTACCACCGTGGAGTTCATTGGCTTCACGATTTTCCACTACCTGCAATTGCGCCGCGGAATGGACGATCCAACCGACTGGCGTTCGGTACGTGACGGCTTCAACTGGCTGCTGGGCAACCCCGGCTGGCTGCGCCGCCTGGGGCGCTCCTATCGCGCCTATTACAAGCCCGGCTTTCATCCGGCCAGGCGCGACAGCCGCACCGCCCGCGAGGCGGCGCTGAACAAACTGGCGGCCATGCTCGACCGGCCGGAGCTGGCGCCGGCCTGACCGCCGCCGGCAGCGCCGGGCCGTGTAGCCGTTGCGTACAAGTTTGCCGGGGAGGATGACCTTAGCCTTGGCTGGCCGCGCTGGGGACGTTTTTCAGCGGTCGGTTAGGGGTACAATTCCAATAACGAATTTCAGGAGTGACCATCATGCGTGATCTGGCCACCTTTCTTGGCGATTACGGCAAAAGCCATCGCCATCCCGTCAATCAGTGGGTGCATATCTTTTGCGTACCCGCCATCTTCGTTTCCACGCTGGGGCTGTTCTGGCTGATTCCTCTCGGGCACTGGCTGGGGCTGCAAGGCAGTGCCGCTTACTGGGTCAATGGCGGGACGCTGCTGGCGGTGCTGTGCATGCCTTTCTATCTGCGGCTTTCTTTCGGCGTGTCGCTGATGATGCTGGGCTGGTTGCTGGTATCGGCGCTGATTGTCGTGAGTGTCGATCGCAGCGCCTGGTCGCTGGGCTGGAGTGCCCTGATTCTCTGGGTCGTGGCCTGGGCTGTTCAGGTCTGGGGCCACAAGGTGGAAGGCAAGAAACCTTCCTTCACCGATGACCTGATCTTCCTGCTGGTGGGGCCGATATTCGTCAGCAAGGAGCTGGCTTTCAAGCTGGGCCTGAGCCGCACTCCAGGCCACGGCAGACCCTCCTGATGCAAGACTCGTCCGGCCGTGGCTGATGCGCGCTCCCGTGCGCCCCTGTTTCTCTGGGAAGGCGGCTGGTGCATGCTGGCGCCGCGCCTGCACAACCGGCCGCACCGCCATGTAGCGGCGTCGCTGCTGGTGGGCCTGACACAGCCGATCAGCGTGCAACTGGCCGGCCACTGGCTGAGCGCGCCGGCCGTGTGGGCGGCGCCGGACGTCAATCAGGCGCTCAGCGCGGATGGCCCGGTGGCGGTGATCCACGTGGACCCGGATCAGCGCGCCTGGCGCTGCCTGGGCCTGGAAGGGCCTGGTGGCCCGTTGCCGGTGGAGCGGTTTCAGGCGTTCCATGAGGCATTGCGCGAACTGGTGGCGGCACCGCAAGCCGCCGCCGCTCTGCGTCTGCGCCGCACTCTCGAAGCCGGCGAACCCCGTGCGCTGGACCCCAGAGTGATGCACGCCTGTCAGCTACTGCGCGCCAGCGACAGCGATATCAGCGGCGCGGAGCTGGCGGCGGTGGTCGGCCTTTCCGAATCGCGCTTCCGGCATTTGTTTCGGGTGGAGGCCGGCGTCACCCTGAAGCGCTTCCAGTTGCATCTGAAATGCACCCGCGCCCTGACGCTGTGGCGCGACGACATGACCCTCACCGATCTGGCGCTGGCGGCGGGCTTCTACGACCAGCCGCACCTCAATCGCACCTTGCGCGCCATGTTCGATACGCCTCCTTCCCGTTATGCCAGGTCGTTTCTGGTTCAGGTCGAGCATCTGGCCGCGGACGGCTGAAAAAACCTATAAACTCCGCGAATACGTTTTTCAGCAGCCTGCGATTCAGACAGCACGGGAGATTGCCATGGAATACCAGCACATCCGCACGGATCTGGACGACCAGATTCTGACCATCACCCTGAACCGGCCCGATCGTCTCAACGCCTTCACCCTGCGCATGAAGGATGAGCTGGTACACGCCTTTGATCAGGCCAGCCGCGACAACGCCGTGCGGGTGGTGGTGGTCACCGGTGCGGGCCGCGCCTTCTGTGCCGGCATGGAGATGGAGCCCGAGGACGGCGGCAACCTGTTCGGTTACGACCATGCCGAGAATCAGGAACCGCCCATCGAAACCATCCGTGATTCCGGTGGCGAGGTGTCGCTGGCGATTTTCCGCTGCCGCAAGCCGGTGATCGGTGCGCTGAACGGCGCGGCGGTGGGGGTTGGCATCACCATGACCCTGCCGATGGATTTTCGTCTGGCGGTGGAAGGCGCCAAGATCGGCTTCGTGTTCAGCAAGCGCGGCATCACCCCGGAAGCCTGTTCCACTTGGTTCCTGCCGCGTGTGGTGGGCATGCAGCAGGCGCTGGAGTGGGTTTACAGCGGCGACATTTTCAAGGCCGAGGAAGGCCGGCAGGCCGGCCTGTTCCGCAGCGTGCACAGTCAGGATGAGCTGTTGCCGGCGGCCTATGAGCTGGCGCGCAAGCTGAAAAACAAGACCTCGCCAGTGGCCCAGGCTCTGGCCAAGCAACTGCTGTGGCGCAATGCCACTTTCGATCACCCGATGCTGGCGCACGCGGTGGAATCCCGCATCATCTACCGTTCCAGCGAATTCTGGGACGGCCGGGACGGCTTCAAGGCGTTTCTGGAAAAGCGTGATCCGGTGTTTGCCACCGACCTCAACGAACTGCCTGAGCAGTTCGACTTCTGGCCCGAGCCGCCGCTGCGCTAGTGCCGTTGGCTGGATTGCCATTCCGACCGGAGCGCGAGGGGCCAGTTCGAGGCTCCTGCCGGAAACGGAGGCCTGTCATTCCGACCGGAGCGCGAGGGGCCAGTTCGAGGCTCCTGCCGGAAACGGAGGCCTGTCATTCCGACCGGAGCGCGCAGCGCGTAGTGGCGGAATCTCCATGCCAGGGGCACCCTATCTGGACGGATTTCTCCATTCCAGTCGCGAGCGACCCCCAGTCGAAATGACGGGGATAGGTTTGTCGCGTGTCCGATAGGCTCCAAGCAGACTGGTACAGCACACTAGTGGTGGTTACGTCTCTTTGTTCCGGTATTGGGCCGGCGTATCGCCGGTCCAGCGTTTGAAGGCCTTGGCGAAGGCGCTTTCGTCGGAAAACCCCAACTCGTCGGCCAGCTCCGCCAGCCGCCGGCCTTCATCCAGCGCCTGCTCGGCGCGTTCGCGCAACAGGGTATTGCGTAGCAGCTTGAAGCTGGTGCCTTCTTCGGCCAGCTTGCGTACCAGATGGCGGCCGCTCATGCCCAGATGATCGGCGATGCGCTCCTTGCCCCAGCGCGGCTGGGCGCGCACCAGGGCGCTGACCCTGGCGCCCAGTGAGTGATTGCCCAGTTGTGCCAGCAACTGGTCGGCCAGGCCGCGCAGGTGCTGGCACAGGGCCGGGTTGGCGTGGATCAGAGGCAGCTCCATCTGCTCGTGATCGAACAACAGCGCGTTGTGGCCGGCGTTGAATTGCACCGGCGTTTCCAGGCGCGCTTGATAGCGTGCGGCGGCGGCCTGCGGCGAATGATGGAAATGAACCGCTGCGGCGTGAAAGTGATCGCCGGTGCTCCAGCGCGTCAGATGCAGCAGGCTGGCCATGGCCGCTTCCACGCGCGCTTCCCGGCAAATCCGGTACACCGGCTCGTAACGCAGGTGGTAACGGCGGCCATCGTCGTGCAGGCGGAAGTGGCTGCCTTCGCCGACGATCGGGTGGTAGTCGAGAAAGGCGTCCAGGGCGTCGCGCAGGGTTTCGCAGCTCATCAGGATCATGCCCACCGTGTCCAGGTGGCCGACCTGCAAGGTCAGCCCCAGCTCCAGCCCCACCAGTGGATCCTCGGCGGCCGAGCAGAACTGCGCCCACAGCCGATCCTGGTAGGCCAGATCCACGCGCCCGGCGGTCGCCCCGGCCGCCGGATTTTCCGGCAACGGCAGGCCCAGCCGTTCGGCGGCCTGCACGATGGCTTGCGCAAAATGGATGGTGACGGTCGGTGCGTGCGTCATGGTCGTGACTTAATCCTGGCTTGGTCCTGGTCCTGAATTGACCGGCTGGCGGTCCCGAATCAGCCGTGTCCGGCGGCAATCCACCGGTTAGGCTGCCAAGCATAGCAAAAACAACCCATCGCCACGGGAGGCGAAAGCATGTACGCAGTGATTGGTGCCGGCCCCATGGGCTTGGCCGTCGCCCGCAACCTGGACAAACAGGGTTTGCCGTTCGTCGGCTACGAACTGCACGACGACGTGGGCGGCCTGTGGGATATCGACAACCCGCACAGCACCATGTACCAGAGCGCCCACCTGATCTCGTCCAAGACGACCACCGAATTCGCCGAATTCCCCATGGCCGATTCGGTGGCGGCCTATCCGCGCCACGACGTGATGAAGCAGTATTTTCGTGATTACGCGCGGCATTTCGATCTCTACCGGCACTTCCAGTTCGGCAGCCGGGTGCTGGCGATGACCCCCGACCAGGGCGGCTGGCGGCTGGTGGTGGGAAAGGACGGCGAGCGCAGCGAACGGCAGTTCGACGGCGTGCTGATCGCCAGCGGCACCCTGCACAAGCCCAACCAGCCAACGCTGCCCGGTACTTTCAACGGCCGCCTGATGCACGCCTGTGATTACCGCGAGCCGTCGCTGTTCGACGGCCAGCGGGTGCTGATCGTCGGTTGCGGCAATTCCGCCTGCGACATCGCGGTGGAGGCCGTGCATCACGCCCGCAGCGTGGATATCTCGGTACGCCGGGGCTACTACTTCCTGCCCAAGTTCATCGGCGGCAAGCCGTCGGACACCCTGGGCGGACGCCTCAAACTGCCGCGCCCGCTCAAGCAGCGGCTCGACGCGCGGCTGATCCGCTGGGTGGTCGGCAAGCCCAGCGACTATGGTCTGCCGGACCCGGATTACCGCATGTACGAATCCCATCCGGTGGTCAATTCCCTGGTACTGCATCATCTCGGCCAGGGCGATATCACCCCTCGCGGCGATATTGCCGAACTGGCCGGCGACCAGGTGCGGTTCGCCGACGGCGCCGCCGCCGAATACGACCTGATTCTCATGGCCACCGGCTACCAGCTCGATTACCCGTTCATCGACAGAAAATATCTGAACTGGCACGGCGACGCGCCGCAGCTGTATCTGAATATCTTCCATCCCTGTTACGACAACCTGTTCATGATGGGTATGATCGAGGCCACCGGGCTGGGCTGGGAGGGCCGCAACCAGCAGGCGGAACTGGTGGCGCTGTATCTGCGGCATCGGGCCGGGCAGCATCCGGCGGTGCTTGAGCTGAACCGGCTCAAGGCCAGCCAGGCGGGTTACAGCCCGAACGGCGGCTACCGCTATCTGCGCGTGCCGCGCATGGCCTATTACGTACACAAGGACAGTTACCGCGCGGCGATCGCCGAGCATGTGCGGGCGCTGACGGGGAGAACCTCATGAGCCGTATCCTGATTACCGGCGCTGGCGGATATATCGGCGCCCAGCTTGGCGCCATGCTGTGCCGCGAACACCAGGTGCTGGGCCTGGACGTGCGCGTGCCGCCGGAGCTGCCGTTCCAGTGCCGGCAGGGGGACATCCGCGATCCGGCGCTGGCCGATCTGCTGCGCGATGAGCGTATCGAGCGGGTGGTGCATCTGGCCGCCGTGCTGGAGGATTCCGGCGACCGGGAGCGCGACTACGACATCGACGTCAATGGCACGCGCAACGTACTGAGCGCCTGTGTGGACGCCGGCGTCGAGCAGATCATCGTCACCAGCTCCGGCGCCGCCTATGGCTACCATGCCGACAACCCGTCATGGCTCGACGAGGCCGATCCGCTGCGCGGCAACCCGGAGTTCGCCTACTCGGATCACAAACGCCGCGTGGAAACCCTGCTGGCCGATTTCCGCGAGCGGCATCCGCAACTCAGACAACTGGTGCTGCGCCCCGGCACGGTGCTGGGCGCGCGCACCCGCAACCAGATCACCGCGCTGTTCGAAAGAAAACGGCTGCTGGCCATCGCCGGCTCGGCGTCGCCCTTCGTGTTCATCTGGGATCAGGACGTCATCGCCATCATCCTCAAAGGCATCGCCGAAAATGCCGCCGGCATCTACAACCTGGCGGGTGACGGCGCCCTGACGGTGGCGGAGCTGGCGGAAATCCTTGGCAAGCCGGTAATGACACTGCCGGCCTGGCTGCTGAAAGGGACGCTGGCGGTGGGGCGCGCCCTGCACGCCACCCGCCACGCGCCCAGCCAGATCAATTTCCTCCGCTACCGGCCGGTGCTCAGCAACCGCCGTCTCAAGACGGAATTCGGCTACTCGCCGCAAAAGACCTCCGAGCAGGTGTTCCGCTTCTTCGTCGAACATGCACGGGCCAGAGGGCAGCTCTGAGCGGTTCAGGAGTTGGCGGTCTTGATGCTGAATAAATATGTCTATAATATTCGACATATGGACATAAATAATGCAACCAGCAGCTTCACCGCGCTCGCCCAGGAGACCCGCCTGAAAGCGCTCCGGCTTCTCGTGCGCCACGAGCCTGAAGGGCTGCCAGCCGGCGAGATCGCACGCCGGCTGGCGGTACCTCACAACACCATGTCGGCCCATCTTGCGGTGCTCGCGCGCGCGGGCTGGATTTCCTCCCAAAGACAAAGCCGGTCAATCATCTATCGTGCGAGCCTCGGCCACATGAAAGCGGTGATCGATTTTCTGGTGCGCGACTGCTGTGCGGGCCATCCGGAAGTCTGTGAACCGCTCGCGGCTGCGCTGGGCGCGTGTTGCGATGTAAAAGACAAAAAGTGAGAGATGCCATGGAGACGCTGATTTATCACAACCCGCAATGTGGAACGTCCCGCAATGTATTGGCGATGATCAAGGCTTCCGGCGAAACGCCGAAAGTCATCGAGTACCTGGAAACGCCTCCGGGCCGAGAGCGGCTGGTCGATCTACTGGCGATGATGGAAATCGCACCACGGGATCTGTTGCGCCGCAAGGGAACACCTTACGACGAACTCAAGCTGGACGATCCCGCGCTGACGGATGAGCAGCTCATTGACGCCATGGTGACACACCCGATCCTGATCAATCGTCCCATCGTGGTCACGGACAAGGGCGCACGGCTGTGCCGGCCCTCGGAACTTGTGCTGGATTTGCTGGCCAACCCGATAGCAACTTTTACCAAGGAAGAGGGTGAGGTTGTGCACTACGCCGGGAAAGACCAATGAGTGATGTCGTGGATTTGAGCCGGTTTTCAACGCCGATGGTTTTTCAGCGGCCTGCCAGGCCGGAGGCTGCTTGATGTTGTTGGCTCTGGCGATTTTCGTCGTCACTTTGATACTGGTGATCTGGCAGCCCAGGGGGCTGGGTATCGGCTGGAGTGCCTTGGCCGGGGCCGCGGTCGCTTTGCTCGCGGGTGTGGTGCAGTGGCCGGACGTCATCGTCGTGTGGCATATCGTCTGGGACGCCACCTTTACCTTCGTCGCGCTGATCATCATTTCCCTGATTCTGGACGAAGCCGGATTCTTTTCCTGGGCCGCACTGCACGTTGCCCGTTGGGGCAACGGCCGCGGGCGCCTGCTCTTCCCGTTGATCGTGGTGCTGGGCGCGATCATCGCCGCGCTCTTCGCCAACGATGGCGCTGCGTTGATCCTGACACCGATCGTGATCGCCATGCTGGCCCGGCTCGATTTCTCCCACGGCGCCATTTTCGCGTTCATCATCGCGACCGGGTTCGTGGCTGATACGACCAGCCTGCCGCTGATCATTTCCAACCTGGTCAATATCGTCACCGCCAACTATTTCGAAGTCGGCTTTGGCCGCTATGCGATGGTCATGGTGCCGGTTGATCTGGCCTCCCTCGCGGCGACGCTGGTGGTCCTTTGGGTCGCCTTTGGACGCCGGCTGCCAAAGCGCTACGCCATCGCGGAACTGGAAGCTCCCCAGGCGGCCATCAGGGACAAGCTGGTCTTTCGAGCGGCTTTCCCGCTGCTCGCGCTACTGCTTGCGGCCTACTTTGTCACCGCGCTGTTCGGAATCCCGGTGTCTTTCGTCACCGGTGCCGCCGCCCTGCTGCTGATGGCGGTGGCCGGCCGCTGGTGGCAAGGCGGTCGTGGAGCGGTGGTCCCGGTTGCATCGGCGCTTCGTCACGCACCCTGGCAGATCGTACTGTTTTCCATAGGCATGTATCTGGTGGTCTACGGGCTGGGCAAGGCGGGGCTGACCGATCATGGTGTGCAGGCACTCCACTGGCTGGCGCGGCAAGGCGATTTCGTCGCCACCTTCGGCACCGGCTTGCTGGCCGCGCTGGTCGCCTCGGTGATGAACAACATGCCTTCGACCCTGCTTTCGGCACTGGCCATCGATCAGGCGCAGGTATCAGGGCTGACCCGGCAGCTGATGATCCACGCCAGCATCATTGGCAACGACCTGGGGCCGAAATTCACCCCGATCGGTAGCCTGGCCACCTTGTTGTGGCTCCATGTCCTGGCCGACAAGGGCTACAAGGTCGGCTGGGGGCAATACATGAAGATTGGCCTGTTGATCACTCCCCCCGTGTTGATGGCCACGCTCGTTGCACTGTATCTGTGGCTGCCAATCCTGACTGTTTTGTGAGGGCTCATCTCTCTTTTCTCTTGCGCAGCAGCGCCAGCGGATTGTCCAGCAGCACGGGTTGCCAGCCGTGCTGGTCGGCCAGCCAGCGGAAGGTTTCCGCTTTCCAGAAGCATACGTGGGTGGGGTCGCGGCGGTAGTGCCAGTGCGGGAAGTGCTGATCGTCGGTAAGCCAGCGGGTCATCAGGGCCAGCCAGCCGCCGGGCCGCACCAGCCGGCTGAACTGCTGCCATTCACGGTGCGGCTGGTGCAGGTGTTCGAGCACTTCGGTGCAGGTGACGAAATCATACTGCCGTTGTAGCAGGTGGGAATGGTCGGCGTAAATCGGGTCGTAGGCCGCCGTGGGGAAACCGCGCTCGCTCAGCAGCCGGGCCAGTGCCGGGCCCGGACCACAGCCGAAATCCAGCCCCTGGTTGCCGGCGTGGAGATGACGACCGAGCGGCGTTGCCAACTGGTCGAGAAATCTTCGGTAGCCGGGGTCGCCGGGATCGTTCTCGTGCAGATCGTATTGTGCTTTTTCCGCTGCCCGGTCTGGCAGTTGCCCGGCGCTGAGAAAGGTCAACTGACAGCGCGGGCAGCGCAGGTAGTGGCGCCCCGCCACGGTGGCGAAATCGGCGGGCTCGGGGTGGGCGCACAATCTGCAAGGGAATCCGCGGGGGCTCATCGGGGGCTTCCGTAAAATAGGGGAAAATCAGCGCCGGATTGATTGGCATCGCGGCAGGATAACGTTAATTTGCTCCTTACCGAAGCATGACAAGGAATGAATATGCGCGCTTTTATCAGTGTTTTGCTGGTGGCCTTACTGGGGACCACGCTGGTGCTGGCCGGCTGTGGCGACAACGAAGGGCCCATGGAAAAGGCCGGCGAGAAGATCGACAACACCATCCACGATGCCACCCATGAAGGGCCTATGGAGAAAGCCGGCGAGCAGGCCGACAAGGCCTGGGACAGCACCAAGGAAGCCGTCGAGAATGTCGGCAAGCAAGACAACGGCTGACAGCACGACACCCGATCAGGATATCAGCGGGATACATTCAACTACATCCCTTCACCCAAAGCGGACGGATTTCCTCTTCGGCCGCCCTGGCCTGGCTGGCTAAAGTATCTACAGTGAAAAAGGAAGTCTGGTGGCGTGCGCCACCGGGCCGCCGCTGTGACGGTGTGCGCCGCCGGGCCGGCAGGTTTTGAGCCAGGAGTTCTCATGGAGTGTCAGGAGCAGTACCCGGCGGTCCGGCCTGTGGACTGGCTGGCATCCGAGGCGATGAAAAGCCGTATTCAGGCATTGAGCGAATACCTGGCGGTATACCGGGCGGAAGCCCGCGACCGGCGGCGGGCTCGCAACCTGCGTGAGCTGCGCCATGATATTCGCCGGCTGGAGGCTTGGCGCTGGTATCTTGATGCGGCCCGCCGCCAGCCCCGCTGGTGGCATTGGCTGCGCGTTGTCAGTGCGGCGCTGGGACAGCGTCCGCATGATCCACTCAGGCGGGCGGGGAAACGGCGGCAGGGCATGCTGCGTCTCAGTGCCTACAGCGTCATTGATCGGGCCTATGCGGCGCTGATGGAAGATTGCCAGGGTTGTCTGCTGGCGCTCAGCCTGCGCCGCGACGGCGGCGACCCGGCCTGTCGCGGCCGGCTTGCCGACAGGATCGCCGGGCTCAAGCAACTGCGCGCCCAACTTGCCGACGAAGCGGAACGCGTGGCGGTGATCTGCGCCGTACTGGGGCTGGTGCAACGTTGCGCAAGCTGGTTTGGTCTGCATCCGGGGGCGCTGCCGACGGTGGGCTCATGAATCATCATTTCTGGCAATCCCGTGGTGCGCTGCCGCGTGTCTTTTCGCTGGCCGATCTGAAGCGCTTTCTGGGCGCTGACGAACAGACCGCCATGGCTACTGCGTTGCGCTGGCTGGAAAGCGGCCAAGTGCGTCAAATCGCCCCGCCGCGTCCGGTGTTCATCCGGCTGGGTGCCGGTGAACTGCCTGATGAGCGCGATCTGTGCCTGGCGCTGCGGCGTACCTTTCCAGCGGTGGTGATCGTCGGCGGCTCGGCGCTGTGGCGCCAGGGCGCCAGCCGCGAGCGTGATCTGCTGCTGGATTGTGCGGTGTCCGGGGCGACCGATCAGTGCCATCTGCCCGGCGTGCGCCTGCATCTGCGACCCGATGGCTGGCTTGCCGCGGTATCCCGCGCCCATGGTTTGTCCGGCCACTGCCACGAGGTGCCCTTGCTGAGCGCCGAAATGGCGGTGGCGGACGCCGCCGCGTTCGCCGATGTCTGGGTACCTGATCGCTCGTCGCTGGATTGGCAGCGCCTGTCGGCCGAACGTGTCGCGGTGGCACAGAGAGCCCTGCAATCAGTTCGTGCCTGAGTGGTCCGGCGTAAAACACCCATTTCCTTCGTGGAACCGCTCCCGCCGCTCCGGAACAATGTTAGTATAGTCCCATTAATTTAGCGGATGGGGCTGACATGGCCGGTGCAAAGAACAGACAGGATGGCGAAACCGGCACCTACACCGAACTCACCGGAACCAAACTGGAACTGACGCTGGCGGCGGAGCGGGTGTTCGCCGAGCAGGGACTCAACGGTGCCACGTTGCGTCAGATCCGCGAGATGGCCGGGCAGAAGAACGAATCGGTGATCCATTACCATTTCGGCTCCCGGGAAGCGATCATCGAATCCATTCTGCACCTGCGCGCACGGGTGCTGGACGGCGAGCGGCTGAAATACGTCCAGCAGGCGCGGGAGCGGAATAATGGGGTGCCGTTATCCAGCGAACAACTGTCCCGCTGCTGCCTGATGCCGCTGGCGCACTACGTGCTGGACAACAGCGAGCCCGGCTATTACATGCGTTTTCTGCTGCAATTGCGGGTGGACCGTACCGCCTGGCGGCGGGTCAGTGGCCTGCATGACCTCGGCCTGATGGAATGCATCCGCGAGATGCGCCGCGCCAAGCCCAACATACCGGTGACCATTCTCAACCAGCGTTTTCTCGGCATGCTGAACATGCACCTCAGCGGCATGGCGGCCATCGAGCACATCATCGAAACCACCGGCGATGCGTTCCGGCCGGAGGAAGGCTGGATACGGGTAGAGGACATGATCGCCACCAGCGCGGCCATTTTTGATGCGCCCATGTCACCGGCGGTGATCGACGCCATCCAGCGCGCCGACGCCCGCCAGCCGCTGGCGGGCTACAAGGAAGTAGGCATCGTCCACGAGCCGGACCACAACGTGGTGCCGCTCGCCCAACTCGACGACCGCCGCGATTAGTTCCCCCGGCGGGGGTTGCCATCATCCCGCGCGGGCTTCTCCCCTGTCATCCTGCGTGGAGCGTAGCGGAATCGCAGGATCCACCCTGGATTCTGCGACTACGCGCAGAATGACGAGAGGAGAAACAGAATGACGAGGGAAGAAGCAAAATGACGGAGAGAAGCAGAAGAGTCCCGAAGTAACACCCTCGGCTCAACCAATACGCGTCCGCTTCGGATCATTGTTGCCGGTCGGTGCTTCCCCCAGCGCTTCCAGGGAGGCGTTGGCGGTGGCGGTGAAAATGCCTCTGGCCATCAGTGACGTTTCCTGCCGGGCGCGTTCGCTGCAAATGGCCACCCGCGCGCGGTGCGCCGCCACACAGTGCGGATCGGCACTGACGGCGAACTCGATCAGATGGCCGGCGGTGCGCAGATCGCCGGCCTCGAAATGACGGCGCGCGGCGTTCGCCAGTGCTTCGCTGCCTCCCGCCAACTCCGCCACCGCGGCGCCAAGGATCTCGGGATGGGCAGGCTTGAGGTGCGCCGGGTTGCCATCGTACCAGCCGCCGTACAGCCGCCAGACATTGCGGATCAGGAACTCCGGATCGTCGTAGGTCGGTTGCAGATAGGGCTTGTCCAGCAGACCCTCCGGCAGTGTCACCGCACGGACGATATCCGCCAGCGGCAATCCCTGGTTCATCATCTCCAGCGTTTGGTCGTGGATGGTTTCCAGGAAGGTGGCGTTGTCGTCGAGCATCGCCGCCACCCGCTCGGCCCCGAATACCGCCGGGCCGTGGCCGGGCACCAGCACTTCCGGCCGCTTGGCCGCCATGGCGCGTAACGCCTCCGCCCAGGGGCGGGCGTAACGCTGCACTTTTTGCGGATTGCCGGCGTTGGGCGCCGCCCAGATGATGAAATCGCCGGTGACCACGGCCTTTTCATCGGCGATCCAGGTCCAGGTATGGTCGTCGGTTTCGCCCATGCCGTGATATAGCTCCAGGCGTCGGCCGCCCTTGTCGAGCACCATTTCCTCCTCGTAAAACGTATCCGGATAACGGTACTCCTGCGCCCAGGTGAAACCGGGAATGCGGAACTGGCGGCCGTTGATGTTGGCGTTCCAGCCGGCGCTGGCCTGGTAGCGCCGGAAGCGGCGGGCGATGTTGGCCTGGCCGATCACTTCCGGTTTCGGCAGGCCCGCCGCCACGGCCTCTTCATCGAACAGCGGCGTGCCGAAGGCGTGGTCCAGATGGCCGTGGGTGTAGATCACGGTGTGAATGGGTTTGCTCGACCAGGCGCGGATGGCCTTGTGGACGTTGGCGGCGGTGGTGTGGCTGCCGCTGTCGATCACCACCAGACCGTCATCGGTATCCACCAGGGTGACGTTGCCCACCACGCCCTTCGAGGCGATGTAGGCGAGCCGGTCGCTGATCGGGATCACCTGGCTGCCCTGCAAATGCCGGTTCCAGTCTTTCCAGCTACGGCCGAAGTTGAATTTCTCCCAGCAGGCATCGCCGATGGCGCGCAGCGCTTCGTTGATGAGGCTGCTGGAGGGGGCGTTATGGGTGGGGTCGTCGTTGTTCGGGGTATTGCTGTCCATGGTGGCCGTCCGGTTCGTTGTGGGAAGTGGGTTGCATCAAACTAATTAATATTCATTAGTCTGCATGTCGTCAAGGCTGGCTTGATCGGCGCGCCACCATGTTTTTGAGCTGTTTTCGACCATTTTGCGAAGCGGCGCTATTTTTGGTGGAATAAATATAATTGACATCCATTAATCTGTCATGCTGTCATTGCCCTCCACAGATTCCATCGCCGGCCTGAGGCAAGCTGACATGACTACCCCTGCTTCCACTGCCGATCACCAGGCGCTGACGCGCCTGTTCCGCCCCCGTTCGGTGGCGGTGATCGGAGCGTCTTCCACACCCAGCAAGATCGGCGGGCTGCCGATCGCCTTCCTGCTCGCCAACCAGTTCCAGG
>CAYMKZ010000024.1:0-31279 GCA_964391345.1 uncultured Alcanivorax sp.
TGGTGCCCGGAGACAGAATCGAACTGCCGACACGGGGATTTTCAATCCCCTGCTCTACCGACTGAGCTATCCGGGCGTGGGCGCGTATTAAACCGGCTCGCTCTCATAACGTCAAGCGTATGGGGGTGGGGGCGGTGATGTTTTGAGCAACCAGAATGGATTGGTGATTTTCTGGTCAAAATGACGCCGCTGTGGCCGGCTCATTGGCGGTCGTCATCCTTGGCAGGCGGCCGGTAGCCTTCCGCCCGTTCCACGCTCTCGTTGTTGAAGAAACGCTCGCGCTGCTGGTCGAGGAACGCTTTGGTTTTCGGGTCCATGACGTTGAGGTGTTTTTCGTTGATCAGCAGGGTCTGGTGGTGCAGCCATTCCTGCCAGGCTTGGCGGGACACGTTTTCGTAGATGTCCTGGCCCTTGGGGCCGGGGAAGGGGGGCTTGTCCAGGCCTTCCATTTCCTTCTGGTGCTTGCGGCAGAATACGGTGTGACTCACGGCTGTTGAACTCCTGGAATCAGCGGTTGCTGGCGGGGCTGTTGCAGGGCGTCGAGCAGTTTCTTGACCGGCGCCGCCAGCCCCAGTTCGCCGGGGCTGGCCGGTGGCACCCAGCATCCGCCGGTATCCTGCACACTGGCGCCGGTTCTGTCCACCTGGATCAGCAGTGGTTCGATGTCCAGGTGGAAGTGGCTGAAGGTATGCCGAAAAGGGGAGAGCGCCTCCAGGCAGCGTGGGCGCAAACCGCGTGCGGCCAGTGCTGCTTGCTGGTCGTCGTCGGCGGTGATTTGCGGGAAACACCAGAGGCCGCCCCAGATGCCGGTGGGTGGGCGGGGTTCCAGCCAGACCTGGCCGTCGTGGTCCTGGAGGATCAGCATGCGGGTTTGGCGGGTGGGTTTTTCGGTGGCTGGTTTGCGGCTCGGGTAAGTTTCCGGGTTGCCGTCGGCGTGCGCCTGGCAGCCTTCCTTTATCGGGCAGGCCGGGCAGTTGGGGCGGCGGCGGGTGCAGAGGGTGGCGCCGAGATCCATGATCGCCTGGGTGTAATCGGCCAGCCGGGTGTGTGGCGTGTGCTGGTCGGCCCGTTGCCACAGTTGCTGTTCCACGGCTTTTTTGCCGGGCCAGCCGGCGATGGCGTGGTAGCGGGTGAGCACGCGCTTGACGTTGCCATCCAGAATCGGCGCACGCAGGCCCCGGCTTTGCGCGAGAATGGCGCCGGCGGTGGAGCGGCCGATGCCCGGCAGCGTTGCTACCTCTTCCACGGTGGTTGGAAATTGGCCGTCATGCTCGGCCACCAGTTGCCGGGCGGCTTTGTGCAGGTTGCGGGCGCGGGCGTAGTAGCCGAGGCCGGTCCACAGGTGCAGTACCTGGTCGCTGCTGGCGGCGGCCAGGGTCTGCACGTCGGGGAACGCCGCCATGAAGCGCTCGAAATAGCCGATCACCGTGGTGACCTGCGTCTGTTGCAGCATGATTTCCGATACCCATACCCGGTAGGGCGTGCGCGGATGCTGCCATGGCAGATCCTTGCGGCCGTGCTGGTCGTACCAGGCGAGCACGGCCTGGGCGAAGTCGGGGCGGCGGGCCGTGGGTTCGCTCATGGTCAATGAAACAGCCCTTTCAGCTTGTCGCCCAGCTTCTTGTTGATCTCTTCCTGGGCCTTTTTCTTGGCCGCGTTTTTCAGCACTTCTTCGGTGCTGTCGCCCTCGGCGTCGATGCCGAGCTTGTCCTTGATCCGCTGTTTGGCGGCGTTGGCGGCGGCCTGTTTGGCGATGTCCTCGAAGCCGTCGTAGTCCGGGCCGCACCATTTGGCCGGGTTGCCGGCAAGGTTGCCGGAGCAGTTCAGCGGCCAGGTGGTGTCTTTCAGGTATTTGCCGCCGCTCAGCTCTGGGGATTTCATGCCGATGTCGAGGTCGAAATCACGGGTCAGGGTGTTCAGCCAGCCCTTGCCGGAGACGGTGCCTTTTTCCAGTTTGGCTTGCAGGCTGTCCAGGTTGGCGACCTGTTTGGCCAGGCTGACCTTGGTAGTCAGGTCGATGATCTTGGTGTCTTCGGAGAGCGCCTTGGGCAGTTTCCCGGATTGCTGGTTAGGGATCAGCGCGCTGAGTGCCTGGAAGCGGCCGAGCAGGTTGTTGATGCCGCCGATCAGTGTGTTGTAGAGGTTCAGGCCCCGCACGATGCCGTCGCTGAGATCGACATTGGCATTGCCTTTGGCGGAGCTGACCAGCGCCTTTTCGCTGTTGCCGGAGGCGCTGAAATTGGCGTTCAGGTCCAGTATGCCCTTGGCCAGATCGCGGCCGGCGGCCAGCTTGGCGACGGGTTGCAGTTGCATGTGCTTGATGTTGGCCTGTGCTTGCAATGCTGGGGTTTTGCCGGCGGCATTGAGGCTGGCGGTGGCGTTGAAACTGCCGCCCAGCGCCTGGCCCTCTGCCTGGGTCAGTTTCAGCACGCCGTTATTGGCGCTGACTTTGAAAGCCAGTTTGCTGGCCTCGATGCCCTGGTAGCTGAGCTGGCCGATGGTGAAGATGCCATCCAGTTTCAGCGGCCGCAGGCTGTCGACGGGGATCAATGGTTTGTCGGAAAGCCGGGCGGTACCGCCGGTCTTGCCGCCGCCGGTGCTGCCGGCATTCCCTTTTTTCTCGCCACTGGCGGTTTTGTTGCTGCTGGGCGGCAGGTAGCCATCCAGCGCGATCTTGTCCAGATTCAGGTCGAACTGGATCTTGCCGCTGTTCAGATCGGCGAGGCCGGCGTTGCCGCTGATGGTGCTGTTGTCGAGGGTGATCTTCAGCGGGTCGAGCATGACGCTGCCGGGGTTTCCGGCCAGGGTGGCGTGCAGGGCGATCTTGCTGAGGGCGTTGCTGTCGCTGGTTTCGATCGGCTTTTCACCGATGCTGGTCAACACCTTGTTGGCATCGAAAGGTTCGGTATTGATCCGCCCGGTGACTTTCAGCTTGTTGTCGGTCAGGCCGGTCACTGTGGCGTTGCCGGTGGTGCGGGTGCCGGCGGCTTCCAGCACCAGATCGACGATTTTCGCGCTGCCGTCTTGCAGGTTGACGTCCAGGTTCTGCTGCAAGTGCACTTTCACCGGCTCGCTGGTGATACCCGCCACTTCAGCGTCCAGTGTCATCGGTTTGAGAAGGTAGTGATTGGCGTTGATGTCCGCGCTGAGGGTGGTTTTCAGGTCCAGATCCACGCGGATATCGTTCTGATCCTGGTAGCGCAGTGAGGCCTCCAGCGGGAAGGGGGTCTGGAAGTTCACGTCCGTGGCGTGGAAATTGAAGTGTTCGACGCGGATATCGGTGCCGTTGGTGGTGTCCTGGTAGCGCACCTTGCTGTTGGTGATGGCGACGCTGGGAATGGTCAGCGGAATATCCATGCCCCCTGATGACTCCTGCTTGCCGTCATTGGTTGTCTCCGGCTGTTCGGCCGATTTGTTCTGGGGGTGAATCTGCTGCCAGTTGGCGCCGTTGGCGGTCTTTTTCAGGTTGAGGTCGAGGCCGTCCAGATCGACGCCGTCCATTTCCACCTTGCCCACCAGCAGCGGCAGTACGGCGACGCTGACGCTGGCGTTGTCGATGGCGGCGAAAAGCTCCTGCTGCCCGGCGATGCGCGCTTCGGTGCGGCCGACGCTGACACCCAGCGACGGCCAGAATTGCCAGGACAGATTGCCGGGGATACGCAAGTCGAGGTTTGCCTCCTTGAGCGCCTGTTCGCGGATCTGCGGCTTGAAGTCATTGGGGTTGATCACCTGGGTAATGACGAACAGCGCGGCTGCCAGCAGAACGATGACGGCGATGATGATGACGAGGATGATTTTCAGTGCACGTTTCATTCGAAACTCTCCTTGCGCGCCAGGCTTGTGCAAAGATCGGAGCGACCCACGGCCGGTTGCGTTCGGTGAAGGGTATCATGCTGAACCGCAAAGTTTGATGGTGCCGTCGGGTGGGCTTATTGCCGGCATTCCTTCGGTAGTGAGACGGTGGTGCCGAGCTGTTTTTCGATCAGCTGGATGAAATCCCGCGCCACGCCGCGGCCACGGGTGGCGGGGTGAACCACCAGCCAGTCCAGCGCGTTGCCGTGCAATACGGCGACCCCGATCGGCTGGCCGTTGAAGTGAGCGGCGGCAATCCGGCGGTCGCCGGTATCGCCTTCCTCGATGGTCTGGCTCAGTCTGGCGGCGTAATCCGGGTCATCGCGCAGGATCCTGGCAAAGGTTTGCGTCAGCTCCGGGTGTGACGGGTGAAATTCAACATTGATCACAGGGTTACTCCGCGAATTGGGGGGAATCATCAGGGCGGCGGCAGCGGGTGGCGGTTGGAGTGGCTTACCGCGGGCCATGACCAGTATAATACCGGGCTGCACTTCGGAGGTACCAATGAGCGAACGCCGCGCCACTGCTGAGCGCAACACTCTGGAAACGCAAGTCCGTGTTTCCGTCGATCTGGATGGCACCGGTCGCAGCAAGCTGAACACCGGCTTGCCGTTCCTGGAACACATGCTGGACCAGGTGGCCCGTCACGGTCTGATTGATCTGGAGATCGAGGCGAACGGGGATTTGCACATCGACGCCCACCACACGGTGGAGGATGTCGGCATCACCCTGGGTCAGGCGCTGGCCAAGGCCTGGGGCGACAAGAAGGGCGTGCGGCGTTACGGTCACGCCTATGTGCCGCTGGACGAGGCGCTGTCGCGGGTGGTGGTCGATCTTTCCGGGCGGCCCGGCCTGGAGATGCGGGTGGAATTCACGCGCGGCATGGTCGGCGGCTTCGACGTGGATCTGTTCTGCGAATTCTTCCAGGGGCTGGTGAACCACGCCATGATCACCGTGCACATCGACAACCTGCATGGCAAGAACGCTCACCACCAGGCGGAGACCGTGTTCAAGGCCTTCGGCCGTGCGCTGCGCATGGCGGTGGAGCCGGACCCGCGCATGGCCGGCGTGACGCCGAGCACCAAAGGCACTCTGAGCGAGGCGCCGTAGCGATCTGCGCAGCGCCGTCACGGTAGCGCCAGCGCGCTGCCGGAAAGGTTATCAGTATCGCTGTTCCACAAACAGGTTCCACCAACAACAGAGGCTCCTCATGAGCGAAACCGTGGCCGTGGTCGATTACGGCATGGGCAATCTTCACTCCGCCGGCAAGGCGCTGGAGAAGATGGCCGCCGCCGGTCAGCAGATACTCATCACCAGTGATCCGGACCAGGTACGCCGTGCGGACCGGGTGGTGTTTCCGGGCGTGGGCGCGATTCGTGACTGCATCAAGGCGATCACCGAAACCGGTCTGAACCGGGCCATTCTCGATGTCATCGATCAGCAGACGCCGTTGCTGGGCGTGTGTGTCGGCATGCAGGCGCTGATGGATTTTGACGAGGAAAACGATGGTGTGGATTGTCTGGGCGTGTTTCCCGGCCGGGTGCGTTTCTTCGGCGAACAGTATGGTGAGCTGGGCCAGCGCCTGAAGGTGCCGCACATGGGCTGGAACCAGGTGCAGCAGGTCAGCGGCCACCCGTTGTGGGACGGCATCGAGGACAACAGCCGCTTCTATTTCGTGCACAGCTACTGCGTTACCGGCCTGCCGGAAGAGCAGATGGCCGGGCGCTGCGAATACGGCATGGAATTCGCCGCCGCCGCCGCCCGCGACGCCGTGTTCACGGTGCAGTTTCACCCGGAAAAAAGTGCCGACGCCGGGCTGCGCCTGCTGGCCAATTTCCTGCGCTGGCGCCCCTGAGCGCCGGCTCCGATCAGCTATCGAGCAAGCGAGACCACCATGGAACTGATTCCCGCCATCGACCTGAAAGACGGCAAGTGCGTGCGCCTCAAGCAGGGTCGCATGGACGACGACACGGTATTTTCCGACGACCCGGTGGCGGTGGCCGATCTGTGGGTGGCGAAGGGTGCCCGGCGTTTGCATCTGGTGGACCTCAACGGCGCCTTCGCCGGTGAGCCGGTCAATGGCGAGATCGTCAACGCCATCGCCCGTGCCCATCCGCGGCTGCCGATCCAGATCGGTGGCGGCATCCGCAGTGCCGAAACCATTCAGGCTTATCTGGATGCCGGTGTGCAATGGGCGATCATCGGTACCAAGGCGGTCAAGGAGCCGGCTTTCGTCAAGGAAATGTGCCGCCGCTTCCCCGGTCATATCATCGTTGGTCTGGACGCCAAGGACGGCAAGGTCGCCACCGACGGCTGGGCGGAAGTGAGTGATATCGACGTGGTGGAGCTGGCGCGGCAGTTCGAGAACGACGGTGTTTCCGCCATCGTCTACACGGATATCAGCCGCGACGGCATGTTGCAGGGCGTCAACGTGGAGGCCACCGAGCGGCTGGCGCGGGCGGTGGCGATCCCGGTGATCGCTTCCGGCGGCATCACCGATCTGCGCGATGTGCAACGTCTGTGCGAGCACCAGCAGGCCGGCATCAGCGGCGCCATCACCGGCCGCGCCATCTATGAAGGCACGCTGGATTTCGAAAAGGGCCAGGCACTGGCCGATCAACTGACAGCCAAGCCGGCAGTGTCCGGCAGTGAGGTACGGCCATGAGTCTGGCGAAACGCATCATTCCCTGTCTGGACGTGGATGCCGGGCGGGTGGTGAAGGGCGTCAAGTTCGTCGATATCCGCGATGCCGGCGACCCGGTGGAGGTGGCGCGCCGCTACAACGAAGCCGGCGCCGACGAGATCACCTTTCTGGACATCACCGCCAGCCACGAAGGGCGGGATACCACGCTGCAAACGGTGGAGCGCATGGCCAGCCAGGTGTTCATCCCGCTGACCGTGGGCGGCGGCGTGCGCACCTTGCAGGACATTCGCAATCTGCTCAATGCCGGCGCCGACAAGGTGAGCATCAACTCGGCGGCGGTGAAAAATCCGGATTTCGTGCGCGAGGCGGCACAGCGTTTCGGCTCGCAGTGCATCGTCGTGGCCATCGACGCCAAGAAGGTCAGCGGCGAGAGCGAGGCCAACCGCTGGGAGATCTTCACTCACGGCGGGCGCAACACCACCGGCCTGGACGCCATCGAATGGGCGCGGCGGATGACCGATTACGGCGCCGGCGAAATCCTGCTTACCAGCATGGATCGTGATGGTACCAAGGACGGTTTCGATATCGCGCTCACGCGGAGCGTTTCCGATGCCGTGCCGGTGCCGGTGATCGCTTCCGGCGGCGTTGGCAAGCTGCAACATCTGGTGGACGGCGTGTTGCAGGGCGGCGCCGATGCGGTGCTGGCGGCGTCGATTTTCCACTTCGGCGAATACAGCATCGCCGAAGCGAAAAGCTTCATGGCGGGCGCCGGCATCGAGATGCGGCTGTAACCGTGAATATCTGGGTGGACGCGGACGCCTGCCCGGCGGTGATCCGCGAAGTACTGTTCCGCGCGGCCCGCCGTCTGTCCGTGACCACCACGCTGGTGGCCAACCATCATCTGCGTGTGCCGCCGTCGCCCCATCTGCGCTCGGTGCAGGTGAGTGCCGGTTTCGACAAGGCGGACGATCATATCGCCGCGCTCGTCGAGCCCGGTGATCTGGTGATCACCGGCGACATTCCACTGGCCGCCCGGGTGGTGGAAGCCGGCGGCACGGCGCTGAATCCCCGTGGTACGCTGTACGATGCGGAGACGGTTCGGCAGCATCTCGACCGTCGTGATTTCATGGAAGAGCTGCGCGCTTCCGGGGTGCAGACCGGCGGGCCTTCATCGTTGAGCAAAGGCGATGTGCAAGAATTCGCCAACGCCCTGGACCGCTTTCTGGCCCGTTCCAGCCGCCGCTGAGTTCGCCGGGGCATGTCATGCTGAAAATCTCCAACAATGTCACCATCCCCGAAGCGGAGCTGGAATGGCAGGCGATCCGCGCCCAGGGCGCCGGCGGGCAGAACGTCAACAAGGTGTCCTCGGCGATTCATTTGCGCTTCGACGTGCGCGCTTCTTCGCTGCCGGAATTCTACAAGGAGCGCTTGCTGGCGTGGTCCGACCGGCGCATTACCGCCGAGGGTGTCATCGTCATCAAGGCACAGCGTTTCCGCACCCAGGAAAAGAATCTCGATGATGCGCTGGCGCGTCTGCGGGCGCTGATTCTCGAGGCGACGGTGGTGCACAAGACGCGCAAGGCCACCCGGCCGTCCCAGGCCGCCCGCCGCAAGCGCACGGACAGCAAGACCCGGCGCGGTCAGGTCAAGGCGCTGCGGGGGCGGGTGAAGCCGTAGTATCGGCGGCCATGCCGGGTTCCGGTGAAGCCGGGGCGGCCTCATCCTGCGGGGCGGGCAACAGCGCCGAGACCGGCACCACCTCGATGCCCGCTTCCTTCAGTGTCGGCAGCTTCTGGCGCAGATAGTGGATGGTTTCCGGGTAGGGATGACCGATGGCGATGGCCTGGCCATGACGGCGCGCCAGCCGCAACAGGGTTTCAAACTGGCGGTCGATATCGGCCTGATTGCGTTTGTCATCCAGGAAAACATTGCGCCGGCTGGTGCGTACCCCCATCTGCCGCGCCACCTGTTCCGCCACGGTGGCGCTGCTGGTGCGGCTGTCGATGAAAAACAGATGGCGTTGGCGCAATTCCCGCATCAGACGCTGCATGGGCAGGCGCTGTGCGGTGAGGGCGCTGCCCATGTGATTGTTGATGCCGCGTGCCTCGGGCAGGATGGCCATGGCCCGGTCGAGGATCGCGCCGATCTGTGCCGCGTCCATCGAGGCGTCGATGTCGCCGGGGTCGAGTTTTCGCCCGTCCAGGGCCGGCATCGGCAGGTGGATGATCACCTCCTTGCCGTGCTGGTAAGCGTCGAAGCCGAGCTGGTGGGCGTGGGGAGCGCGCGGAATCACCGAGCAGGTGATCGGCGCCGGCAGCGTCATTACCTGCTCGCCCCGGCCCTCGCTGTAGCCGATGTCATCGATGATGATGGCGATGCGTGGCGCGGTCGCGGCCGGGGTGGACGCTGCCGGTGTGGCCGCCAGCGCCGGTGCTCCCGTCAGCCACAGCACCAGCGCCGCAGCCTGCCACACTACCACTCGCCGCGCGGCCCAGCGGGAAAAAGGCGCGGCCAATCGGTGTTTCATTGGCTCTGGTCGGTATCCTGATCCGAATCGTCCGTGGCGGCCGGTTGCGGGGCCGGCTGATAGTCGCCAAGAGTCCGTTGCGACAGTGTGATGCCTTTGAGAATGTCCAGCGCCTGCGACAGCGGATAATCGCGGGCCGCCAGGGGAGCCTTGTCGGCGTCGCCGCCGGCCGCCTGGTGATCCGGGTTGAGCAGATGGCGCGGCAGATCCGATTCATGCACGGTGTCGTCCTCGGCCACTTTCACGCTTTCCACACGGATGGCGATGTCCGGGGTGATGCCCTGGGCCTGAATCGAGCGGCCGCTGGGCGTGTAGTAACGGGCGGTGGTCAGTTTCAGGGCGTGCCCTCCGGTGATCGGCAGCACCGTTTGCACCGAGCCTTTGCCGAAGGTGCGGGTGCCGACGATGATCGCCCGTTTCTGATCCTGGAGGGCGCCGGCAACGATTTCCGAAGCGGAGGCCGAGCCGCCATTGACCAGCACCACCAGTGGCTGGCCATGGAGAATATCGCCCGGCGTCGCCGTGTAGTTGCTGCGATCCCCTGCATCGCGGCCTTGGGTGTAGACGATCAGTCCGCTGTCGAGAAACAGGTCGGCCACTTCCACCGCCCCGTTGAGCACACCGCCCGGATTGTTGCGCAGATCGATGATCAAGCCGTCCAGCGGGTGCTTGGCTTGCAGTTTGCGAATCGCCTTGCCGACTTCCTCGCCGGTATTGTTCTGGAACTGGGAAATGCGCAGATAGCCGAAGCCCGGCTCCAGCATCCTGCTCTTCACGCTGTGTACCTGGATGCGCTCACGGGTCAGCGTGACGTCGCGCGGCTTGCTGTCACCCTTGCCGAGTATCGACAGGGTGATCTTGGTGCCGGCCTTGCCGCGTATTTTTTCCACCGCGTCTTGCAGGCTCAGGCCCTTGGTATAGGTGTCGTCGATTTTCAGGATCAAGTCCCCGGCCTTGATGCCGGCGCGGTCGGCGGGGGAGTCATCGATGGGGGAGACCACCTTCACCAGGCCGTTCTCCATGGTCACTTCCAGGCCCAGGCCGCCGAACTCTCCGGTGGTGACGGTTTCCAGCGCCTTGATTTGCTCCGGGCTCAGGTAGGCCGAGTGCGGGTCCAGATCCATCAGCATGCCGCGAATGGCGGACTGGATAAGCTGACTCTCGTCCACTTTGCCCACGTAGTCGGCGCGGATGCGTTCGAGCACTTCGGCAAAGGCGCGCAGATCGGCGACCGGCACGCCCTGCTCGCTGGCCTGCTGGTCGGTGGCGGGGTCTGCCTGGGCGACGGGTGTGGCAAGGGTGAGGGCCGTGAGGATAAAGGCCGCTAGTACGGGGACGGACAACAGAGAGAAGCTGCAAAGCGGAAAGCGGAAGTTTTTCGGCATGTAAGTCCCCAGCGCGGGAGCATTCAGTTGTCGTTACGGGCCAGAGGGGGGAGTGTAACATGGCGGCTGCACCAGCGCGCCGGGTCGATCACCTTGCCATGATGGCGGATCTCGAAGTACAGCCCGCTGTGGGCATTGCCTCCGGAGCGGCCGGCCAGCGCCAGCTCGTCGCCGGTGGCGACCCACTCACCCACGTCGCGCAGCAGGCTTTGATTGTAGCCGTAAAGTGACAGATAGCCGTTGCCGTGGTCAACGATGATCAGCAGCCCATAGCCACGCATCCAGTTGGCGAACACCACCCGGCCGGCGTGGATGGCGCGCACCGGTGTGCCGACACTGGCCGCCAGTACCACGCCGTCCCAGCGCAGTGCGCCTTCCCGCTGGGAATGGAAAGACTCGAGCATTTTACCGTTGACCGGCCAGGGCAGCTTGCCGCGCAGCTTGCCGAACGGGGTGCTGCTCATGTCCGCGGGCACGGCGCTGCCGGCGGCCTCGGTACGGCGCTGTACTTCGGCCAGCAGTTTTTCCAGCCGCTTTTCGTTGTCGCGCAGGTGGTCGATGTGGCTGCCACGGGTGGTGATGGAGTGTTCGAGGCTGGCCAGCACCTGCTGTCGTTCGTTGGCCGCGGCCTTCAGTTGTGCTTCCTGGGCGGTCAGCTTGGCCTGCCTGTCCTGGAGGTCGGCGCGGGCGGCGCTGACCTGTCTGGCCACTTCGCGCAGATCGGCGAGCTGGTCGTCGAGTACCGCCAGACGCTGAGTCCGCGCCTGCTGAAAGTAATGCTGATAGGCCAGCAGACGAGCCACCTTGTCCGGTTCCTGCTGGTTGAGCAGCAGCCGGATGCGTGGCTGCTGGCCGCTTTCGTAGACCGTGCGCACGGTCCTGGCCAGCCAGTCGAGCTGAGTGTGGCGGTGCTCGGCCAGTTGCTGCTGGTGGGTCTTGACCTGTTGCAGATGCTGTTTGGCCGCCGCCACCTTGCGTTCCAGGTCGCGGCGCTGGCTGACCAGCTTGCCGATGCGCTTTTCCGTTTGCTCCAGGCGGGCGCGCTGGCTGTCTCGCTTCTTGAGGTCCTCGCTTTGGGCCTCGCTGAGTTCCTTGATGTGCGCCTTGAGGGCCTGAAGCTTTTCCGCAGAGACATCCGCGGCGTACGCCGGCGGGGCCAGCATGACGCTCAGCAGCATGGGCAGCAAGATGGACGATAGTGTCAGGATGAAAAGGGGCTTCATGGTTTCTTATCTTAACCTACCATCCGCGTGTATACTGAGGGTTTCCTCAAGTATTTGTCTCCGGCGGGATTGCAGCCATGGATCGTGTTATTGAATTTGTCAGCAACCACTACCTGCTGGTTGCCTGTTTTGTCGCCCTGTGGGTGCTGTTCTTCATGCTGGAGGCCACTCGCGGCGGCAAGAGTCTGTCGCCGCAGGCCGCCACCAACATGGTCAATCAGCAGGAAGCGCTGATCATCGACGTGCGTCCCGCGGACGAATTTCGCGCCGGCCACATTGCCGGCAGCCGCAATATCCCCAGCGACCAGATCGGCGATCACCTGAGCGAGCTGGAGAACTACCGCGAGAAACCGCTGATCTTCACCTGTGATACGGGCAGCCAGGCCTCTCAGGTCGGCCGCCAGCTTCTCGCCAAGGGCTTCAAGCAAGTCTATCGCATTCAGGGTGGAGTGGCAGCGTGGCGCAATGATAACCTGCCGGTGGTGAAGACCTGATGGTTCCTGTTACTGTTTACGGCACCAGTTGGTGCCCCTTCTGTGTTCGCGCCCGCCATCTGCTGGCCGACAAGAACGCCGTGGTCCGCGATATCGACGTGGACGCCGATCCGGCTCTGCGCCGGGAAATGATGGAACGCAGTGGCCGGCGCACCGTGCCCCAGATATGGATCGGCGAGCGCCACATTGGTGGTTGTGATGAGTTGTTTGCCCTGGAGCGGGCCGGCAGGCTGGACGGTTTGCTGGGTGGTGCGGAATCGCATCAATAATGATTTTCTGACAAAAGTACCCAAGAGTACGGAGTAACCATGGCCGAGCAAGAACAAAAGATGTTTCAACTGCACCGCGTCTACCTGAAAGACGCTTCTTTCGAGTGCCCGGGGGCGCCAGAGATATTCACCCAGGAATGGAAACCGGACGTCAACGTCAACCTGAACAGCGCCGCCCGGCGTCTGGGTGAGAGCAATGAATACGAGGTGGAAATCACCGTCACGGTGACCGCGAAAGCGGAAGACGGCCAGCGCACCTTCTATCTGACCGAAGTGAAACAGGCGGGCATCTTCACGTTGCAGCACATCGAGGGTGAAGAACGGGAGCAATTGCTGGGCGCCTATTGCCCGAACCTGCTGTTCCCTTATGCGCGTGAGGCCATCTCCGATCTGGTGGCCAAGGGCTCTTTTCCGCAAATGGTGTTGCAGCCGCTCAATTTCGATGCGCTCTACCAGCAGCAGCGGGAACAGCAGCAGGCGCAAGCGGTCGGGGCCGGCGCCACCGTCCAGTAGGCCTGGGCGGCGGTGCGCTGAATGCTGCAGATCGCTCTTTACGAGCCGGAGATACCCCCCAACACCGGCAATATCATGCGATTGGCCGCCAATGCGGGCGCCATTCTGCATTTGATCGAGCCCCTGGGGTTTGATCTGTCGGAAAAGAAGTTGCGGCGCGCCGGTCTGGATTATGTGGACTGGCAGCGGGTGCAGGTGCACCGGGATTTCGCGGCATTCCGGCAGGCCGTGCCGGGCCGGCGGCTCTTTGCGCTCACCACCCGGGGGCGGCGGTCGCCCGACCGGGTGGCCTTCGAGGATGGCGACGTTCTGTTGTTCGGGCCGGAAACCCGTGGCCTGCCGCAATCATTGCTCGATACGTTGCCCCGGCAGCACTGCCTGCGGCTGCCGATGGTGCCGGGCAGCCGCAGCCTGAATCTTTCCAACGCGGTGGCCATTACCCTTTACGAAGCCTGGCGGCAGCTGGGTTATCCCGGTGCCATGCCGGAAGCGGACGACGCGGCTTCCTGACTTCCTCCTGATCTCTTTCATTCCCTTCTGTTTCCTGACCGTGGGTCGTTTCGAGCGTCTGGTTCGTATGCGCCTAAGCCCTTGTTCGTCAAAATGAAATTGCCAGTTGTGGCCGATTTTTCCATAGTAGAGCATTAAACGATCGGCGCTATGAAGCGCCTGACTGACAAAAAGAAAATGACTGGCGCGGAGGCCTGTGGATGTCTCTCACAAAGGAAAGTCGGGTTTCATCTTTCTTTGCAAAAAGCAAGCTGGACCAGCGCTCAATCGTAATTCTGCTGTTTGTTGTCATTACGATCATCTTCTCCATATTGCTCCCCGGATTCGCCACTGCGGGAAATGCCATCAATCTGATCCGCGCCATTTCAGTGTTGGGCATACTGGGCCTCGGCATGGGTGTCGTGGTCATCGGGCGAGGCGTCGACCTGTCGATGGTGGCCTTGCTGGCGGTACCCACCGCACTGATTCTGTCTCTGGTGGGTACCGGGATGGGGATCATCCCGGCCATGTTGCTGGGGTTTGGCCTGGCCATCGCCATCGGTATTCTGAATGGCATCCTGGTTGCTTATGGCGAAGTGCCCTCACTGTTCGTCACCCTGGCGTCGGGCATCGGGCTGGCCGGCATCGGTCAGAGCGGCATTCTCACCTACGATCAGGTGCCCTGGCCGGACAGCATGAATGGTCTGCTGTGGCTGGGTGGCGGCGAGTTGTTCGGCATTCCCACTTCCATCATCACTTTCGCGGTACTTTCGCTGATCGTCTATCTGTTGTTGCGGCACACCAAGTGGGGCCTGTTTACCTACAACGTCGGCGATAACCCGTTCGCGGCGCGTGTCACCGGTATCCCGGTGCGGCCCATGCTGGTGTCACATTACATCTTTGCCGCGATTATCAGCGTCATCGCCGGTCTGGTGATGGCTTCTTCCTCTCACATCATGAATACCCGGATATTCAACGGCACGCTGGTTTTCGATGTCGTGCTTGTCGTTGTGCTGGGCGGCGTCGGCCTTTCCGGCGGACGTGGCGGCGTAACCAATGTGATCATTGGCGCATTGCTGATCGGCCTGGTCAGCAACGGCATGACAATCATGGGCTTTTCCAACAATGTCCAGGCCATGGTCAAGGGCATTGTGCTGCTGATTGCGATTTTTGCGGACAGCATCATCAATCCAAGGAATGAGGACACGGCGCAACAGGGAAACATATAGCGTCTGACAATTACATGAACAATAAAGGCTCGGAGGCAACACGATGAACAGGATCAAACGCAAGCTGCATGGTTCAGCGACAAAGCTGGTTTCCACACTTTGCCTGTCGGTGGGGCTGCTGGTTCTCGGAGGTATTGCCCACGCCGTGGAGATCAACGGCATCAACGATCCGGCGCGTGATGCTTACTACAATGCCTTCAAGGACAAGAAGGTGGTATTCGTTCCGGTATTCATGGGGCTGCCCCTGACGGAGGGGTGGTCCAAGGCGATGCAATTGCAAGCCGACCGGCTCGGCTATCACTATGAAGTACGCAACGCCAACTTCGACACCTCGGCGGGTACCCAGATTCTGACCTCCCTGATTCAGGGCAAGGACAAACCGGACGTGATCGTCGTCCACAACCCGGATGTCACTTCCTACAAGCGGCTGGAACAGGAAGCCGAGAAGGCGGGCATTTATGTCATCCAGATGAACATGAAGAGCCTGGCCACCACCACCGGTTTCGCCGGCGGTGATGCGACCCGCATTGCCGAGATGGAAGCCAAGGCGGTGGTCGATCAATGCGGGGCCGGTACGGATACCTCCCACAAGGTGCTGATTCTGACCGGGCCGACCACGGCGCCCTGGTCCGTTTATCTGAATCAGGGTTACAAGAATGTCTTTACCAAAGACTCCGGCGTCAACGTGGTTTCCATACAGTCCGACGGCAACTACAGCGCGGACAAGGAAAAGCAGATCACCAACATCACCCTGCAACAGCATCCTGATCTGTGCGCGGTGGTCAGTGTCTGGGATGTGGCCGCTGTGGGCGCCGCCGCGGCCATCGAACAGGCCGGCAAGAAAGACCAGGTGTTCCTGGCCACCAATGGCGGCGGCGGCAAGTCCGTGGGTTGCAGGAACATCGAAAACGGCAACTTCGATTATTACGTGAGCTTCGATGTCCCTGGCCAGGGCCGCGACATCAACAACCTTATCGAGATGGCGCTCGAACAGAAAGCCGCCGGCATCAAGCCGGGCACCACCAAGACGCTGCTTTATTCGAAGCTGACCGTCCTGAACAAACAGAACATTCACGCGCCGGGCTCGACTGCCTGCTGGACCGTGAAAGACATGCATTGACGAGTCTCACTCATTCGGCCGGGCCCTGTCTGTTTTGTCGGGGTCCGGAAGTATCAACGATAGCGCAGCCGTAGAGACAGGAATCAATGATTTCAGGATACCGCAAGCTCTGGTACAAATACTGGCCGGGCACCGCCATCGGTGAGCTGCTGAAGAAACAGTGGATGGAAACCGCTGTTCCGGTGGTGATTTTCATCTGCGTGGTGCTGTATTTCAGTTGGCAGATCGACGGATTCTTCGCCCCTTCATCGTTATCGACCATGCTCCGGATCGGCTCCGAAGTGGGTCTTGTCGTGCTTGGCGAGACCCTGGTATTGATCGGCGGCGGCATCGATCTCAGCATCGGCGGCATCTACGCACTGACCAATCTGCTGGCCCTGTATCTGGTGCATGTGATGGGTATGCCGGCCATCCCCGCGGTGCTGATCACGGTATTGGCGGGAGCGGTCCTTGGTGGCGTCAATGGCTTCATCGTCGGCTATCTGAAGCTGCGGGCCTTTCTCGCCACCATCGTCACGATGATCGTCTATCTGGCCATATTCCACATCGTCCAGTTCCAACTAGCCGTACAGATAGCGGTAAGCCCCACGGATTCGGCGGTGTGGGATTATCTTGGCACCGGCTCGTTGCTGGGTATCCCGTTCGAGGCCTGGATATTCGCTGTCATTGCCATTATCTGCCACCTGTATCTGACGCGGGGAAAAGGCGGCTGGCATCTCATGGCGGTGGGCGGCAATCGCCGGGCGGCCTACAACACCGGCCTGCGCATGAACCGCGTGATCGCCAAATCCTACGTTTTCGCTGGTGCACTTTGCGCCCTCGGGGCGGCGCTGTACGCGGCCCGGATCGACAGCAGCAGCGCGGATACCGGCAGCGGGCTGCTGATCATCGCGCTGGCCGGGGCGCTGGTGGGCGGCAACCGTCTGGGGGGCGGCAAAGGCTCCGCCACCAAGGCGGTGCTGGGTGCGCTGACCATCGTCATCATTTCGATCAGTTTGCGGAACCTCGCCTACGGCGCTTTCGTTCAGCGCATCGTTCTTGCTTTCGTGCTGCTGGCGGCCACCACGCTGGATATCCGCTGGTTCAAGAACAGAGGAAAGGCGATTCAGGAAATTTACGTCACGCCCGGTTATCTGGGATTGCCACCGGCGCCGACCACCGATGCCAAGTCCATGTACGCCCTCAATGACAGGCTGGAAAACGTCGAGCTGATCGGTACCGGGCTGGTTGAATCCCCGGAAGACGTGATTCTCGATGAACAGGACAACCTTTACTGCGGGGACCGCCGCGGGCATATCGTCAGGTTCTTTGCTCCGGACTATCAGCGGCATGAGATCTTCGCTCATATCGGCGGCCAGCCGCTGGGCATGGCCTTTGACAACGAAGGCAATCTGAATGTCTGTGATGGCGGCATGGGGCTTTACCGGGTAACGCCGGAAAGGAAGGTCGAAAAAGTCACCGATGAAACCAACCGCTCGCTGTTGTCCATCATCGACGACAGCCGGCTGCGGCTGGCGGACGACCTGGACATTGCGCCGGACGGCCGCATTTTCTTTTCCGAAGCGACGGTTCGTTTTGAAATGCACGAATGGCCCGTGGACAGCCTTGAAGGTCGCCCCAACGGCCGGATCGTCTGCTATGACCCGAGCAGCGGCAAAACCCATACCGCCATCAAGAATCTGGTGTTCCCGAACGGCGTCTGCGTGTCCTGGGACGGCCAGTCCATCCTGTTCGCGGAGAGCTGGGCGGCGCGCGTCAGCCGCTACTGGATCAGTGGTCCGAAACAGGGACAGGTCGAGCGGGTCATCGATAGCCTGCCCGGCTACCCCGACAACATCAACCTGGCTTCCGACGGCAACTACTGGCTGGCGCTGATGGGCATGCGCTGTCCGGCGCTGGATTTGGCCATGCAGCAGCCGGGCTTCCGCAAGCGGATGGTCAATCGTTTGCCCGCGGATGAATGGATCGCACCCAATATCAACGTCGGGTGTGTGGCGAAATTCAACGACAAGGGTGAAATTCTCGATGTGCTCTGGGAGCGCCGGGGGGTCAATCACCCGATGATCACTTCCATGCGCGAGCACAAGGGTTATCTCTATCTTGGCGGTATCACCAACAACAGGATAGGACGCTACAAGCTGGAAAACTGTGGCGATCCTGATTTCGTCCAACATCTTGCCAGGCGGCGGCAGAGCCATGTTTAGTGTATTCAAGCGAGCAGTCGACAACTTCCGCGGCGCCGGCTCGGCGAGCGTCGCCATCCCGATTTTCGACGGGCCTTTGAGGCCCAACAACCGGCTCGATGAAGCGGAGGTCCTGCTGGATAAGGTTCTGCTCAACGACATTGCCGCGGATGGCGCTGGCGGCCTGTATGCCGCCCAGGGCGAACAACTGGTCAGCATCGATGCTGCCGGCGAGCTTCGTTTGCAGGAAACCTTTGACGCTCCGATACAGGCCTTGTGTTGTTCAAACGGTGTGCTGGCAGTCGCGCAGGAAGGGAAAGTGGCTCTGCGCGGCGGTGATCATGACGGCGTGGTGATCGATTCCTGCAAAGGTCAGCCGCTCAAATCCCTGAATGCGGTGGCCTTTGACGAGAGCGGCAATCTGTACATCAGCCAAGGCTCCATGACGCACGGCAATGAGGAGTGGAAGCGGGATCTGATGAGCCGGGAATCTTCCGGGAGGGTGCTTCGGTATACGCCGGGCCCGGACGCCGACGTCACGGTGGTTGCCGATGGTCTGCGCCACCCTTATGGCATCTGCCCGGTCGGTGACCGGGTGCTGGTATCGGAAAGCTGGGCTCACCGCATCATCGACGTTGCTGGCGGCAGGATCAAGCCAGTGCTTTCCGACCTGCCCGGTTATCCGGCGCGCCTGTCGCCCGCCGCGGGCGGCGGGTTCTGGCTGAGCCTGTTCGCCAAGCGTTCGCAGCTTATCGAGCTGGTGCTGCGCGAGCGCGTGTACCGGGAGGAAATGATGCGCTCCATTTCCCCCGATTACTGGATTGCACCCAGTCTCAGTTCCGGAAAGGATTTTCTCGAGCCGTTGCAGTTTGGCGCGGTCAGGCAGATGGGTATTTTCAAACCCTGGGCGCCGACCAGCTCCTATGGCATTGCCATCCGTCTCAACGAGAATTTCAACCCGGTCCATTCCTTTCACAGCCGTGCCGGTGGCCACAACCACGGCACCCTGAGTGCGGTTGAAAGCGGTAATGATCTGATCGTTCTGTCGAAAGGCGGCGAGCGTTTGCTGAGGCTGCCACTTTCACCCGCTCACGATAAAAACTAGGAACAGGTGGTTCCAATGTCTGCAATAGTCGAAATCAGGGATGGCACCAAGATCTATGGTGATACCACCGTCATCAAGGGGGTGAATTTCTCTCTGCGGAAAGGCGAGGTCCATGGTCTGGTGGGAGAGAACGGCGCCGGCAAATCCACGCTGACCAAGGTAATGGCCGGTGTTGTCGGGCTCAATGGCGGGCAACTGCTGGTCGAAGGCAAGCCGGTTTCCTTCGGCTCCCCGACGGAAGCGCTGGAGATGGGCGTGGCCATGGTGTTTCAGGAACCCAGCCTGGTGCCCACCATGACCGTGGCGCAGAACCTTTTTCTCGGCCGGGAAAAATTTCTCAACCGGTTGCGGGGCGTCTACATCGCCGCCCAGCAATTCATGCAGTCGCTGAGTTTCAATGTCGATCCCACCGCCATGCTGGAAAGTCTGGGGGCGGCACAGAAACAGATGGTCGAGATCGCCCGCGCGGTTCTTCACAACGCCAAGGTGATCATTTTCGATGAGCCGACCGCCACCCTCACTCCTGAAGAGAAGCAGCATTTCTTCGATCTCATCTCCGACCTGAAAAAGCGCGGGGTGTCGATCATCTTCATCTCTCACGCCCTGGAAGAGGCACTGGAAATCACCGACCGCATCACCGTCATGCGTGATGGCGAGGTGATCGCCACGGACGATACCAGCAATTTCGACCGTGAGCGCATCATCAACCTGATGGTCGGGCGCTCCCTTTCCGGGCAGCTCTATACCCGGCCGAAAGAATCGAGAAAACCTGGGCGGCGCATACTCAGCGTACAGAACGTCCGCAAAGGCGATATCGTCCGCAACAACTCGCTGTCCGTCTTCGAAGGGCAGATCACCGGAGTTTTCGGCCTGGTGGGCGCGGGAAGAACGGAAACCTTCAAAGTGGTTGCCGGCGTGCTCAAGCGCGATTTTCTGTATGGCGGCATGGTGTATTTCAAGGACAAGCCGATCCGCTACCGGACTCCGGGTCCCGCCGTGGCCGCCGGCATCGCCTACGTGACGGAAGACAGAAAAGTGGAAGGTTTCTTTGAAACCATGAACTCCGCAAGAAATCTCTACAGCGGATTGCTGGCGGGGGAAGGCTGGTCGAACAACCTGACACATGGCCGTGATGAGCGCAAACTGGGCAAGGAATGGGTCGCCAAGCTCAACGTGGCCGGCGCTCGTGACAACGTGACCGTCAACGAACTGTCCGGCGGCAACCAACAGAAAGTGGTGATTGCCAAGTCGCTGGTTCAGGAGCCGGATCTGATCATCTTCGACGAGCCCACTCGTGGCGTTGACGTGGGTGCCATTGCCGAGATTCACGACATCATCAGAGGGCTGGCCAACGACGGCAAGGCAGTGGTGGTGATTTCCTCTTACCTGCCGGAAATCCTCACCCTGTCGGATCGGATTCTGGTGGCCCGGCAGGGACGGGTGGTGGAAGAGTTCAGCAACGAAGAGGCGACGGAAGAGAAGATCATGTACGCAGCAGTGCATTGAAAATCAGGAGGGAGAGATAAGATGAATAAATTGCCTGGATTGAGAAAGAATGTATTGAGGCTGGCGGTGTGCACGATTCTGGTGGCTCTGTTTGGTGTCGTGCAGGCCGCGGAGCTGCAAGGCATCAAGGACCCGCAACGTGATGCCTATTACAAGGCGTTTGAAGGAAAACGGGTGGTTTTCGTGCCCGTCTTCATGGGCCTTGATCTGACCGAAGGCTGGTCGGCGATGATGAAGAATCAGGCCGAGGCGCTGGGTTACAAGTACGAAGTGCGCAACGCCAATTTCGATACCTCGGCGGGCACGCAGATTCTGACATCGCTGATCAACGCCCAGGACAAACCGGATGTCATCGTCGTGCAAAACCCGGACGTCACTTCCTACAAGCGCCTGGAACAAAAAGCGGAAGAAGCGGGCATCTATGTTATCCAGCTCAACATGCACAGCCTCTATCAGAGCACCGGGTTTGTCGGTGGCGATGCGGTACGCATGGGCGAGTTGCAGGCCGAATCGATCGTCAAGCAATGCGGCAAGGACACCAAGACTTCCCACAAGGTGCTGATCCTCATCGGGCCGACCACTTCGCCCTGGTCCGTATACCTGCAAACCGGCTACAAGAATGTGCTGGAGAAGCACCCTGACATCAATGTGGTATCGGTGCAGTCCACCGGCAACTACGACGCCAGCAAGGCGAAACACATCACCCAGATCACCCTCCAGCAACATCCGGATCTGTGCGGGATCATGGGCGTATGGGATGTCACCGACGCCGGCACGGCGGCCGCCATCGCCGAGGCGGGCAAGAAGGGCAAGGTGTTCCTGTCTACCAGCGGCGGGGGTGGTCAGGTCAATGCCTGCGACCACATCAGCAACGGCGATTTTCAGAACTACGTGAGCTATGACGTGCACCGCCAGGGGTTGGCCGTCAACGACCTGATCCGTATGGCGCTGGAAAACCAGCAAGCCGGCATCAAGCCGGGAGAGACGCATACCTATCTGTATACGCCGTTGAAACTCCTCGACAAGGAAAACATCAAGAGCCATCCGTGCTGGTCGCTGAAGCAGTTGCGCACCAACAAGCAGTATCATTGATCGGCCGGCGGGATACAGCGGGAGGCGGCGTTGCGCTGCCTCCCATGAAGGAGGATTGACTGGATGGAAAGGTACGAGCATTACATTGATGGTGCCTGGGCCGAGCCGGCCGGCGGAAAATATTTTCCGACCAAAAACCCCTATAGCGGGGAGAACTGGGCGGAAATCGCGGAAGGGAATGCGCAGGATGTGGACCGGGCCGTGCACAGCGCGGTGCAGGCTTTCGAAGGTGAATGGTCGGAGAAAACCGCTTCAGAGCGCGGGCGTCTGCTGTGCCGTCTGGCGGATCTGATTGTGGAAGACGCCGACCGGCTCGGTGAAATCGAAGTGCGCGACAACGGCAAGCTGCTGGCGGAAATGGCCGGTCAGACTCGTTATCTCGCCGAATGGTATCGCTATTACGGTGGCCTGGCGGACAAGCTGCAAGGCGCGGTGATCCCCACCGACAAACCGAACTTTTTCAACTATACGGAATACGAGCCCCTGGGTGTGATCGCCATGATCACGCCGTGGAATTCTCCGCTGTTGCTGCTGGCCTGGAAACTGGCGCCGGCGCTGGCGGCGGGCAACACCGCGGTGATCAAGCCCTCCGAATTCACTTCGGCTTCGACACTGGAATTCGTCAAACTGTTCGAAAAAGCCGGCTTCCCCAAAGGGGTCGTCAATGTGATCACCGGCTTTGGCCGTGATGCCGGCGCTGCTCTGGTTTCGCACAAGGATGTGGCCAAGGTGGCCTTTACCGGTTCGGATATCTCCGGCCAGAAGATCTACCAGGCCGCGGCGGAAGGGATCAAGAAGGTGTCCCTGGAACTGGGCGGCAAGTCGCCGAACATCGTTTTTGCCGACGCCGATATCGACGCGGCAGTGATGGGGGTGATTTCCGGCATCTTCGCGGCAACCGGGCAGACCTGTCTTGCCGGCTCACGATTACTGGTGCAGGAATCCATTCACGACCGGTTCGTGGAGCGCATCGTCGAAGTGGCCAAATCGGCGAAGATCGGCGACCCCATGGATGCCGATACCAACGTTGGTCCGGTGACCACGGAGCCCCAGTACAAGAAAGTGCTCGACTACATCGACATCGCCAAGAAAGAGGGCGCCAACTGTGTTCTCGGCGGCGGGCCGTACAACGGGCCGGGCGCGAAGGGCGGACAATTTGTCGAGCCCACCATCTTCACCGGCGTCAACAATCGCATGCGTATTGCCCAGGAAGAAGTGTTCGGGCCGGTACTGTCCGTGATTCCGTTCAAGGATGAGGCAGAAGCCATCGCCATCGGCAACGACATCGTTTTCGGTCTCGCCGCCGGTGTCTGGACGCAGGATATAGGGCGCGCCTTCAGGGTATCCGGCAAGCTGAGAGCGGGCACGGTGTGGGTGAATACCTATCGGGCGGTGAGCTTCACCACGCCATTCGGTGGTTACAAGCGCAGTGGCATCGGCCGGGAAAGCGGCATGGAAGCGCTGAAGGATTATTGCAACGTGAAGTCGGTATGGATCGCCAAGGAAACCAGTACCGCCAACCCGTTCGTGTTGAAGTGAGCAAAACTCCAGTCGGTGGTCGAGTCGCTCAGCTCTGACGGGCCAGATATTCCGTTCGTGGCTCGCTGGCGCTGCTGACCAGTAGATCGACCAGCTCTTTGGCAAAGGCGGGCAGTTCGACGAACTCCTTCACACAGATGTGAAGCTTCCTGAGCGCCCAGTTGTCACTGAGCTGCATGAACCTGAGCGGCATGGTTTGCACATAGCTGCGCGCCGCCGATTCCGGAATCACGCCGATACCGATCTGGGCGGCGATCAGCCGGCAGGCGGTTTCGAAATTGCCCACTTCCACCCGTGTGCGCAGCAGCCGCCCGCTGTCTTCGGCGGCTTTCTGTAGAAAGGAGTGAATAGCGCTGCTCTCGAAAAGTCCGACGAAATCGTAATCCAGAGCGGCGGCGAAACTCTGCACTTCCTGTTGCGCCAGCGGATGGTGCTTGTGGGTGATCAGCACCAGCCGGTCGGTACGGTAGGGCAGAAACTCCACCCCCGCGCCTCCCGTGCTTTGTGCGGTGATGCCGATATCCGCGGCGCCATCGACGACCGCTTTGACCACCTGATAGCTGAGCCTCTCGCGCAGCTCGACATTGACATCCGGATGCATCACCAGATAGCTTTCCAGTGCTTCTGGAATGAAAGCATTCATTGCCGTGGTGTTGGCGTAGAGCCGTACCCGGCCTTTGATACCGCTGGTATATTCCTGAATGTCGCCGTGCAGATGTTCGAGCTGGCGCAGCACGATGCGCGCGTGGCGAACGAAGGTTTCGCCGGAAGGCGTCAGCGTAACGCCCTGGCTGGTCCGGTAGAGCAGGGCGGTGCCCAGGCGGCTTTCCAGATTCTTGACACGGTTGCTGGCGGACGGCAGCGACAGGAACGAATGCCGGGCGCCTTTGGTCAGACTGTGCGCACGCGCTACGTTGACCATCAGTTGCATGTCGGTGAAATCGAAATGAGCTGCCATCAGGCCGACCTTTCTTTTGAAATTGCTAAGTCCCCCTTAAGCAAAACAAAATAGTCATATCGCGGTCAACAGAAAGATGCACCCGACTGTTCCGCGGTGAAGATACCCCCTCCCCGATTGCCATTGTCGGCAATACCCGCCCGGCTACTCTGATTCAGGCTGGATACAGTCAGGAAACTGTTTGTGGCAACTGTACCTTTTTAAAGGGTACGGGAGCTTCTATGTTGAGCCTCAACCACAGCACACGACATCGGTGCCTCCAACAAAGACAACGCCAAAAGGAGTTCTTCGTGAGTCCGCATTCCCAGCACTCCAGCTTCCGCAATCTCACGCTCGGCCAACGCCTCGATTATTTGCGGACGCGCTTGTCATTATCCAGCGAGGAAGTCGGCCTGCTGCGTGAGGCGGGGGCGTTACCGATGACGGTGGCCGAAGGAATGATCGAGAATGTGGTGGGGAAGTTCGAGTTGCCACTTGGTCTGGCCAGTCATTTCCTCATCAATGGACGTGATGTTCTTGTGCCCATGGCGGTGGAAGAACCTTCCGTGGTGGCGGCGGCGTCATTCATGGCCAAACTCGCCCGCGCGCAGGGCGGTTTCTTTACTTCCAGCAGCGCGCCGTTGATGCGCGCGCAGATTCAGGTGGTGGGATTGCCGGACCCGGCCAACGCACGCTTGAGTCTGCTGGCGCAAAAGCAGCGCATCATCGATCTGGCCAACAGCAAGGATCAGCTGCTGAACCGGCTGGGTGGCGGTTGCCGCGATCTCGAAATTCACACCTTCCCGGACAGCCCCGGCGGGTCGATGGTGGTGGCACACCTGATCGTGGACGTGCGGGATGCCATGGGGGCCAATACGGTCAACACCATGGCCGAGGCGGTGGCGCCGCTGATCGAGGAACTGACTGGCGGCGCCGTGCGCTTGCGCATTCTTTCCAATCTGGCGGATCTGCGCCTGGCCCGTGCCCAGGTGAGGATTGCGCCGGAAAGTCTGGAAACCCCGAACTATCGCGGCAGCGACATGGTGGACCGCATTATCGAGGGCTACACCCTGGCCGCCATCGATCCCTACCGTGCGGCCACCCACAACAAGGGCATCATGAACGGCATCGATCCGCTGATCGTGGCCACCGGCAACGACTGGCGGGCGGTGGAGTCCGGTGCTCATGCCTATGCCAGCCGCAACGGTCATTACGGGTCGCTGACTACCTGGGAGAAGAACGCCGCCGGACATCTGGTCGGCACCATCGAGATGCCGATGCCGGTGGGCCTGGTCGGCGGCGCCACCAGGACTCATCCGCTGGCGCAACTGTCCTTGAAGATTCTCGGCGTGCAGAGCGCCCAGGAGCTGGCGGAAATCGCCGTGGCCGTGGGCCTGGCCCAGAATCTGGGGGCACTGCGCGCGTTGGCCACCGAAGGCATACAACGCGGTCACATGGCGCTGCATGCACGGAATATCGCGCTGGCGGCGGGCGCCAGGGGTGAAGAGGTGCAGCGGCTGGTGGAGCGCATGGTCGAGACGCATGATGTGCGCGCCGATCGTGCGGAAGAGCTGCTGCGGGAGTTGCGCGGCCTGTGATTCCCGGTATCGGCGCCGCTGTTCCGGCCCCGTGCCCTGTTGATGTGGAGACAACATGAATAATGAAGCCAGCGTTTCAGCCGCCAGAAGCGGCCCATTGAAAGACATCGTCATCCTCGATCTGACCCGGGTCGTGGCCGGCCCCTATTGCACCATGCTGCTTGCCGACATGGGCGCCGCGGTGATCAAGGTCGAGCATCCGGCGGACCCGGATCTGACCAGGGAATTTCCGCCGACACGCGACCTGGAGGGACAGGCGGTAAGCGGTTTTTTCGCTCAATACAACCGCAACAAACTGGCGGTGACGCTGGACCTGAAGAAGCCCGAAGGGCGTGCCACTTTTCTGCAAATGGTGTGGAAAGCCCACATTGTGGTCGAAAATTTTCGTGCCGGCACCATGGAAAAACTGGGCCTGGGTTACGACGTTCTGGCGGCGGCAAACCCCGCCATCGTGCTGGCCAGCATCAGTGGCTACGGCCAGACCGGGCCGAGCTCGCCGCGCCCGGCGTTTGACAGCAATGCCCAGGCCTCCGGCGGGTTGTGGTCCATGAACGGCACCGTGGAAGAGCCCATGCGCGTCGGCACCGTGCTGGGCGACCTCAGCGCCGCTCTTTACGGAGTGATCGGCGCGCTGGCTGCGCTGCGCGAAGCGGAAAAGACCGGGCTCGGGCAGTGGGTGGATATCTCCCAGCAGGATTCGATCATTTCCCTGACGGAAAACGCCCTGGTCACCTACACCACCACCGGCAAGATCACGGTTCCGGAGGGCAACGGGCACCCGTTCGTCAAGCCGTATGGCCGCTATGCCTGCAAGGATGGTTATGTGTTCTTCGGCGCTTACACCGACAAATTCTGGCGCGAGGCGTGCATCGTTTTTGGGGATGAACAACTGATCGACGATCAGGAAATCAACACCATGGCCAAGCGTTTCAACCAGGAAGTCTACGAGCGCAGAGTGAATCCCATTGTGGAAGCGTGGTGTGGCCGCCACACCAAGGCGGAGCTTGAAGCCATGGCCGCGGCTCGCTTTCCGTTGTCACCAATAAAAAACATCGGCGAGGTGGTGGCGGATCCCCACGTGCGCGGCCGTGACATGGTGGTGCCGGTGCAATACCAGGGCACCGATTTTGAAGTGTTCGGCAATCCGGTGAAGCTTTCGGGCCTGAGCCGCAAGCAGTCCATGACGGCGCCGGGGGTGGGGCAGCACAACCGCGGTGTCTATGTCGATTGGCTTGGCATGGACCCGGACGACTATCAGGCATTGCTTCGCGACAACGTGATTTGATCGGAAACGGCACTGTATGCGCCGGCTTTCGAGGGAGGTTTGATGACGATCATCACAGACGAGTTGCGGAAATCCATAGGCTTGGAACTGGCTTCGTTCGAGTTCGAAGTCAGCCGCAATGATCTGAAGAAGTACGCCGTGGCCACCGGCCAGACCCGGCAATGCTATCTGGACGGTGATGTGGCGCCGCTGCTGTACATGTTCGGCGTGACGATGCCGATAGTGCCGCTCGACCAGTTGCTGCCTGACGGCCGGCAACCGGACAACCCGCTGGTGCCTGAACTGCCGCTCAAGCGCATCGTCGCCGGCGGTATCGAATACCAGGTCCATCGGCGGGTTCGCGCCGGGGATGTGCTGGTATGCAGCCAGCGGCTGGCTGATCTGTACGAGAAAGCCGGTTCGCAGGGACCGCTGATTTTTCTCGTCTTCGAGAATGTTTTCCGGACCCGCGATGGCGAGCCTGTGATCACCGAGCGGCAAACAAGAATTGCGAGGTAAGCCCGTGACAGTATGCAAACCTTACGTCGGCGAGGCGTTGGCGGCAAAACACTTCCAGGCGGGAACCGTCCAGCTGTTCCTGTACAACGCCGCCATCTGGAATCCGCACAGGATTCATTTCGATCTCCCCTACGCACAGCAGGAAGAAGGTCATCCGCAATTGCTGGTCGATGGACCGTTGCAGGGGGATTGGCTGACACAGGTGGTCGAGGACTGGGCGGGGGACGAGGGCGACATCACCCGCTTCAGTTACAGCAATCGTCGTTCCGCTTACGTCGGCGAGGTGCTCACATCCGGCGCTTCCGTCAGTGCCGTCACCGATGATTCCGTCACCCTTTCGTTACAGCTCAGCAATGAGCGGGGAGAAGTCACCACCACCGCAACAGCGGTGGTTCAGTTTCATACCAGATTCGGTAGCAACCGAGGTGCAACAGGAGAATAACGATGAAAAAATTGCTATGGGCCGCCACCTGCGGTCTGGCCATGGTTCTGTCCGGCTTTGTCAGCGCCCAGAATGCAAGCCCGGAAACATCCGGAGACAGTGTAAAGATCGGCGTCCTGACGGACATGTCCGGTGTCTACAAAGCGGTAACCGGGCCGGGTTCGGTGCTTGCCGCGAAGATGGCGATCAGTGATTTCGGCGGCACCGTTCTTGGCAAACCGATCAAGCTGGTTTCGGCCGACCACCAGAACAAGGCGGATGTCGGTTCGACCATCGCCCGGCAATGGATCGACCAGAAGGGCGTCAACCTGATCACCGGCCTGGGCAACTCCGCGGTGGGGCTGGCGGTGCAAAGGCTCGCGTCGCAGAAGGATACCATCACCATCAACGTCGGCGCCGGCACCTCCGCGCTGACCGGAGAGCAGTGCTCCCGATACGGTATTCATTATGCTTTTGATACCTATGCATTGCCGGCGGGAACCGCAGCGGCCATTGTCAAAAATGGTGGCGATACCTGGTTTTTCGTCACCGCCGATTACGAGCTGGGGCAGTCTTTCCAGAAGAACACCACGGCCATCGTCGAGAAGCTGGGCGGCAAGGTGGTGGGCAGTGTGCGGGTGCCGCTGGGTACCACCGACTTCGCTTCTTATCTGATTCAGGCCAAGGCGTCCGGCGCCAAGGTGGTGGCCCTGGCCAACGCCGGAGAGGATTTCGTCAACTCGGTCAAGCAGGCCAATGCGTTCGGTATCGTGCAGAGCGGCCAGCAACTGGCCGGGCTGATCGTTTTCATCAACGACATCAAGGCGATCGGTCTGAAAACGGCGCAAGGGCTGCAATTCACCACGGCGTTCTACTGGGACCGCACCGATGCTTCACGCAAATGGTCGAAGCGCTTCTTTGAAAAACACGGCGCCATGCCATCAATGGATCAGGCCGGCGTCTATTCGGCCGTGATGACCTATCTGAAAGCGGTGAAAAAGGCCGGCACCGACAAGGCCGATGCGGTGCGCAAGGTGCTGGGCGAGACCACCATCAACGACATGTTCGTCGAGGGCGGCAAGATTCTGCCCAATGGCCTGATGCTGCATGACATGTTCCTGGCCAAAGTGAAAACGCCGGCTGAATCGAAAGGGCCCTGGGATCTGGTCAAGGTGATCTCGACCATTCCGGGCAAGGATGCGTTCATCCCGCTGGCGAAGAGCGGCTGCCCGTTGCTCGGCAAGTAGTTCGGTGCGATACGGGGTTCACCGTATCGCCCGTACATTACGGGAATTGGCCGGCTCCATTCCGTACCCGGAACTCTCCGGGGCTGGCCTCCGCGCTTCGTTCAACTCGCGTTCCCAGACCTGGCTGACTAGACTGCGAAGATGAAACGGACAACGCTGCCTGAGCGTATCGTCACCAGCATCTCGGAACAGATATCGGAAGGTACTTTTCGGGAAGGCGACAAGCTGCCTTCGTTGCGGGAGTATGCGCGACTCTACGGCTATTCCAAAAATACCGTGATTACCGCCTATGAGTCCCTGGCCTCGGAAGGCTGGATCGAGGCGCGGCACGGCAAGGGTTTCTTCGTGTGTGCCCTGTCCTCCGTTCCCAGCACCGAGCCGGCACCGCAGGCGTACGCACAAGCCATGGATACGGTCTGGCTGATGCGGCAGCAGTTTGTGCGCGAGCCTGGGCTTTCGCATCTGGGCGAGGGCTTCCCGCCGGTGGACTGGCTGATGGACATGCGCCTGGACAAGTTCAGCCGTCAGGTGATGCGCAGTGGCGTCACCACCCTGTTTCGTTACGGGGAGCGGCTTGGCAATATCAATCTGCGCCAGCAGTTGGTCAGAAAACTGGCGAATATCAGCATTCTGTCATCGCCACGGCAAATCGTGACCACCTTCGGCGCCAACCATGCCATGGATCTTGTTTTGCAGCGCTTCGTCAAGCCTGGGGACTCGGTGCTGGTCGAGAACCCCGGCTATTATCCGCTGTTCGGCAAGCTGCAATTGCGTGGTGTGCGCATGCTGGCCGTGGAGCGCCAGGTGGATGGCCCTGACACTGAAGGGCTGGAGCGCATACTGAGAAAGGAAAGCCCCCGGTTGTTTTTCATGCAGTCGGCCGGGCATAACCCGACCGGGTCGGATCTGTCTCACAAGAAAGCGCGTGCCCTCATCGACATAGCGAGAAAATACAATCTGATACTGGTGGAGAATGACGCGCTGGCGGATTTCAAGCTGAGCTCATGCGCCAAGCTCTCGGCCATCGATCAACTCAGGAACACCCTCTATCTCGGCAGCTTCTCGAAGTCGGTTTCCGCCGCGCTGCGCGTGGGATTCATGGCCGGGGACGAGGCTTTGATCAGTGAGCTTGCGGACGTGAAGATGCTTCTGCATACCGGCAACGCGGAATATGCGGAACGCACGGTGAACGTGATTTTGCGTGAGGGCAATTTTCTCAGACACCTGTCGCGATTACAGGAAAGGCTCCGGCAGGCGACCGCGCAAGGTATCGAGGTGCTGGACAGACTGGGTGCGGAAATATTCTGCCGCCCGGAGCAGAGCCTGTATCTGTGGGCCCGTTTTCCGGGGTTCGATGATGCGGATCAACTGACCCTGACCTGCCTGAAAAAAGGCATCGTGCTGGCGCCGGGGTCGATATTCTATGTGAATCGCCGGCAAACGGTTCCCTGGACCCGGCTGAACGTCGCCTACCTGAACGATCCCAAGTTCTACTCGGTTCTGAAGGCGTAGCGAAGACGGCGCACCATCACACCGGCCCGGCTCTGAAGGCCGGGCCGGCTCAGTGTGCGGGAAAACCTCAGCGGCTGGCGCGGCGGCGCTCGTTTTCCGTGAGCAGCTTCTTGCGCAGGCGCAGGAAGTGGGGAGTGACCTCCACCAGCTCGTCGTCCTCGATGAAATCCAGTGCCTGTTCGAGGCTGAAGCGCACCGGCGGGGTGAGAATGATGTTCTCGTCGGTGCCGGCGGCGCGGATGTTGGTGAGCTGTTTGCCCTTGGTGGGGTTGACCACCAGGTCGTTGCCGCGGCTGTGGATGCCGATCAGTTGCCCTTCGTACACATCCACGTTGGGATCGATCAGCAGACGGCCGCGTTCCTGGAGGTTGAACAGGGCGAAGGCGAGCACCTTGCCCTTGACCATGGATACCAGCACGCCGTTGGTGCGCTGGCCCATGTCGCCGGGCTTGTATTCACCGTAATGGCTGAAGGTGCTGTTGAGAATGCCGGTGCCGGAAGTGAGCGTCATGAACTGGCTGCGGAAACCGATCAGGCCGCGGCTGGGGACCATGAATTCCAGGCGCACCCGCCCTTTGCCGTCCGGTTCCATGTTGGTCAGTTCCGCGCGG
>CAYMKZ010000025.1:0-31073 GCA_964391345.1 uncultured Alcanivorax sp.
ATGGGCGTGCTGATCGACGACCTGACCAGCAACGGCACCCTCGAGCCGTATCGCATGTTCACCTCGCGCGCCGAGTATCGGCTGCAGTTGCGTGAGGACAACGCCGACCTCAGGCTGACCGAAACAGGCCGCGAACTGGGCCTGGTGAGCGACGCGCATTACCGCGCCTTTGCCGACAAGCGCGCGCGACTGGAACGCGAACAGCAACGCCTGCGGGAGCTGCGCATCCAGCCGGGCAGCGAGGCCGCAACGCAACTGGCCGCGCGCCACGACGTCCAGCTGAAGCAGGGCGCCAGCGCACTGGAGCTGCTGCGCCGCCCCGAACTTGGCTACCGCGACCTCATGGCGCTTGCTGCACTCGGGCCGGGCAGTGACGACCCCATGATTGCCGAACAAATCGACATCCAGGTACGGTATGCCGGCTACATTGCCCGCCAGCAAGCCGAGGTCGACAAGCAGCGGCGCCTGGCCGGCTTCCGCATCCCGGAGGCATTCGACTATGACTCCGTGGGCGGATTGTCCAGCGAGGCCCGCAGCAAGCTCAAGGCCGCGCGTCCGGTGGACATCGCCCAGGCGCAGCGCATCACCGGCGTCACCCCGGCGGCCATCTCGCTGCTGCTTGTCCACCTGCGGCGCAGCGCGGCCTGAACGCATGCTGGCGATGGCCCATCCTTTCCGGGCCTGCCCAAAGAAAACGCCCCGCTCCGGAACTGTTCCCGAGCGGGGCGTTGTGCATTGCGGGCCCCGTCAGGGCACAGAAGCGGTGGTTACTTGCTGAGTCGCTTGAACTCCGACACGGCATCTTCATGCAGCTGCGCCAATGCTTCACTGGTCAGTGGCTCGACCTCACCGTTGGCCACGCGTTCATTGAGGATGACGTTGTCGGTCGCGTCCCATCCAGCGCGTTCGATCACGGACGGCTCCGCGTTGGCATTCGCCAGGTGCTTGCGGACAACCACCCAGGGCTCGCCATCCTTGTAGGCGAATTCGGTCTTGGTGCGTGCCTTGGTCTCAAAGTTGTCGCGGATGTCGGTGATGAACTGGACATGGCCATTCTTGGTGAACACCTGCCATGCACGCGAACCCTTTTCGCCACGCGAACTGCCGTTGCTGGCCTTCATGCCCCCGAGCTGGCGTTGGAAAGCCTCGAACTGGTCCAGCAGTTCTTCGCCGGGCGTGGCGTTGGGCACCAGCTCGACCTGGATATTTTCCGACGGCCCGTGATTCAGCACCGGCATCTGCAGCGGCATCGTGTAGTGACGCTTGCCGTCGATGATCTCGGCCACCAGCACAATGACGTCACTTGACGACAACTGGCTGCGATCGAAGTCCAGCTCGAAGCTGACCGGCAGCTTGCCGATCGGCTGAATTGTCTTTTCTGCCAGCGGCAGGCTCGGCGCCTGGCTGACATCGGTGAGCTTCAGTTCAAGCCGGGCATCGGTGGACGGCTTGTAGTCTCCATTCATTCCGGCCTTTACGATAACCACACCGGTCACGCTGTTGGGCACCGGCGCCTGTGCCGAGCTGGCGGCAGCCGGATTGGACGACGCGGCCCCATTGCCTCCCTGACTGCAAGCGGCAACTGCCAGGGCCAGTGGCAACAGCAATATCAACGTGGACTTGTGCATGAGATCTCCGTGGAAAAAAGGCCGCGCAGCGGCAACGCCGGGTTGCCTTGGCAAGGCCGTATTGGGGGATGAGGATATTTCGACCGGACAAGGATAACGCGTCAAAAGCCGAATGCCTATAGGCAACCAAACATCCGCCACCTGCCACCGCGAGGCTGGCGTCGTGTTGCCGGGACCGCTCGGGAGGCCCGGCCTTCGCCGTCAGGCTGGCTGTCGGCCCCCGTTTCTGTCCGTGCGTGCGGCGTTCTCTGTATGGCACAAACAGAAACGCCACCCGGTTGGGTGGCGTTCCTGATTGCCGTGCCGGGGCACGGCATGACTACGGTATTGCTCAGTAGTCGTAGGAGACCGAGAAGCGCACATAGCGCGGGGTCTGGAAGAACAGCGGCATGCCATAGGTGTTGCTGATGGTATGCGTGTAACGCGGGTGCAGGTTCGCCTCTGTCTGCAGCGTCTCCTGCTCGTCGGTCACGTTGAACACGTCCAGACGGAAGGTGAGCTTGCTGTCAGCGAATGCGGGCTGGTACTGCACGCCCAGGTCCAGACGCTTGGTCCACGGATTGAACTCCTTGCCCGGAGGCCAGGGCTCGCCACGGCACCAGTGGTAGTCGGAACCGTAGAAGCCGCCACCGTACGGACCGCCGGCGTCCACCTCATCCGGGCCAAGGAAGCCCAGGCAGTTGCGCGGCATGCCGGACTGGACGACCAGGTTGCCGGACACCAGCCACTCGGGCGTGAGCTGCCATGCACCGCGTGCCTTCAACTGATGGCGACGCATGTTGGCAAGGTAGCCACGAGAACTGGACATGATCTCCGGATAATCCCAATCCTCGGTCGCCGACACGTCGGTCTGACCGATATCGGAACGCACCTGGCCCTCGGCATTACCCCAGCTACGCGCGAACGTGTAGTCGATACGGCCAGTCCAGGTACCGTCGAACGGATGCTCGAAGTACAGGTCCAGGGCGTAGTAGTCACGCTGTGCATCCGGGAAGCCGAAGTCTTCCTGGGTCACCGGGACTTCGATGTACTCGCCCGGGTTTGCCTTGGACTCGACCTTGAAGATGTTCGTCCGGTTCGGGTTGAAGATGTGGCAGAACGGGCTGGCAAAGGCCCAATCGTCCGGGTTGTAACCCATCTCGACCAGGTTGTCGTGAATCGGCTCGACGACGCAGACATCATCGATGATGGTGCCAACCGTACGGTAGGTGAACTTGGCGCCATAAACGAAGCTCGTGCCCAGCGTCTTGTCGAAGCCGAGGATGAACTCATCCTGGTACTGCGGCTTCAGGTTGGTCGAGGTCACCGTGTTCGGATCGACGGCCTGGCCGAACTCGCCATTGGCCGACGTCGGCCCCGGACAGTCAACGCCCGGCGCACCACCGATGGTCGGCACACAGCTCAGGCCGGTCGGCTCACCCGTTTCCGGGTTGATGCCGGTGTAGGTGAAGTACTCACGGGTGTACAGCGAGTTACCCGCGGCGCGCTCACCGGTGGCCATCGGGATGGCAAGGTAGTAACGGCCAAGGTGGCTGTAAACCTTCAGGCTGGAATCACCGAAGACGTCCCAGCTGAAGCCCACACGTGGCTCCCACTGATTTTCTTCGTCCACGAATGCGACACCGTCGGCATTCAGGTTCTTGAAGTGATCGTTGCGCAGGCCCAGGGTAACCAGCAGGTTCGGGGTGACCTGCCACTGATCCTGGATGTACCAGGCCTTCTGCACGGCCGACATGTTGGTCAGGGTCTCGAAGATGTACTTCGTCACGAAGTAGCCTTCACCGCCTGGCGCACCCACATCCAGACCTGGGTTGATGGGATCGGTAGCCGGGTCCTGCTTGCCGTAGATCCACAGATAGCCCGGGCCGGAGACCTTCTGGCCCTGGTCCTTGCCGGTGTACTTCAGGTTGTCGATACCGGCCATCAGCAGGTGATCGCCCAGACGGTACGAGAAGTCGAGACGCAGACTCTTGGAACGGGTGCTGCGGTCAAGATCCGACACGTAGGTGGTGTTCTGCGCGTTAGTGATGGGCGAGCCACCATTGAGCGCCGGGTTCTGGGCACCCGCACCGCTGATGCGCGGCAGCGGGCTGGCGTTTGGCGTGACCGACGGATTGCTCACCTCGGTGAAACCGTACAGCACGCTCAGCGTGGCCTTGTCGGTCAGGTAACCGGTGTAATGGAAGATCCGCGTCTCGTGGTTGTACTCATCATAGGTCAACGGACTGGGCTGGCCAACGGCCATGCCGGCATCGTTGTCGTAGACATACGCCGAGCCGTAGTTGGACTTGGTATTCTGCTTCAACTCGGTGAACTCGAGAACGTTGTTCTCGTTGATGTTCCAGTCGATCTTGGCGTAGTACTTCGTGCCATGCTTCTTGTAGAAGTCGACCTGATTGGTGTTGACCGAATAGACGTACTTGTTCTTGTCCTTGGTGGTTTCTGCCGACAGGAAGAAGAACAGGCGATCCTCGACAATCGGGCCGCCGACGTAAGCAGCCATCTGGGTCGACCAGCCCTTGTTTTCGTTGCGGTACTGATACAGGTCACCCGGACGCGCGTCGGTCTCGAAGTGCTCACCCGGCTGCAACTCGATGTTCGGGTAATACTTGTTGCGCGGATCGGCCGACAGGGCACGCGGGATCCACACGACCTGGCCACCGAAGTGCCACTCGTTGGTACCACGCTTGCCGACCTGGTTGATCACGCCGCCGTCGGCGCGGCCGTACTTGGCACCGTAACCGCCGACAATGGTTTCCTGCTGCGCAATGGAACCGTAGGGCAGCTGGTAGGACGAACCGGTGTAGTCATACAGCGCCGTGGTGTTGTAACCGTTGACGTAGTAGGCGTTCTCGGTAGCGCCGGCACCAGCCACGGTCAGGGCGTTACCGAAGTAGCCGCTGGACTGGACCACACCCGGCGACAGCATGGCGATGGCCTCGGCGCTGCGGGCGACCGGCTGGCGCTGCAGCTGGGCTTCGGTCATGGTGAAGCTGGAAGCCGTGGTGGTCACGTCAATCGGCGGCAAGGCATTGGCGCTGACCTCGACGGCCGCCAGATGTTGCGCGCCAAAGTTGACCTCGGTGGCCGAACCAACCGCGATGGCAACGCTTTCGCGGGTGGACGTGACGCTGCCGTCCTCAATCAGCTGGACCTCGTAGGTGCCGACCGGCAGGTTGCGCAGGACGTAGTTGCCATCAGCACCGACAGTGACGGTACGCGTCAGGCCGGTTTCGCTGACCACCTTGACGGTTTCGCCAGCGGCTTCGGGCGCCGAGCCACGGATGCTGCCTTGGGTGGACTGGGCAAAAGCCACGCCACCGCTGAGACCCAAGCCGACAGCCAGGGCAACGGCGAGGGCATTGCGCCGAATCGACGCGCCGCGTTTCCTCGTGGTTCTGTTCATGATAAATGATCTCCTCGGATCTTAGCGGAAAGGCCAAAAGTGGCCATGGTATTTCAACCTGGCCGACAGCCGGCCACATTTTTTTCGATCAGCACAGTTTCAAGACATTGATATCAAAGCAGAATTACAGCAGCTTGAACTGATTCACCCAATCACGCCACACGCGGAAACACCCCGTCGGGCGGCACCAGTGGCCAAAGCTAACGCGTGCAACAACATCTTGTCAACAATTTCTTAGCAATTGAAGTGCATACTGAGGACTTGCGCGCGCGGGCCACAACTGTACCCGATCAACCTTGCAGTCGACCAATATCGGCGATCTGCATGAAACAGGCGCGCAGACCGGCCAGCAGCGCCAGACGATTGGCGCGCAAGGCCGCGTCGTCGCTCATGACCATCACTTCATCAAAAAAGCGGGCAACCACCGGCTGCAGCTCTGCCAGGCTGCACAGCGCCGCGCTGTAGTCTCCCGCGGCACATTGCGTGGCACTTTGGGCGCCCTTTTCCGCCATGGCGACGGCCAGGGCGTTTTCTGCGTCATCCTGCAACAGGCGCTGGTCGATGCTGCCGTCCAGGGACGCGCCCTCGGCCGACTTGCGCAGGATATTGGCCACGCGCTTGTTGGCGGCCGCCAGGTTGGTTGCGGCCGGCAAGGCTTCGAACGCAGCCACCGCCTGCAGGCGGCGATCAAAGTCCACCAGGCTGGAAGGCGCCACGGCGGCCACGGCCTCGAACTGATCGGGCGTGAAACCGCGCCCGGCGTAGTAGCCGCGCAGGCGGTCCAGAATGAAAGCCTGCAGCTGCTGCAACAGTTCGCGACGCCGCGCCGCGGCATCCAGCGCTGGCGGCTTGTTGCCCTTGCCCGCTTTCACGCCGGCCGCCAGGGCGGGCTCCGGGATCAGCTCCAGGGCCTCGATCAACACGGCCTCCATGTCCAGCTCGATGTCGCCTTCGATCAAGGTGCGTGCCAGCCCCAGTGCGGCGCGACGCAAGGCGAAAGGATCCTTGTTGCCGGTCGGCTTCAGGCCGACAGCAAAAATGCCGGCCAACGTATCCAAGCGGTCGGCAATGGCCAGCGCACGCGCCAAGGGGCCTTCGGCAATGCGGTCGGCGGCGTGGCGCGGCATGTAATACTCGTCCAGCGCATTGGCAATGGCACTGGACTCGCCCTGGGCGGCGGCGTAGTACCGCCCCATGGTGCCTTGCAAGGACGGAAATTCACCAACCATGCGGGTCAAAAGGTCGCATTTGGCCAGGCTGGCCGCACGGGTCGCCTCGCCGGCATCCACCTGCATGCGGTTGGCAATCACCCGCGCCAGCTCGGCCACGCGGCAACTCTTGTCCCACAGGCTGCCAACCGCCTGCTGGTAGGTCACCCGTTCCAGTTCCGGTTGCAAGGCATCCAGCCGGGTTTTCAGGTCTTCCTCGTAGAAAAAGCGAGCATCGGCAAAACGTGGCCGGATGACGCGTTCGTAGCCGGCACGCACGGCGGCCTTGTCGCGCGAATCAATGTTGGCAATACCGATGAAGTATTCGCTGAGCTGACCTTCGGCATGGAACACCGGGATGAACTTCTGGTCGGCCTCCATGGTGGCGACCAAGGCCTCCGCCGGCACGCGCAGGAAATCCGGCTCGAAACTGCAGCCGATCGCTGCGGGCCACTCGACAAGGTTGGCCAATTCATCCAGCAAAGCCTGGTGCAGGCGTGGCTCGCCACCGACCGTGATGCCGGCGACCTGGTCGCGGATGCATTGCCGCCGTTCGTCCGGGTCGGCCAGCACATGCACCTGGCGCAAGGCGTCCAACCAGGTGTCGGCATTGGCCACGTTGATCGGCTCGGGATGATGAAAGCGGTGCCCGTGGCTCATGCGTCCGCTGGACAAGCCCAGCAACTCGGCGTCGATGACCCGCTCGCCATGCAGGATCACCAACCAATGGACAGGACGCACGAAACTGTAGTCGTGATCGCCCCAGCGCATCGGCCGCGGAATGGGCAAGGCCTTGACGGCGGCCTCCAGAATGCCCGGCAGGAGTTCGTCGAGCGACTTGCCCGGCTGCGTGGCACGATAAACGAACCAGTCGCCCTTGTCGGTCGCCATGGTTTCCAGCGCATCCGGCTCCACGCCGCAGGAAGCCGCGAACCCCGTCAATGCGCGCGTCGGCTGGCCATCGGCATCACACCCGGCCTTGACCGACGGCCCGCGCCGCTCGATGTGCTGGTCCGCTTGGCGACCGGCCACCTCGGGAATGTACGCGGCCAGACGGCGCGGCGTGCAATAGCGTCGTGCGCCGGCAAGGTCAGCAGCCACGCCGTGTTGCGCCAGGCCGTCGCGAATCGCCTCGACAAAGGCCTGCGACAAGGTATCCAGAGCCTTGGGTGGCAGCTCCTCGGTGCCCAGTTCGATCAGCAGTGCATCAGCCATGGTTCGCCTCCGTTTTCAGCCCCGGGAAACCGAGCTTCTCCCGCTGCGCCACGTAGGCCCCGGCAACACTGCGCGACATGGCGCGTACCCGCAGGATGTAGCGTTGGCGTTCGGTGACACTGATGGCGCGCCGTGCATCCAGCAAATTGAAGGTGTGGCTGGCTTTCATCACTTGCTCGTAGGCCGGCAGCGGCAAGTCGGCCTCGACCAGTTTGTCGGCTTCGGCCTCGCAGGTGTCGAACCAGGCCAGCAATTTGTCCACGTTCGCATGCTCGAAGTTGTACGTGGACTGCTCGACCTCGTTCTGGTGAAACACATCGCCGTAGGTGACCGGCCCGTGCGGCGCACGCGTCCAGATGAGGTCGTAGACGTTGTCCACGTTCTGCAGATACATGGCCAGCCGTTCCAGGCCATAGGTGATTTCGCCGGTCACGGGACGACACTCCAGCCCGCCGGCCTGCTGGAAGTAGGTGAACTGGGTCACTTCCATGCCGTTCAGCCACACTTCCCAGCCCAGGCCCCAGGCCCCCAGCGTGGGCGATTCCCAGTTGTCCTCGACGAAGCGGATATCGTGCACCAGGGGGTCGAAGCCGAGCAGCCGCAGCGAGCCGAGATACAGCTCCTGGATATTGTCCGGGGAAGGCTTCAAAACCACCTGGAACTGATAGTAATGCTGCAACCGGTTGGGGTTTTCACCGTAGCGCCCGTCGGTGGGCCGACGCGAGGGCTGCACGTAGGCGCTGTTCCAGTTCTCCGGGCCGATGGCGCGCAGAAAAGTGGAGGGGTGGAAGGTGCCCGCGCCCACTTCCATGTCCAGTGGCTGCACCACCACGCAGCCGTGCCGGGCCCAGTATTGTTGCAGTGTCAGTATCAGGCCCTGGAAAGTGGCCACGTCCGTTTGCGGTTGCTCCGCCATGGTTTGTCCCGTTGTTCGTCGTCGATATTCCGTTTGCCGCCGTGAACAACGGCGACATGCCGCCCGGCGCGTGGCAGCGGAGCCCGCGAAATTGCCCGGACGGAGTGAAAGTGAGCAAGTATAGCGTTCCACGGGGGCGGGTGATACCGTGGCCCGAACCGGGTGAGGGCGGTTTTCTCCCTGCCCGGCCCTGCCCCGACCCCGGCCGATTGGAGAGAAGACATGGAGCGCTGCCCCTGGTGTGGAAACGATCCGCTCTATATGGCGTATCACGATAACGAATGGGGCGTACCCGAGCATGACGACCGCCGTCTGTTTGAATTCCTGATTCTGGAAGGGGTACAGGCGGGCCTGAGCTGGATAACCGTATTGCGCAAACGGGACAACTACCGGCGTGCCATGGACGGCTTCGATGCCGGGAAAATCGCCCGTTATGACGAGCGCAAGATGGCTTCCCTGCTGGCGGATGCCGGGCTGATTCGCAACCGCCTCAAAATGCAGGCGGCGGTGGACAACGCACGGGTCTACCTGGCGTTGCGCGATGCGGGCGAAACGCTGGATGACCTGCTGTGGCGCTATGTGGATGGCCAGCCGGTGATCAACCATTACCGCTCCATCGCCGAAGTGCCGGCGATCACGCCCACCGCCGAGCGCATCAGCAAGGATTTCAAGAAACGGGGTTTTCGCTTTGTCGGCCCCACCATCATGTACGCCTTCATGCAGGCGGCGGGGCTGGTCAATGACCATCTGGTGAGTTGTCCGCGTCACCGCCAGTTGGGGGGCTGATGGCGAATCCAGTCAACGGGGGATCACTGCAATGAGCAACGGCATTTTTTCACTGCTTGCCCAACGTCGCTTCGGGCCGTTTTTCGCCACCCAGTTTCTCGGCGCCTTCAATGACAATGTTTTTCGCCAGGCGCTGATTCTGGTGATCACCTCCGGCGCGGTGGCGGCCTCGTCGGTGAACACCTTCAACAATCTGGCGCTGGCGCTGTTCATCCTCCCCTTCTTCGTGTTCTCGGCGCTGGCCGGGCAGGTCGCGGATCGCTACGAGAAATCCCGGCTGCTGCGTTACATCAAGCTGGCGGAAATCGTCATCATGGTCTGCGCCGCCGTCGGCTTCTTCTTCAATGCGGTGTATTTCCTGTTGCTGGCGCTGTTCTGCATGGGCATGCACTCGACCTTCTTCGGGCCGATCAAGTACTCGATCATTCCCCAGCATTTGCATGACGAAGAGCTGGTGCGCGGCAACGCGCTGGTGGAAATGGGCACCTTCCTGGCCATTCTGCTGGGTTCCATTTCCGGGGTGGTGCTGAAGATGCACGGCGCCAATCCGCTGATCGTTTCCACCGCCATCGTCGGCGTGGCGGCATTCGGTTATCTGGCGGCGCGGGCCATTCCCGAAGCCGCGGCGGCGGACCCGGAGCTGAAGATAAACTGGAATCTGTGGCGCGAAACCTGGCGCATCGTCGGCCACGGGCGGCAGGTGAAGACGGTATGGATGTCGATTCTGAGCATTTCCTGGTTCTGGTTTCTGGGCGCGGCTTATACCACGCAATTGAAGGTCTACGTGGACCGCTATCTGCACGGCACCGACGGGCTTTACGCGGTGCTGCTGGGGGTCTTTTCCATCGGCATCGGGCTGGGTTCGTATTGGTGCGGAAAGCTGTCCGGCAAGCAGGTGGAACTGGGCCTGGTGCCGCTGGGTTCGATCGGGCTGAGCGTTTTCGGCATTGATCTGTTCTTCTCCTACGAAGGCTTGCCCACCGGCGTCACGTTCACCATCGGCGCCTTTCTGTCCGAACCCGCCGGGTGGCGCGTGCTGCTGGATCTGGCGGGTATCGGCGTGTCCGGCGGGTTTTACATCGTGCCGTTGTTCGCCTTCATTCAGCAGCGTTCCGATACGCGCTACCTGTCGCGGATCATCGCCGCCAACAACGTCCTCAACGCGCTGTTCATGGTCGGCTCCGCCGCCGCCGGCATTTTGCTGATTTCCGTACTGGGTCTCAGTATTCCGCAGTTTTTCCTGGTGCTGGCGCTGGCCAATGCGGCGGTGGCGCTGTACATCTATAGGGCGGTACCCGAGTTCCTCGTCCGGCTGCGAGCCTGGATGTTCAAACGATGGATAGACAAGGAGAGGTAATGAAACAGGGAATGATGCTACCGGCGCTGCTGCTGGTGATGCTGTTCGGCGTCAGTTTGACGGCGCAGGCCGACAAAAAGGCGGATCGCGTTTTCGGCTGGGTGGAGAAAGCCACGCTGGAACCCTGGGGCGTGGAGGTGAAAGCCAAACTGGATACCGGGGCTTTGACGTCGTCGCTGCACGCCAGCGATATCGAGCGCTTTGAAAAAGAAGGCAAGGAGTGGGTGCGCTTCACCGTCGATGTGGAAAACGAAGCCACTGACAAAGACGTGGCGAAGGTATTCGAGAAGCCGGTTTACCGCGACGTGACGTTGAGAGGGGCCGGTGGCGAGGATCATCGCCCGGTGGTGGTGATGAACATCTGTATGGCCGGCGTCGTCCATCAGGAGCAGTTCAGTCTTCAGGATCGCAGCGACATGATCTATCCGCTGCTGGTCGGCCGGCGCACCATCCAGCACCTCGGGCTGGTGGACGTGACGCGCACCTTTCTCACCGATCCGGACTGCGACGACCATTCGCCGGTGATCCGCTTTGATCCCGACAACGCCGACGAAGACATCGGCGCCTGATTGACGCCCCTTCGCCTGGTGCGCGTTCTGCACGGAGCGAAGCGGTACGTCATGCTGCGCGTAGTCGCAGTCGCAGCATCCGCGTAGTCGCAGCATCTGCGTAGTCGCAGCATCTGCGTAGTCGCAGTCGCAGCATCCGCGTAGTCGCAGCATCTGCACAGTCGCAGCATGCAGAATCCGAACGCCGCGCCGTCTACGTCAAGACCAAATTCCGTCATTCTGCGCGCAGTCGCAGAATCCAGATTCTGCTGGTCACTCCTGGATCCTGCGACTTCGCGCAGGATGACGAAGAATGCGCAGGATGACGAGGAATGCGCAGGATGACGAGGAATGCGCAGGATGACGAGAAACGCGCAGGATGACGGGAGGCGCGCAGGGTGGCGAGAAAGAAGGGGCGCATGAGTCGGAGGGAAACTCAGGCCACCGAGGTGCTGACCTGAAGGAGGTTGCCCAGCCGGGCGATCAGTTGATCGCCGTGTTGCAGCGGACCCACGCCGGCGGGCGTGCCGGTGAAAATCAGGTCGCCGGGCGCCAGCGTGAAGGTCTGGCTGATGTGGGCGATCAACTCGAAGGTCGGGAACAGCATCTGTCCGGTATGGCCGCGCTGACGCATGACACCATTGATCTCCAGGGAAACCTCCAGATTCTGGCGCACCGAGACGCCGCGCGCCTCGACGAAACCGGAAACCGGCGCGGCGCCGTCGAACGATTTGGCGCGCTCCCAGGGGTGGCCCTTCTGTTTGAGGGTGGATTGCAGATCACGCAGGGTGAGGTCCAGACCGATGCCGTAGGCGGCAATGGCGTAACGGATCTTTTCCAGATCGTTTTCCCGCTGCAGCCGCTCGCCGATCATCACCACCATTTCCACTTCGTGGTGCACCGAGCCCTGCCCTTCCGGCAACGGCACCGGCTCGTGCAGGCTGCACAGCGCGTTGGCGCCCTTCATGAACAGCAGTGGCTGCTCGGGAACGTCGTTGCCCATTTCACGGGCGTGCTCGGCGTAGTTGCGGCCGACACAAACGATCTTGCCGACGGCGAAATCCATGGGCGTGCCGTCGATCCAGCGGTGCCGATATTCACTTGTCATGTCGTTTCCTCAGAGGTCGAACACTTTTCCCGGATTCATGATGTGATTGGGGTCGAACACCTGCTTGATGGCCTTCATGCAGGCGATTTCCTCAGCACTGCGCGAGTAGCCGAGGTAGGGCTTCTTGGTCATGCCGACGCCGTGCTCGGCGGAAATCGAACCATTGTAGCGCTGCACGATTTCGAACACCCACTTGGATACCTGGCCGCACTTGGCGAAGAAATCCTCCTTGGGCAGGTCGTCGGGCTTGAGGATGTTGAGGTGCATGTTGCCATCGCCAATATGGCCGAACCAGACGATCTCGAAATCCGGATAGGCCTCCTGTACCACCTTGTCCACATCCTCTACGAAATCCGGCACCTGGGACACGGCCACGGAGAGATCGTTTTTGTAGGGGGTGCGGGGCGCGATGGATTCGCTGATCCGCTCACGCAGTTGCCACAGTTGCTCGAGCTGCCCCAATGATTGGCTCATGACGCCGTCCAGCACCCAGCCCTGCTCCACGCAGTGCTCGAAAATCGCCATGGCCTGCTCGCCGGTGTGCTCGGCCAGTTGCTCGAACTCCAGCAGGCAGTAGAATGGGCATTCGTTATCGAACGGACGGGCCACGCCATGGGCCAGCACATGGGCCATGGCCTTGTCGGAAAAGAACTCGAAGGCGGTCAGGTCCAGCTCCTTCTGGAACGCGTGCAATACCTTCATCACCTCGCGGAAACCCGGTGCGCCGAGCACCAGACAGGTCAGGTCCTTGGGAGGCCGCGCGAGCCGGATGGTCGCCTCGACGACGAAGCCCAGGGTGCCTTCGGAACCAATGAACAGATGCCGCAGATCATAGCCGGTGGCGTTCTTGATCAGGCCGTGGTTCAGATCCAGCAGCTCGCCCTGGCCGGTGACCACCTTCAGGCCGCTCACCCAGTCGCGGGTCATGCCGTAACGAATCACCTTGATGCCGCCGGCGTTGGTATTGATATTGCCGCCGATCTGGCTGGAGCCGGCGGAGGCAAAATCCACTGGATAAAACAGACCTTTCTGCTCGGCGAACTCCTGCAACTGCTGGGTGACCAACCCCGGCTGCACGGTGACGGTGCGATCGTATTGGTTGAACGCCAGCACCTTGTTCATGCGATCGAAGGCCACCACCACCTCGCCGTGGGCCGCCACCGCCGCGCCGGAGAGCCCGGTGCGCCCACCGGAAGGCACCAGCGGCAGGCCGTGCTGGTTGGCGATGCGCACGATCTGCTGCACCTCCTCCACGGATTCCGGCAACAGCACGGCGGAGGGCGCCGGCGCCCATACTTTGGTCCAGTCCACGCCGTAGCGGGCGGCGCTCTCCGGGTCGGTCAGGCAGCGTTTGCCGAGCAGTTCGGCGAGTTGTGGCAGGGCGGCGGCGGCGCTCATCGATGGCTCCAATGATCTTCAAGTCAACTTGAACAAGGGAATGAGATTAATCCAGGGTGGGTATGCTAACATACGCGCCCATTTAACCGGCTATCAGAGACCCACCCATGGCCAATACTTCTCTTGAGAAGGACAAGATCAGGATCCTCCTGCTCGAGGGCATCCACCAGAACGCAGTGGATAATCTGAAGGCGAACGGCTACACCAACGTGGAGCTGCTCCCCACCGCCCTCACCGACAGCAACCTCAAGGACGCCATCAAAGACGCCCATTTCGTTGGCATCCGCTCCCGTACACAGCTCACTGACGAGGTGTTCGAGGCGGCAGAGAAGCTGATCGGCGTCGGCTGTTTCTGTATTGGCACCAACCAGGTGGATCTGGGGGCGGCGCTGAAACGCGGCGTTCCGGTATTCAACGCGCCCTACTCCAACACTCGCTCGGTGGCCGAGCTGGTGATCGCCCACACCGTCAACCTGATGCGCGGCATCCCGCAGCGCAACGCGGCGGCCCATCGTGGCGGCTGGCTGAAGTCCGCCAATGGCAGCCATGAAATTCGCGGCAAGAAGCTGGGCATCGTCGGCTATGGCAACATCGGCGCCCAGGTGTCGGTGCTGGCCGAATCCATGGGCATGCAAGTGTATTTCTACGACGTGGTGGCCAAGCTGCCGCTCGGCAACGCCACGCAAGTGAGCAGCCTGAACGAGCTGCTGGGCCTGGCCGATGTGGTCAGCCTGCACGTGCCGGATACCGCCGGTACGCGCTGGATGATCAAGGAAGAGCAGATCCGCGCCATGAAGCCGGGCAGCTACCTGATCAATTACGCGCGCGGCAAGGTGGTGGACATCGATGCCCTGGCCGCCGCCATCAAGGACGAGCACCTGCAAGGTGCGGCCATCGACGTGTTCCCGGAAGAGCCGAAGAACAACAAGGAAGAGTTCGTCAGCCCGCTGCGCGAATTCGACAACGTGATCCTCACGCCGCACATCGGTGGCTCCACCCAGGAAGCCCAGGAGAACATCGGTACCGAGGTGTCCGAGAAGCTGATCCGCTACTCCGACAACGGCTCCACCCTCAGCGCCGTGAACTTCCCGGAAGTGGCGCTGCCCTCGCACCCCGACCTGGACCGTCTGCTGCACATCCACAAGAACATTCCCGGCGTGCTCAGCAAGATCAACGCGGTTTTCTCCGACAACAACATCAACATCAGTGGCCAGTACCTGCAGACCAACAAGGATATCGGTTACGTGGTAATCGATATCAACCGCGGTTGCAGCCAACTGGCGCTGGAAAAGCTGCGCAGCATCGAGGGAACCATCCGTACCCGGGTGTTGTTCTAAGCGCAAGCGGCACGCTGAAGGAAGCCGGTGCGGGACCGTCCGCACCGGTTTTTCTGTGCCCGCCAAGACGGGAGCTTGCCTTGAAGTGAAACCTTCCACCGCTGTTCGAACGCTGACCGGCCTGCTCTTGCTGGGGTTGCTGTCGGGCTGCGCCACCACCTCCCTGTTCAGCCCCTACCCCGGCCAGGCGCGGGCGTGGAAGGCGTCGGCGGATCAGGGCGGCGGTGATTTCAAGGCGCTGCAACAAGCCGGCGACAGCCGCGACGGCGTGCTCTATCTACAGGAGCTGGGACGTGTCGAGCAACTGAACGGCGATTACCAGGCCAGCCGCAAAGCGTTCGCCAGCGCCGTCGAGGATTATCAGAAAGCCGATGCCGAAGCATTGATCCGGCTATCCGGATTGACCGCGGACACCGGCGCCCTGCTGCTCAATGACAACGTCCGCCCTTACCAGGCACCGGCCTACGAGCGTATTTTCACGCGCACCTATCAGGCACTGAACTACTGGCTGGCGAACGACGTCACCGGCACCGCCGTGGAGCTGCGTGCTGCCGCCAGCGAACAGACGCTGGCCGCCCATCAGCACGAACGGGAAATCGCCCGCGCCGATCAGGACGCCGACGCCCGGCACATCGATACCTCCCGCTATCGGGGTTATTTCGCAGGGCTGGATGCCGCCGCCGGCGGCGTCAAGGCCAGCTTCCAGAACGCCTGGACGTTCTACCTCTCGGCACTGTTCTGGGAAGCGCATCAGGATTACAACGATGCGCTGGTGGACTACAAGAAGGCGCTGGAAATTCACCCGCAACTGGACATGATCAAAGCCGACGTGCAGCGGGTTTCCGCTGCCCTCGACGGCAAGGTGGAACCGGGCCGGGGCATGCTGGCGGTGCTGTTCGAGCAGGGCTGGGTGCCGCCGCGGCGCGAATTCGGCTTGCCGATTCCCACCACGGAAGGGCTCTTCACCGTGGCTTTTCCCTTCTACAGCGCGGCGGATCAGCCCCGGCCCCATGCGCTGACCCTGACGGCTGGCCAGCAGCAGGCGCAAACGCAAGTACTGGCCAACGTGGGCGGGCTGGCGGCGAAGCATCTGCGTGAACAGGCGCTGGGCATGCTGGTGCGGCAGACCTTGCGGGCCGCCACCAAATATTCGTTGCAGAAAAAAGCCAATGACGACTTCGGCCCGCTGGGCGCCTTTCTGTTGCAACTGTTCAATCTGGCCAGCGAGCGGGCCGACCTGCGCAGCTGGTTGAGCCTGCCGGCCTATGCCCAGGCCACGCGAATGTGGTTGCCGCCGGGGCAGCATACGGTTGTATTGAGCGCTCCGGGAGGCAATGCTACGTTGACCGTGCCGGTGGTGGATCAGGGGTTGACCGTGATACATGTGATCGCCCTGCCGGGCCGTCTGATTACCCAGGTGTTACCCGTTCAGGAGGGACCGTTGTGATACGTTTGGCCCATTTTGCCGCCATTGCCCTGTTTGCCGTCACCCTGGCCGCCTGTTCGGCCAGCAACATGGCGCAACAGGAACAGACCCCGGACGGCCAGCACACGGTGCTGCATTCCCATAACAGCTTGCTGGCCAGCCGCCTCGCGGTGCGTCACATCAAGACCCGCCACGCCGGTGATCTGCTGGTGATGCAGGCGACGCTGGAGAACGGCTGGAAGTTTGAATCGGATTTCCAGTACCAGGTCAAATGGTTCGACAAGGACGGCTTCGAGATCGCGCCGCAATCGCAACCCTGGCAGCAACTGGTGATGGCCGGTCGCAGCCAGACCAATATCCAGGCGGTGGCGCCCAATGCCACCGCCGTCCGCTTTGAAATCTGGGTGCGTGAATGACCCCGGAACAATGATATCCGCCAAGGAGACAGGAATGGTTCGCGTACTTCCCATACTGGTGCTGGGTCTGGTCACGATGCTGGCGGGGTGCATGTCCCATGTGGACTACGGCGACCCCCAAGCGCGGGAAACCGTCACCGCCGATTTCGGCTCCACCGACTTGCAGATGATCGCCAGCAAGATGGTCGATGACATGCTGACGTTCCCGCCGATCGTGCAGATCACCAGCCAGCGCCGGCCAGTGCTGTTCATCGACCGCATCAAGAACAAGACCACCGAGCACATCGATACCGAATCGATCACCGACACCATCCAGTCGAAGCTGATCAACAGCGGCAAATTCCGCTTCGTCGACATGTCGGTGGTGGACCGGGTGCGCCAGCAACTGGAATACCAGCAGAATTCCGGCATGGTGGATCAGTCCACCGCCGCGCAGATGGGGCGTCAGATCGGCGCCCAGTTCATGCTCTACGGCAATCTCTCGTCCATCGTCAAACGGGACGACAGCACCAAGGACGTGTACTACAAGTTCACCCTCAAGCTGCTGAACATCCAGACCGGTATCGTCGAGTGGTCCGGCGAGAAGGAAATCCGCAAGACCCGTACCCGCAGCCTGTTCGGGCTCTGACCCTGGTGCCCACTGACATGATGTCGAACGGAGGATGGCACAGTGAGTAGAGCACAGGGAGTCTGTCCCGGATGGCGCTGGGGGCTGGTGTTGCTGGCATTGGTTGCGGCACTGCTTGCCGTCACCGCGCAGGCCGCCGCCACCACGAAAACGGTCAGCGCCAGCGGCTACGGCGACAGCCCGCAACAGGCGGTCAGCAATGCGCTGGTGGAAGCGGTGCGCCAGGCCGGCGGCGTGACACTGGCGGTGGACCCGCATTTTCGCCGGCAAGTGAGCCAGTGGGTGGCCCATCGTCAGGGTGACGTCAGCAGCTGGGTGGGTAGCAGCACCTCGCAAGCCGACCCGCAATTGCCGACGCTGGGCAGCCTGGCCGGCTATACGGTCACGGCGGTGAAGAAGGTGGATGACCACAACTGGCGGGCGACGGTGCGCGCGCAGGTGCTGCAAGCCGTGTCCGTGGGGCCGGACCGCTCCGCGTTGCCGGCGCTGGTGATCGTGCCCTTCGCCACCCAGGCCAGCCGCTATCAGCTTGGCGACGTCTCGATCAGCGCCGCCGAAGCGCAGCAACGCCTGCACGCGGATCTGGTGGATGCCTTCGCGCAATCAGCGCGGTTCCGGGTGCTGGACCGGGCCAATCTGTCGGTTCGCAGTGACGAACTGGCGACGCTGGCGCGCGGCAGCCTGGTCCCGGCGGAGCTGGTGAAGCTGGGCCGCAGCGCCGGCGGTGATGTCATGCTGGTGGGCACCATCGAGGATCTGGATATCGGCGACAACGGCAAGAGTTACTATGGCAGCCATATCCATGATTACCAGCCGCGAGTGCGGGTACGCTACCGGCTGATCGACGTGGCCAGCGGGCAGATCGTCGCCGCCGATCTGTTCACCTGGCAGCGCTCCGGTGCTCAGGTGCGGACGCTGGCCCGCCAGCAACACATCGACGACTGGAACCACCCGGAACGGCTGGCCGACGTGGTCTACCCGCGTATCGCCCAGGCGGTGGCGGCCGCCGCCACGCAGGCGCTGTACCCCGGAGAGCGGGTCGCACCACCGCCGCCACCGGCAGCGGAGCCCCAGCCGGCGGGCCAGCCGATGACGCCGGGCTCCTCGGAAAAGCCCATCGACTGGGACCGCTGACACAAGGCTCCGGCACCAACAGAAGGACGACTCATGAGCGGCCTGTTTCCACAGGCATTGATTCTGCTGGCAGCCGCCGTGCTGTTGTTGCCCCTTTTCCAGCGCCTGGGGCTGGGCAGCATCCTTGGCTATCTGGTGGCCGGCATCCTGATCGGCCCGCTGGGTCTGGGGCTGATTCCGCAGGCCGACGAGGTATTGCGCTTCGCCGAGCTTGGCATTGTCCTGATGCTGTTTCTGGTCGGCCTGGAACTGGCCCCGGAACAACTGTGGCTCCAGCGCCGGCGGCTGGTCGGCCTTGGCGTGACGCAAATGCTGCTGTGTGGCGTACTGCTGTGCGGCCTTTTCCTGCTGCTGGGCCAGGATTGGCGGGTGGCGACGGTGATCGGTGCCACACTGGCGTTGTCGTCCACCGCCTTTGTCGTGCAGATGCTGGTGGAAACCAACCAGTTGGGTACGCCCCAGGGGCGCAACGCCTTTTCCATCCTGCTGTTTCAGGATCTGGCGGTGATCCCGCTGATACTGCTGCTGCCGGTACTGGCTGGCGGTGGTAGCGGTGATCATCATCCGCATCTGCTGCTGGGGCTGGCCGCACTGGCATTGATGGCGCTGGCCGGGCGCTATTTGCTCAATCCCTGGCTGGGCTGGCTGGCGCGGCTGCACAACCGGGAGCTGATGACGGCGACCGCGCTGCTGATGGTGCTGGGGGCGGCCGAGTTGATGGACGTTCTCGATCTGTCCATGGGTCTGGGGGCCTTCATGGCCGGCGTGCTGCTGGCCAACTCGCCGTACCGGGAGCAACTGGATACCGATATCCAGCCATTCAAAGGGCTGTTGCTGGGGCTGTTTTTCATTGCCATCGGCATGACCATGAACCTGCGCCTGCTGGTGGCCGAGCCGTTGACCATCGTTGGGCTCTGTGTGGCGCTGGTGGTGATCAAAACCGTGGCGCTGACGCTGATCGCCAGACTGACCAGGGTATGCTGGCGTGATGCGCTGCGCTTCGGCCTGCTGCTCAGCCAGGGCGGTGAATTCGCCTTCGTGCTGCTGGCGCAGGCGCGCGGGCTGGCGCTGCTGGACCCGGCCCTGACTGGCCGTCTGAATCTGGTGGTGGCCCTGTCGATGGGTGCGACGCCACTGCTGCTGAAAGCGGTGCGGCTGGTGGAACGTGAATCCGGCGCCGGCAATACCGGCCGTGACGATGAGCCGGCGCCCAGCGGCGAGCCGCAGGTGATTCTTGCCGGTTTTGGTCGCTTCGGGCAGATCATCGGACGGATTCTGGTTTCCCGCCACATTCCCTTCACCGCGCTGGATTCCAACCCGGAGCACATCGACACGGTGCGCCGTTTCGGCAACGAGGTGTTTTACGGTGATGCCACCCGCCTGGACCTGCTGGAAACGGCGGGCCTGCGCCATGCCCGGCTGATGGTGCTGGCCATCGACGATGTGCAGGATTCCCTGCGTGCGGCGCGGCTGGTCCGTGAACATTTTCCCCACGTTACCCTGGTGGCCCGCGCCCGTGACCGCTATCACGCCTATTCACTGCACGCCGCCGGAGTCGAGCACGTGATCCGCGAAACGCTGGATTCCAGCCTGCGCGCCGCCCAAGTCACGCTGGTGCAAATGGGCGTGCCGGAGTCCACCGCCATCGATCTGGTGCGTACCTTCCGGGAAGTGGACGAGCGTCTGTTGCAGGAACAGGTGGCCCACCGGGACCAGCTCGACGAGTTGATCGAGCTGTCGGCGCGCGGCCGCGAGGAGCTGGCGTCGCTGCTGGACGCCAGCCGCGAAAGCAAGGACTGAAAGCTACAGCCGCAACCCGTCCAGCCCGCGACGGATGGCTCGTTCCAGCACTGGCCGTATCAGTGCGCCGACCAGCGGCAACTTGCCTTCGAACGTGATGGTGTAGCGCAAGCGCGAACCGTTACCGTCGCTGTCGAAGCACATGACACCCAGGTGATTGCGCAGCGGGCTGCCCTTCGTCACCCTGTATTCGATACGCCGGTCCGGTTGGTACAGTGTCACGGTTTCCTCGAAGGCGGCGCCCAGCGGCGGCCGCAGCCGGCGCACCGAGCCGGTGCCATTGATCGCCTCCTGGCCATCCTTGATGCGCGTTACTTTCAGCGGCGCAAACAGAGCGGACAGGTTTTCGTGGTCGCTGAGACAGGCAAACAGTGCCTCCACGGGCACAGGGAAGAATTTGTTTATCTCGATACGTTGTTGTCCCATCAGGCCGTCTGCCCCTATTCACCAAAGCCCTGATTGTGCAATGCACGATATGGTTTGCACAGGTTCGCCGGGGCCATTCAACCCCGGCCGGCGCCTTGCCGAATCACCGGCCAGTGTCCGGCACCCGCACGGTGGCCTGTCCGATGCCGCGCGGATCGCTGGCGGCGGTGACCTCACCACTCTTGCGGTTCCAGAGTATGGCTTGCATGTTGCCGTACTGGCGGCCCACGGAAACCACCTTGTCGCCGCGCAGGCGCAGGCTCGCCGCCGCCGGGGTATCCATGAAGGCCGGTTCCGCCTGAACTTCATCGGGCAGATACTGCTGGTGGAAACGTACCCGGCTGACCCAGTCCTGCACCGGCTTGCCGTCGGCCGCCTCCATCACCCCCAGCATCACCATGGAGATGATGCGGCTGCCGCCCGGCGTGCCGAGAATCGCCAGCCGGTCGCCAAAGTCCACGAAGGTAGGCGTCATCGACGACAACGGACGCTTGCCGGGGGCAATGGCGTTGGCCTGGCTGCCGACCAGCCCGTAGGCATTGGGCACGCCAGGCTTGGCGGAAAAGTCGTCCATCTCGTCGTTGAGAATCACGCCGGTGCCTTTCGGCATATAACCGGAGCCGAACGGCAGGTTGATGCTGAGCGTGGCGGAAACCACATTGCCGTGCTGATCGAGCACCGAGAAGTGCGTGGTGTGGAAGCCTTCACGGGTGACGATGGGCTTGCCCAGATCCTTGCTGGGGGTGGCGTGGTCGAGGTCGATACTGGCGGCGCGTTTTTTCGCGTAGGCATTGCTCAACAACTTGTCCACAGGGATATCCACAAAGTCGGGATCACCCAGATAGAGCGCACGGTCCTGGTAGGCGCGCCGCATGGCCTCCACCGTGAGGTGTGGAAGTAAGTCCTTGCTTATCTCTCCGCCATTGAATTGACTGAGGATATTCAGCGCCTCCAGCATGACGATACCGCCGGACGAGGGCGGCGCCGCGCTCACCACCCGGCCGCCGCGATAGTGGCCGACGATGGGCTTGCGCTCCTTGATCACATAGTTTTCCAGATCTTCCCTGGTCCAGATACCGCCGTGGGCACGCACCCCGGCCACCAGCTTGTCGGCGATCGGCCCCTTGTAGAAACCGTCGCGGCCTTCGGCGGCGATGGCTTGCAGGGTGCGCGCCAGATCGGGCTGTTTGACGCGGTAGCCCACCGGCGGCACCTTGCCGTCCTTGAGGAACACCTGGGCGGCGGCGGGATAGCGGTTGAGCACGTCCAGACGCCAGCGGGCCATGTTCTGGTAGTGGCTGGAGATGGCGAAGCCGTCACGGGCCAGGCGGATGGCCGGTGCCAGGGACGTTTTCAGCGGCAGCTTGCCGTAATGTTCAGCCAGGTAGGCCAATGCCGCCGGCTCACCGGGAATGCCGGCCGCCAGCGGGCCATTGGTCGATTCGTCGTGGACCACCTTGCCTTTTTTGTTCTGATACATGTCGGCGCTGGCGTGGCTCGGGGCCATTTCGCGGGCGTCGATCATGGTTTCGTAGCCGTCTTTCTGGCGGTGCAACAGCCAGAAACCGCCGCCGCCGAGACCGGAAGAATAGGGTTCCACCACCGCCAGCGCGGCGGCCACCGCGACGGCGGCGTCAAAGGCGTTGCCACCTTCGTCGAGCACCTCGAAACCGGCGGCGGTGGCCAGCGGGTGGGCGCTGGCAATGGCGGCTTCGCCGGGTGCCGATTTGAACGGCTGGGCGTGAATGCCCCCGCCCGCCTGCGCGGTAACGGTGACCAGTAGCAGAACAAAGGAAAATAGCCAGCGCATGGGGGTCTCCTTGGCCCGGTGGACGTGGGTGGCGATCAGCCGCCGAGCTGGGCTTTCTTGGCTTCCAGAGCCTCTACCACATGGCCGGGTACGAAGTTGCGGACATCGCCGTCGAGCAGAGCGATTTCCCGCACCAGCGAGCTGGAAATGAAGGAGAGATGCTCCGCCGGGGTCAGAAACACGGTTTCCAGCTCCGGCGCCAATTGCCGGTTCATGTTGGCGAGCTGGAATTCGTACTCGAAGTCGCTCACCGCGCGCAGGCCGCGCAACAGGATGTTGGCGTTCTGGTCACGGCAGAAGTGGGCCAGCAGGCTGCTGAAGCCGACCACGGTGACGTTGTCGAGATGGGTGATGCTTTCCTCGACCAATTGCACCCGCTCGGCGACGGAGAACAGGGGGCTTTTTTTCTCGCTGGCCGCCACCGCCACGATCACTTCATCGAACATCTTTGCAGCGCGTTCGATCAGATCCTTGTGGCCGTTGGTAATGGGGTCGAAGGTTCCGGGGTAAACTACACGATTGGTCATGTTGGCTCGCTTATCTGGAGATAATCGGGCGCAAGCATAACGCAAGCCAAGCCGAAGTGTAGAGTCCCCCGTCGAAGCCGTGGCCATCACCCCACGACGGAAAGGCCTATTTCAGCCGCATCCGGAACACCAGTTTGTGCATGCCGCGCCCGTAGGGCGGGAGGATGTGCTTGGTGAGGTTCAGCTTGCCTTTCTTGTACACGCCCTTGGCTTTGGAGAAGGTACGGAACCCTTCCGGCCCGTGATAATGGCCCATGCCGGAGGGGCCGATACCGCCGAACGGCAGATCGTCCACGCCCACGTGGGAAACGGTGTCGTTGAGGCAGACCCCGCCGGAGTGGGTGTTGCGCAGTACGTACTCGCCATTGCCGGTATCCCAGTCGAAGTAATAGAGCGACAGTGGACGTGGGCGGTCGTTGACGTAAGCCACGGCATCCTCGAGGCGCTGGTAAGGCACCACCAGCATCAGCGGGCCGAAGATTTCCTCCTGGGCGATTTTCATGTCGTCACGCGGGTTGAGCACCAGCGTATAGGGCATCTTGTCACTGTTGCTGAAATCCTCATTGGCCGGGTTGATCTCGATCACTTCCGCGCCTTTCTCCCGTGCATCTTCAAGGTAGCCCGTCAGCCGCTGGTGCTGGCGCGGGTTGATGATGCTGGTGAAGTCCGGGTTATTGACCTGGGTGGGATACATGCGGGCGACCTGGGCGCTCCAGGCATCGACGAATTCCCGCACCCGGCTCTCCGGCACCAGGATGTAGTCCGGGGCCACGCAGGTCTGGCCGCTGTTCAGGCATTTGCCGAAGGCGATGCGCTCCACCGCCTCCCGCATCGGGAAATCCGCGCCGATGATGCACGGGCTCTTGCCGCCCAGCTCCAGCGTCACCGGCGTCAGGTTTTCGGCGGCGGCGTGCATGATGTGGCGGCCGACGCTGGTGGAGCCGGTGTACAGCAGGTGATCGAAAGGCAGGCTGGAAAAGGCGGCGGCGATGTCCACCTCGCCGTTGACCACCGCCACCTGATCCTCGGCGAAGGTGCGGCCGATCAGCTCTTCCAGCAGTGCGCCGGTACGCGGCGTCGATTCGCTCATCTTGATCATCACCCGGTTGCCGGCCGCCAGCGCCGCCAGCAACGGGCCGATGGCCAGATACAGAGGGTAGTTCCAGGGCACGATGATGCCGACCACGCCGAGCGGCTGGTATTCCACCCAGGCCTTGCCCGGCCATTGCACGGAGCCGATCTTGCGCTTGGCGGGCTTCATCCATTTGCGCAGGTGCTTGGCGTGGTATTTGATGCCCTCCAGGCTGGTCAGCAGCTCGGCGAGCTTGGTTTCATCGGTGGCGCGGTTGCCGAAATCGCTGTTCAGGGCATCGATCCAGGCGTCCATGTTGTCCAGCAGCATCGGCTTGAGCTGACGGATATGTTCGATGCGCTGCTCGGCGCCGGGGTAAGGGGCGCGGCGGTAGGCGGCCTGCTGGGCCTGGAAGACGCGCTTCATGCGCGCGATCTGCGGGCTGTCGGTATGAAGTTCCTTGATTTCGGCGACCATGGTACGCCTCCTGGAGTGGATTCTTGTATGATGGGGATGATTTTTAGAGTAATTACTCTAGAGGTCAACTGTTTAACCCGCCATTCCGGAATTTGGCCCAAAATGACCAGTCGCACCAAGGAACGCATTCTTGAAACCGCTCTCGACCTGTTCAACCGCCACGGCGAACGGGCGGTAAGCACCAACCACATCGCGGAAGCGCTGGGCATCAGCCCCGGCAATCTCTACTACCATTACCGCAGCAAGATCGCCATCGTCGCCGCCCTGTTCGAGCGTTATCAGCAGCAATTGCAGGAATGGCTGCCGGAGCCGGACGGCCCGCTCACCTGGCAGGACAAGATGCGCTACTTCGAGGGCATGCTGCGTTCCATGTGGGAAGGGCGTTTCCTGCACCGCGATCTGGCGCACTTTCTCGAACAGGACGACGGGCTGCGGCGGCGCTACAAGCAGTTCGTGCGCGACAGCATGGAACGTGGTCTGGCGATCTATCAGGGCCTGCGCGCCAGCGGGCTGATCGAGGCCAGCGACGAGGAACTGCGCGCCCTGCTGGTCAACACCTGGCTGCTGGCGACGGCCTGGCCGGGTTTCACCCACGGTCTCAATCCGCAGGCCTGCGGCGACCCGGCGCTGGACCGGGATCTGCTGCGTCAGGGCATTTACCAGGTGATTTGCCTGGAAGCGCCCTACTTGCGCGGCGAGGCGCTGGCCCATCTGAGCGCCATGAAACAGGAATATCAGGCCAGCCGGGATACCGCCGAGCTGCTGTTCGCGGCGGCGGAAACGGTCGAACGTGCCTGCTGAGTCCGTTTGCCCGGCCGCCTGTGGTAGCCTTGGCGCGCCGTTTCTTCCGCGTGGATAACCCATGAGTCGCCGCTTCTTCGATGATCAGCCGTTCGCCGCCGACCAACCCGTGACGCTGGGCTCAAGCGCCAGCCACCATATTGCCAAAGTACTGCGCATGAACAGCGGTGATCCGATAACGCTGTTCAATGGTCATGGCGGGGAATGGTCCGCGGTGGTCGAGGAGGTGGGCAAGAAAGCCGTGGTTGTCCGCCCGCGGGTTTTTCACGATATCGACCGGACGCCGCCACGGCCGGTGGTGCTCGGGCTGCCGCTGATCAAGGGCGAGCGCATGGATTACGCCATCCAGAAGGCCACGGAAATGGGCGTGGCGGCCATCCGGGTACTGGAGACGGAGCGCACGGAGGTGCGCCTGAAGGCGGAACGGGAAGACAGGAAAGCCGAACACTGGCGGCAGGTGATGATCGCCGCCTGCGAGCAGTGCGGCCTGAACCGCCTGCCACGGCTGGAGGCGGTGATGCCGTTGCGTGATTTCCTGGCCACGGCGGAGGGCCTGAAGCTGATCGCCCACCCCGGCGAGGCGGCGTTGTCGGCGCGGGATCTGCGCGCCACCGCCCCGGCTCCGTTGCCGATCACCTTGCTCACGGGCCCCGAGGGCGGCTTTTCCGAGGCGGAGCTGGACGCGGCGGGGGCCGCCGGGTTCCGCCTTTTTGCGCTGGGCGAGCGGGTATTGCGGGCGGAAACCGCGCCGGTGGCGCTGCTCGGTGCGCTCTGGGTGCTGCTCAGCGAATCATGCGCTTGAGCGTGGCATCGCGGTTGACGAAGTGATGCCAGAGGGCGCCGAGCAGATGCAGAACCACCAGCGCCAGCAGCACATACCAGAGCAGATCCTTGTGCAGGAAAGCGATGCTGTGGGCGATGTCCTTGTTGGGCGTCACCAGTTGCGGCAGCGTCACCAGCCCGTAGAAGTCGATGGGCTTGCCGGCGAACTGCCGCAGCGAAAACCCCAGCAACGGCATGGCCAGCACCACGATGTAAAGCAGCCCCTGCACCAGTCTGGCGAAAACCGTTTGCAGGCGATGGCCCAGCGGCGCCGGAGCCGGATGGCGGGCGCGCCAGTACAGCCGCACGATCATCAGCAGTAATACCGTCAGCCCCAGCGAAAAGTGGATGGTCTTCCAGTAGTCGTGCCAGGGCGTGCCTTTGGGCGGGATATGGTGCAACTCGATGGCGCCCCACACGGCGACCAGCAGCAACGCCACCAGCCAGTGCAGGCCCCTTGCGGCGCCGGTCCAGTTCGTGGCTCTTGCCATGGGCGTGATCCTGATAACAAAGCGGTTGTGGCAAGTGGGCGTGCCGTCGTCCGCACGATTGATGGATCTGTGCCCACTGGGAAAGTCAGCCAATCTTAAATCAATATTATTCTTGTTTCGATTTCTGTTTTGCTACGGCATCATTCGCGCAGCTCACTTCCGAAGCCGCGCTCCGGGGCTCGTTGCGGAAATCGTAGTCGCCACGGGCGGCGCGTTTCAGCAGCGAATAAGACTGGCGATACCAGAGGCGCCGCCCTCCCGGCCTTCGCTTGAAGCGCTTGTAGGTCCACTGATACTGATCCAGGTTGCGCTGGATACAGCTTTCCAGGCCGGCGTTGAGCGCCGTCAGCACGGCGGTTTCGTCCTCGCCCTGCTCGATTTGCGGCGCCGCTTCGAAATGGATCTGGATATCCCGCAGGCCGCCCTCGCCCCGGTAACAGGAGACCAGAAAGACATGCGGGCGGAAGCGCCGCACCAGCTTGTCCACCAGCGCCGGGGTCGGCACGGCGTGGCCGAAGAAGGGGATGAACGGGTTGCTGCGGTTGCCTGGATTGTGGTCCGCGAGCAGGCCGAGGGAGCCGCCCTGGCGCAGCGTATTGAGCGCTTCCTTGACACCCTGGCTGTTGGTGGGCACCAGGCGGCTGCCGGTGCGTTCGCGGGCCGACTTGACCACCGCGTCGAGCAGGCTGGCCAGGGAAGGCTGGTACATGATGGTGGTGTTCGGCTGGCGCCCCAGGTACAGGTTGATGGTTTCCCAACTGCCCTGATGCAGCGACAACAGCAGCACCGGACGCTCGCTGGCACAGGCATCCAGATAGGCCTGTTCGCCGTGAATGACGCTGATGCGCGCCAGCGTTTCTTCCGTCGGGCGGATCCACACGTGGGCGAACTCGGCCAGCGAACGGGCCAACTCGCGTATGCTGGCCCGCCCCCTGACGCGGGCCTGGGCGAAGGTCATGTGCGGATTGGTGACCAGCAGATTGATGAGTACGGTCCGGTAGGCGCTGGCGTAGCGCAGCGGAACGCGGGTTATCAGATCTCCGATCAGGGCCCCGAGGCCAGTCGCCAGCGGCAAAGGCAGCCAGGCGAGAAAACGCATGAAGCGCCACAGTTGGCGTTCACGTATTTCCGGCGTCATTGTGGCCATTCTCCTTGTTGTTGGTATTGGCGGGAACGGTAACCGTATCGCCATGGCCGAGTACCCGGAAGGCAGATTCCGCAACCCCGGCCTCCCGCAGCGCCCGGTTCAGGGCTCGCGGCGGCTCGTCCAGTGCCTCGTCGGTCAGTATGAACGTGCCCCAGTGCATGGCCAATGAGTGGCGCGCCTGCAAGTCCTGGTGGATGCGCACCGCTTCCTCCGGATCGACGTGTACCGGCGCCATGAACCAGCGCGGCTGGTAGGCGCCGATCGGCAGCAGCGCCATGTCCACCGGCCCCATGACGTCGTGAATCTCGCGGAAAACCGGCGCGTAGCCGGTATCGCCGGCGAAAAACAGGCTGAAATCCGGCCAGTTCAGCCGCCAGCCGCACCACAGGGTACGGTCGCGGTCACGCAATCCGCGGCCGCTGAAATGCTGGACCGGCAGACAGAAGGCATCGAACGGCGGATGTCGATGGTGCTGCCACCAGCCCAGTTCCACCACTTGCCGCACTCTCTGCCGTTGCAACCATTGCCCGACACCGGTGGGCGCGAACCAGCACAGATTGTCGCCGAAGCGGCGATCGAGAGCGACCACCGCCGCCTGATCCAGGTGATCGTAATGATTGTGCGAGACCAGTACCGCGTGGATGGTGGGCAGTTGGTCCACGGTCAGCGCCGGCGGCACCACCCGCCTGGGGCCGGCGAACGACAGCGGCGAGCAGCGCTCGGCGAATACCGGATCGGTGAGCAGGTTGTAGCCGCGGTACTGGACCAGCCAGGTGGAATGGCCGATCCAGGTGAAGCGTGGCCGCTCCGCCGCAGTGGCCAGCATGGCAGTGTCCGGGTGGGTGAGCGGAAAGCTTGTGCGGGCCGGCGAGCGGCCCCGGCTCTGCCATTGCCAGCGCAGCACATCGCGCAGGCCGTGGTGCGGCGTCGGGAAACGGTTGCGGAAGCGCGGGCGCTGACCGATGCTCTTTGTCCCCGCCACCGCTTCCGCCGCCAACTGTGCCAGCCGCACCCAGTCGGTCATGCCGGCCCCTCTTCCCTCAGGCGTCAAGTTGCCGCTCGACGGTTTTCAGCAGCACGCCTTCGTCCACCGGCTTGGTCAGGTAGTCCCTGGCGCCCTGCTGTTTGCCCCAGACTCGGTCGGTTTCCTGGTCCTTGGTGGTGACGATGATGATGGGAATGTGCGCCGTATCGGCGCCCTTGGTCAGTTGCCGGGTGGCCTGAAAACCGTTCAGGCCGGGCATCACCACGTCCATGAGTACCAGGTCCGGCAGTTCCGATCGCGCCATGGCGACGCCGTCCGCGCCGTTAGCGGCTTCCAGGACCAGATAGCCGTGTTTTTCCAGAATTTCCCGAAACCGGTAGCACTCCGTGGGGGAGTCATCGACGATGAGAATGCGAGTCATTTTTTCCTCTCTGGGTCGGGCCCAGTGACTTCGGCGCAGGCGCCAACCTCTTCTAATTATAAGCCACTTCCGTTCCTCGGCGGCGTTTTAGCACAGTTTCCCCGAGCAATCCACAAGCGCTCTGGCGGGGGGTGCCGTTGCCGTGGCGGGTCTGCGGGTGCGCTGCTACCATTGGGAACCCTTCCGACCCTTCTTTCCCTGGAGCGAACATGAGCCTTCATATCGGCGTGGTGATGGACCCTATCGACCATATCAAGCCCTGGAAAGACACCACTCTGGCGATGCTGCTGGAGGCCCAGCGCCGCGACTGGACGCTGCACTACATGCAGCCGGCGGACCTCTATGTGCTGGATGGCCGCGTGCTGGCCAGCACCCGTGATCTGCAAGTGCGTGACGACAACCACGACTGGTTCACCCTGGGGGCGCCGGAGACCCGCGAGCTGGCCGGCCTGGACATGATCCTGATGCGCCAGGATCCGCCCTTCGACGCCGCCTATCTGTACGTCACCCATATGCTGGAAAAGGTGGAGCGTGAAGGCGTGCTGGTGGTCAACCGTCCCGGCAGCGTGCGCGACTGCAACGAAAAACTGTTCGCCACCAATTTCCCTCAGTGCTGTGTGCCGACCCTGGTGTCCGGCAGTGCCGAGCGGCTGCGCGAGTTCGTCACGCAGCAGGGCGATGCGGTGATGAAGCCGCTGGACGCCATGGGCGGCACCAATGTGTTCCGTATCGAGCCGGGCAGCGCCAACCTCAGCGTGATCATCGAAGTGCTCACCGAATACGGCAAGACCCCGGTGATGGCGCAGCGCTTCATCCCCGAGATCAAGGATGGCGACAAGCGTATCCTGATGATCAACGGCGAGCCGGTGCCCTACGCGCTGGCGCGCATTCCCAAGGAGGGCGAGTTCCGTGGCAATCTGGCCGCCGGCGGCACCGGCCAGGGGCGCGAACTGACCGAACGCGATCGCTGGATCTGCTCCCAGGTCGGCCCGACTCTCAAGGAAAAGGGGCTTTATTTCGTCGGCCTCGACGTGATCGGCGATTATCTCACCGAGATCAATGTCACCAGCCCCACCTGCGTACGCGAGCTGGATGCGATTTACGGGATCAACATTGCTGGCCAGTTGTTCGACAGTTTGTTGGCCCTGCGTTGAACCGGGGCGGTTCGTCCCGGAAGCAATCGATGCGACTGAAAAGAAATCAGCCTCAACTACCACATCGCAATTGGCATTCTTGACACCAGGAGGGATGGCGCGGATGGCGTCGTAGTTCGTTTCCGTGCTTCCTGCCTGTTCAGCTAGCCGAGCAACAATTCAGTTCGCTTGCGCGACAGCCAGCGCTCCGTGTAGTTGTCGCGCAGATCCCGGCTCAGCCGCGCCTTCAGATGCGAGCTCATCGCACCGAGGGAGACCAGCCGATCAATCCAGCCGAGACGGTGAGCAAAGCGCACGGCGGCCATGTCGGGACTGTTGAGCAGCCATGCAGGTGATGCCAATGTCTCGGCATGGATCAACAAGTCACGCTCGCCGGCATCGAGCGTGGGATGATCGTGCGTCATGTTAAACGTCACACGTTGCATCTCGGTGATGGTTTCGACATGCGCCAATTGTTCGCGCAGCGTGGATTCGTCGATCCCGTGCTCAGGATCGCGGTTCTGGTAGCCGGTTTGGGTTTCTTCGACGACCTTGGCCACGGTGTGCAATGCGAAGTATTGCGCCAGTGGTATCCAGCAGCCGGTTTGATGTGCTTCGAGTATGACGTTGGTGTCGACCAGGACGATCTG
>CAYMKZ010000026.1:0-15488 GCA_964391345.1 uncultured Alcanivorax sp.
AGCTTGGCGGTTTCCAGATCCACTACCACCCGATCCGGATTGACCAGCTTGTCCAGCTTGAAGTCGATCTTGCCGGGCAGATCGAAAACAATGCGCGTATGATCCGGCGCCCGGTGCAGGCGTACCGAGTTGATCGACAGCGCCGCGGCGGCCTGTCCCGCGAGCAGCCAGCACAGCGGCGCCAGCCACCATAGCCATCGGCTCATCCCGCGCGTTGATATTGTTATCGCAAGCGCACCCTTCATCATGGACACGCTACCCGTTTGTCGCCAATACACTACCCATGGCCCCATTCCAGTTTCGCCTGCCGCCCCCGCCCTTGCACGTCGAGGGTGACCACAAGATCGGCAGCGGGAATCACGCCGGCGCCACGCTGTGGCCACTCCAGCAGGCAGATCGCCGATGCCTCGAAATAATCCCGTATGCCGATCAATTCCAGTTCTTCCGGATCTCCCAGGCGATACAGATCAAAGTGGTATATATGGACGCCGCCCAGTTGGTAGGGTTCCACCAGGGTGTAGGTCGGACTTTTTACCGCCCCCTGATGCCCGAGGGCGCGCAACAGTCCGCGTACCAGCGTGGTTTTGCCGGCGCCCAGCTCGCCCTGCAACCAGACACATTGCCCGGCCTTGAGCCGTCCGGCCAGTGCCGCGCCCAGCGCCAGGGTGGCGGCTTCATCGGCCAGATCGTAATGCTCGCTATCAGTCGTGCATTTTTCCATTCAGTTCCCGACGTCATTCAGTTCCCGACGCAAATAAGGCAACAAATCCGTGGCCAGCAGACCGCGTTCGCCGTCGTCGGCGGCACTGGCATCCGCCGCCCGCGCGTGCACCATGGCGCCCAGCGCGGCGGCCTGGAACGCCGGCACGCCCTGGGCCAGCAGCGCGGCGATCACGCCGGTCAGCACATCACCCATGCCGCCACTGGCCATGCCGGGGTTGCCATCGCTGATCAGCGCGCCTGCATCGCCGCGGCGCACCAGCGTGCCCTGTCCCTTGAGCAGCACCGTACCACCATAACGCGCTGTCAGACTCTCCAGCGCGGCGAAGCGGTCGTACTGGACGGTGCGGGTGTCACTGCCCAGCAGCCGCGCTGCCTCACCGGGATGCGGCGTCAACAGCCAGTCATCACGGGTTTCCAGCGTCCGCTGTGCCAGCAGGTTCAGACCGTCGGCATCGATCACCAGTGGCACGCCGCTGGCCAGCGCCGCCGTCAGCAATTCGGCGCCCCACTCATCGGTGCCGAGCCCCGGACCGATGGCAATCACCGTGGCCTTGTCCAGCAACGGCTGTAATTGCGCCCTATTATCCACGGCTCGCACCATGATTTCAGGTTGTGATGTCAGCGCCGGCAGCACATGCTCTTCACGGGTGGCCAGACTGACCAGCCCGGCGCCACAACGCGCGGCGGCCCGGGCGCTCATCAGGGCGGCGCCGCCGAAGCCGTGATCGCCGCCGATCACCAGCACATGGCCAAACCGCCCTTTGTGGGCGTCGCGGCGGCGCGCGGGCAGCCAGCGCCGGCCATCGGCGGCGGCGGGCCGCCACAGCGGGCGTTCGATTCGATCATGAAGGCGCGCCGGCACCCCCAGATCATCAAACAGCAGCTCCCCGCAGCAGGCCGGTCCATCACCGGTCAGCAGGCCCCGGTTGACGCCAATGAACGTCAGAGTGCAGATGGCATGCAGCACGGCGCCGCCGGCGGCGCCACTATCCGCGCTCAGGCCGGACGGAACATCCACCGCCAGCACCGGCTTGCCGAGCCGATCCAGCGCCTCGATCAATGCTTTCTTGTCGTCACGCAAGGGGCCCGCCAGGCCGGTTCCCAGCAGCGCGTCCACCAGCAAAGGGTGCTGGTCAGGCAAGCTGTCCGGCGCCAGATGCCGCATCGGCACCCCGGCCGCCTGCGCGCGCCGGGCCATGGTCAGGGCATCACCGGAAAGCCGTTCCAGCGGCCGGTCCTGGTAGATCACCGGCGCCAGACCCGCCTGCCGGGCCAGCCTCGCCAGTACATAACCGTCACCGCCATTGTTGCCGCTGCCACACAGCACGGCGGGATTCGTCACGCGCGGCCAGCGCTGCACCAGCAGCGAAAAGGCGGCGCGACCGGCGCGCTCCATCAACGCCTCACCGGACAGCCCCGCGGCGCTCGCCAACCGGTCCAGCTCACGGGTCTGGGCTGCGGTGTAAAGCTGGCCGGGAAGCTCGGTTGTCGGCATGAGTCCTCACTGGGTAGGGCGGTTCGCCTGAGTATACCTGCTCCGGGCCGGCCATTGCCGATAGCTGGCGTGTAAAAAAAGTCGGACGCCGGCCCCGGCCAGCCGGGTTCAAAACTCCAGCACTCCCACCAACAGAGATGAATTGGCCCTTTGTCTGGACAGAAAAACAGAGAATGATAATAATAACGATTCTTAATAACTATCCAAACCACAACCTGCACGGTGGCCACGATCATCCCGATTGCCGCCTGGAGAACCCACGATGCGACAACTCACCATTACCGGCTTGCAGTTCGCCAGCCGGGGGCTTTTTCCGTGTCTGGTGGCCTGGACTCTGTCCCAGCCGGCACTGGCCGCCGAGGATCACCCCAAATCCACCAGCACCGACCCATCCCAGGTCCTGCAAAGCGTCGAAGTCAGCGCCGCACCACTCAGCAACATCACCGAAAACAACGATTCCTACACCATCGGCTCGATGAACAGCGGCACCGGCCTGGCCACCACCAGCAAGGAAACACCCCGCTCCGTGTCGGTGGTCACCCGCCAGCAGATGGACGATTTCAACGCCACCGACGCCAACCAGGCCTTGAGCGCCACCACCGGCGTCACCGTGGAATCCGTGGAAACCGACCGCACCTACTACACTTCGCGCGGTTTCGACATCAACAGCTTCCAGATCGACGGCGTCAATCAGCCGCTGCTGGACGCCTCCGCCGCCGGCGCCTACAAGAATTACGACACCGCCATCTACGATCACATCGAAGTGTTGCGCGGCGCCAACGGCCTGATGGGCGGCACCGGCACCCCTTCGGCGACCATCAATTTCGTACGCAAGAAACCGACCTCGGACTTTCACGCCAATCTCGGCGCCAGCTACGGCTCCTGGGATAAATACCGGCTGGACGCCGACGTTTCCGGCGCGCTGAACAAAAGCAAAACGGTACGCGGCCGCTTCGTTACCGCCTACCAGGACGGCAACTCCTATCTGGACCGCTACAGCCAGGACAGAACCGTGGTCTACGGCGTGGTGGACATCGACCTCACGGACCGCGACATCCTGACCCTCGGCCACAGCTTCCAGACACAGCATTCCAACGCACCGATGTGGGGCGCGCTGCCGATGCTGGACGCCAACGGCAATCAGCTCGACTACCCGCGCAGCGCCAGTTCCGCCGCCCACTGGAGCTATTTCGATACCACCCTGAACAACAGCTTCGCCACCCTCACGCACTTCTTCGACAACGGCTGGCAAGCCAAGGCGTCGGTGTCCTATATCCATAATGAAACCGACGATTCGCTGCTGTATTTCGCCGGCGCCCCGAACGCTTCCACCCCCGGCTCGGACCTCTACATCTTCGCCGGCAGCTACCCGGACAAGACCACCTCCTGGCAGGGCGACATCCGCGCCCAGGGCCCCTTCCGTCTGCTCGGCCGTGAACATCAACTGCTGGTGGGCGTCAACAGTTGGTACGAGAAGGACCGCCAGCTCAGCTATGACGCCATCAATGACGGTCAGGAACTGGGCGACCCGGATCAATTGCTGAATGGCGATTTCCCGAAACCGGCCTACCAGCAAACCCCCGGCGCCGACATCTATGACAAGGCCAACAGCGCCTACGTGGCCACGCGCCTGAACGTCGCCGACCCGCTGCACATCACCCTCGGCGCCCGCTGGCTGGATTATTCCAGCGGCGGCCTCAGCTACGGCAGCGATACCCAGGCCCATGACGTGGATACCGCCCTGTTCGCCGGCGCCGTCTACGATCTCACCGAGCATTATTCGCTGTACGCCAGCACCGGCCGCATCTTCCAACCACAGGCCCAGACCGACAAATCACGCAACCGCTTGCCGGCCGCGGAAGGCACCAGCAACGAACTGGGCATCAAGGGCGCCTGGTTCCAGCAGCGGCTCAACGCTTCACTGTCCGTGTTCGACACCCACCAGGATGATCTGGCCATCGCCGACGGCACCATTCCCGGCACCGCCGACACCGCCTACCGCGCCACCGACGTCACCAGCCGCGGCTACGAGCTGGACGTCTCCGGCGCCGTCACCGACAACCTCAACCTCTCCGCCGGCCTCACCCAGGTACGGGTGGAGAATGACGACGGCCACCGCGAGCGCACCTACGTGCCGGAACACCGGGCTCACCTGATACTGGCCTACGACGTGCCGCAATGGCAGGGCGTGCGCGTGGGCACGCGCGTGCGCTGGCAAAGCGAGGTCTCCTACACCAGCGACGCGGGCACCTACAAGCAGGACGACTACACCCTGGTGGATCTGATGCTGCACTACGACATCAGCAAACGCTGGAGCGCCAACCTCAACGTCAACAACATCACCAACGAGAAATACCTGGCCAGCCTGTACTGGGATCAGGCGTTCTACGGCGCCCCGTGCAACGTGGACCTGTCCCTCAACTGGAAGATCTAGCCCAGAACACCGCTCCATCGCAAAAACCGGGCCCTGTGAGCCGCTCCCGGACGCCATTCCGGAGCGCGCCCACGGGGCATCGCTCGAAAAAACACCGCCGAGCGCGTTACAATCCTTTCTCCCGGAGCCCGCCAGCCAACGCGGACGCCCCCTCGAACCGACCACCCCGAACCGCCACGGAGCGCGCCGTCCATGGACCTGGCCGTCCTCAAACAACGCCTGGCCGAACAGGCCCGCGAACGCGGCTTCCAGCAGATGGGAGTGGCGGACATCGATCTGGAACAAGCCGAGCAGCGCCTGCTCGAATGGCTCGACGCCGGCCGCCAGGGCACCATGGAATGGATGGCGGCGCACGGCCGCAAACGTTCGCGGCCGGCGGAGCTGGAGCCGGGCGTGCTGCGCGTGCTGTCGTTCCGCATGAACTACCTGCCGGAAGACACGCAGCCCTTGCAGGTACTGCGCGACAAGCGCAAAGCCTACATCACGCGCTACGCCCTGGGCCGCGACTATCACAAGATGATGCGCAAGCGCCTGGCCGGGCTGGCCGCCTGGCTGCGCGAACAGGTGGCGGACAGTGAACTGGCGCGCGCCTTCGTGGACAGCGCCCCGGTGATGGAGAAACCGCTGGCGGCGAAAGCCGGGCTGGGCTGGCAGGGCAAACACACGCTGATTCTCAATCGTGAAGCGGGAAGCTGGTTTTTCCTCGGCGAGATCTACACCGACCTGCCCTTTCCGGTGGACGAGCCCGCCACCAACCACTGCGGCAAATGCTCCGCCTGCATCACGGTCTGCCCCACCAAGGCCATCGTCGCCCCCTACCAACTGGACGCGCGGCGCTGCATTTCCTATCTGACCATCGAGCACGACGGGCCGATTCCCGAGGAGTTGCGGCCCGGCATCGGCAACCGGGTGTTCGGCTGCGACGATTGCCAGCTCATGTGCCCCTGGAACCGTTTCGCCTCGCACACCGACGAAAGCGACTTCCGCCCCCGCCACGGGCTCGACGACGGCGAACTGACCACGCTGTTTCTGTGGGACGAGGCCACCTTCCTGGAACGCACCGCCGGCTCGGCGATCCGCCGCGCCGGCTACCGGCGCTGGCTGCGCAACCTGGCGGTGGCGCTGGGCAATGCACCCGCCGACCCGGCCATCGTCGCGGCGCTCGACACCCGCGCCGACGACCCCGACCCGCTGATCCGCGAGCACGTCGCCTGGGCCCTCGCCGAACAGGCCCGGAAAGCGCAACGCATCCTCTAGCGGCCTGTCAAAGCGAGAGGAAATGCGTCCGGTAGTATGCCAGCTCGGCGATCGACTCGCGGATATCGTCCAGCGCCAGATGGCGGTTTTCCTTCTTGAAGCCGGACAGAATGCCCGGCTTCCAGCGCTGGGCCAGTTCCTTGAGCGTGGAGACATCCAGGTTGCGGTAGTGGAAAAAGGCTTCCAGGCGGGGCATGTAGCCGGCCAGGAAACGGCGATCCTGGCAAATGCTGTTGCCGCACATCGGCGACGCGCCCGCCGGCAGATATTCGCCGAGAAAGGCCAGCGTGCGGGCTTCCGCGTCCGCTTCATCATGCGGGCTCTCGCGGACCCGCTTCACCAGACCGGAAGCGGTATGGTGGCTGGTGTTCCACTCGTCCATGCCGGCCAGCCGCGCCTCGCTCTGGCGAATCGCCATCACCGGCCCCTCCGCCAGCACATTGAGATGGGCGTCGGTGACGATGGTGGCGATCTCGATAATGCGGTCGTGCGACGGGTCCAGCCCCGTCATTTCCAGATCGATCCAGATCAGATTGTCCCGTGCTTGCGTCATGATGCTCCCAGTGGCGAGGCGATTCAGGATAAAAGAATCAGAATACAGGGAACAGGGAACGGAAGACAGGCAGCAAAAGCCGCCCTCCTTCGCGGAGCGGAGCGGTGCGTCATCCTGCGCGGAACGAAGCGGTGCGTCATCCTGCGCGGAGCGGAGCGGTGCGTCATCCTGCGTGGAGCGGAGCGGTGCGTCATCCTGCGTGGAGCGGAGCGGAATCGCAGGATCCACCCATGGATTCTGCGACTGCGCGCAGAATGACGGAAAGGTCAGTCCGTTTTTTGTTTTCCACAGCTTGTCGCTTGCAGCCCGTTCCCTGTATCTTTCCTCAACCTCCGGCCTCAGCCTCCAGAACCTGCGAACCCGTATGGCAAAGCGCAAACTGAATCGACGCCAGCAATGGCGGATCGAGAAGATCCAGGCGGAACGCCGCGAACGGGCGCAACGCCGGGCGGCAAAAGACAGTACGCCGGCCGAAGAACTGGGTGAGGAACAATGGGGCACGGTGACGGCGCATTTCGGTGGGCGGGTGCTGGTGGAAGCCGAAACCGATGAACCGGTGCGCTGCCACTTCCGCGCCACCCTGGAGCAACTGGTGGTCGGCGACCGGGTACTGTGGTGCCCGCCCAGAGAGCCGGGCAGCGGCGATGGCGTGATCACCGCCATCGAACCCAGAACCACGGTGCTGAAACGCCCGGACAACTACGGCAACCTCAAACCGGTGGCGGCCAACGTGGATCAGATGCTGGTGGTGTTCGCGCCCCGCCCGGTGCCCTCCACGGTGCTGCTGGACCGCTATCTGGTGGCCGCCGAGCTGTGCGGCGTCAACGCCATGCTGGTACTCAACAAGGCCGATCTGATCGAAGACCAGGAACGCCCACGCCTGGATGCACTGGCCGCGCTGTACCGGGGGCTCGGTTACCCGCTGCTGACCGTTTCCGCCAGCACCGGCGAAGGCGCCACGCCGCTGAGCGAGGCGCTGGCCGGACACACCAGCGTTTTCGTCGGGCAATCCGGGGTGGGCAAATCATCGCTGGTCAACCGGGTGCTGCCAGAGGCGGCGCTGGATGTGGGTGAGTTGTCCTCGGTATCCGGGCTCGGCCAGCACACCACCACCACCGCGCGGCTGTTCCATCTGCCCGATGGCGGCAACCTGATCGACTCTCCGGGCATCCGGGAGTTCGGCCTCTGGCACATCGACGAACAGGATCTGCTGCGCGGCTACCGGGATCTGGCGGCGCTGGCCGGGCATTGCCGCTTCCGTAACTGCACCCATCACCACGAGCCGGGCTGCGCCCTGCTGAAAGCCGCCGAAGACGGTGCCATCAGCGCCGAGCGGCTGGCCAATTTCTTCCGTATCGCCGCCACCCTGGACGACGCCTCCCGCGCCCGCTACCAGCCCTGAGCTGTCGATTTGCGCACAGTACGGCCAGTCAGCCGGAACGCATCTGACAACTTTCTGTCGGTAACGTTAGAATAGGCGCCATTCGTCACCGGGATTATCGACCATGTCATTGCCGCTGCTGCTGGAACCGGAACAACTGGAACGACATCTGGACGACAGCAACCTGCTGATCATCGACCTGGGCAAGCAACAGGTCTACGACCAGGCGCATGTGCCCGGCGCCGTGCACCTGGATTTCCAGCGGCTGCTGCGCGGCACGCAGCCGGCACCCGGTCAGTTGCCGGACGACGCCCCTCTCTCGGCGCTGTTCTCGGAGCTGGGGCTGACCCCCGAAACCCACGTGGTCGCCTACGACGACGAAGGCGGCGGCTGGGCCGGGCGGCTGCTGTGGACGCTGGACGTCATCGGCCACCAGCGGTATTCCTATCTCAACGGCGGCATCCACGGCTGGCTGGCCGATGACCGCCAAACCGACAGCGAACCGACACAGCCCTGCGCCAGCGAATACCGGGTGGGCCCGCACAATGCGCAGGCGCTGGTCGATCTGCATTATGTTCTCGACCATCACCGGCAGCCCGACACCATCATCTGGGATGCCCGTTCCGAAGAGGAATTCGCCGGGGTTCGCGCCTTCGCGCAGAAAGCCGGGCACATTCCCGGCGCGGTCCACTACGAGTGGACCGACGCCATGGACAAACAACACAACCTGCGCTTGCGCGATCTGGATGAAATCCGCCGTGAACTGGCCGAACTCGGCATCGACGGCAACAAGGAGATCATCACCCATTGCCAGACCCATCACCGCTCCAGCTTCACCTGGCTGGTGGGCAAGATTCTGGGCTTTGACAATATTCGCGGTTACCCTGGCTCCTGGGCCGAATGGGGCAACCATCCGGATACGCCCGTGGAAAAAACCGAATAAGCAGAATCCGAATAACGATCCACAATCGAGAGCGGCCGGGGGCCATCCAATTTGAACTCTGTCACCGAACGGCTGTTCGTCGCCGTCCAGTATCTGCTGCCACACCATTTGCTGTCACGGACGGTGGGCTGGCTGGCGCGCAGCCGGACGCCCTGGATCAAGACGTCTTTCATCAATGCCTTCATCCGGCGCTTCAAGGTCGATCTCAGCGAGGCTGAAGTCGAGGACCCGCGCGACTTCGCTACCTTCAACGCCTTTTTTACCCGGACGTTGAAGCCCGGCGCGCGCCCGATAGCCGAAGGCGCCGAACGACTGGCCAGCCCGGCGGACGGCACGGTCAGCCAGCTCGGCAAGCTGCAAGGCGACGCCCTGCTGCAAGCCAAGGGCCGCTATTATTCGCTGCTGGAGTTGCTCGGCGGCGACAAAGCGCTGGCCGGACAGTTCGGCAACGGTCACTTCGCCACCATCTATCTGTCACCCCGGGACTACCACCGAGTGCACATGCCCTGCGACGGCACCCTGCGTGAAACCCGCTATGTGCCCGGCCGGCTGTTTTCGGTCAACACCGTCACCACCGCCGCCGTGCCGCGTCTGTTCGCCCGTAATGAACGGCTGATCTGCGTATTCGATACCGCCGCCGGGCCGATGGCCGTGATCCTGGTCGGCGCGATGATCGTCGCCGGCATCGAAACCGTATTCGCCGGCCAGGTCACGCCCCAATCCACCACCATCACCCATACCGACTACCGGAACCGGCAAGCCATCGAGTTGCAAAAGGGCAGCGAGCTTGGCCGCTTCCTGCTCGGCTCCACGGTGATCCTGCTGTTCCCCGAAGGGCAGGCCCGTTTCGCCGACGCCCTCGGCGCCGGCAGCCCGGTGCGCATGGGCGAGGATATCGGCATCTTCAGCCCGCTGGAAAATCACTAACCAAGGGCATTGCCGGCGCCGCCAAACGGAGTTATAAATCGCCATCCCTCCCTGGGTTCAGCGATCTTGAAACTGATCACCTTCGATCCTTTCCGCACGCTCGGCTTGCCCGGTGTGCGTTACATCAAACCGGAACACGCCGCCCGCCAGCGCGATGAGCTGCTGGACGCGGACTGGTTGCTGTTTCCCGCCTACTGGCAACTGCACGGCCTGCATTACGTGATACGCCGGCCGATCTTTCCCAGCGTGGCCAGCTACCATCTCGGCCATGACAAAGTGGAAATGACCCGGGCGCTGTCGCTGGCCTGCCCCGCACACATCCCCGACACCGAGATACTGCCGTCGGACGCCGACGCAATCAGCCGGATTCTCGACGGCTGGCGTTTTCCGTTCGTCGCCAAACAGGTGCGCTCCAGTCGCGGGGAAGGGGTGTTCCTGATCGAGAACCGCCGGCAACTGCAACGCTACGCCGCCGCCAACGAGGTGCTGTATATCCAGAAACGGCTGCCGATCGAGCGTGACCTACGCATCATCATCGTCGGCCGGGACGTGGTGGCGGCCTACTGGCGGGAAGGCAGCGGTTTTCACAACAACGTCTCCCGCGGCGCCCGCGTGCGCACTGACTTGCCAGTGCCGGACGCGGCACTGGCCATGGTCACCGGTCTGGCGCGCCGGCTGGAAATCGACCATGCCGGTTTCGACGTCGCCTGGGTGGACGAACACCCCTATGTGCTGGAATTCAACCGTCTGTTCGGCAACAAGGGCGTGGCGGACCTGCCGCAGCGCATCGGCGATGCCATGCGCCGCTATCTGCTCGGCAGCTCGGCGCCCTCGTCACCGCTGTCGCCCAGACCCGCGCCCATCACCCGCTCCGCCTGAGTGCGCAGCAGCGCCTGATAGCGATGGGCCAGTTGTTCCACCGGTTGCAGACGGACCTGACGATCACCGGCGCGCACCGCCATCGACTTCTCGGTCTGGTAGAGCGCCTTGACGTCCAGCTCGGCACGCACCAGATCGGTGTCCGGCACGTGCAGGCGGCCCGGCACCCCTACCACGCACAGCGCCCAGCCCTCGGCATCGTCGAACTGGCTGCTCACCAGCGCCTTGAATTCCAGTGCCGGCGCGGCACGGGATTTGCGCCGCGGGCCCTGCAACCGCACCACCCGTAAAAACAGCAGCCCGGCGCAGAGCGCGGAAAACGACGCCTGGGACAACGATTCGCCGCTGAAACGCACCCGGCAACGGTCGCCGATATCCTGCTCCACCACGCCGCCGTAAAGGTCCGCCACCTGCTGCAGCAGCTCCCGGTAGTCGGCCAGCAACGCTTGCAGCGCGCTGCGCGTATAGCGCTGCTGAAAATGGCTGAAATTGACCACGCTCAGCCACAGATCGCACTCGGTGGTTCTCACCGGCGGCGCACTGGGCTGGCCGCTGACCGTGACCGTCACCTCGCGCTGCTCATCACCGTCGCCCGCCGGGCCGTCCTCGGGGCTCGCCGAACGGCGCAAGCGCCGTTCGATCAGCGCCGCCGCCACACGCAGTATCAGCAACCCGGCCACCACCAGAATGAAACCCAGCCGCAGAGGGGTCTGCATGCCGCCGGCGGGGCTGGCAAACAGCACCACGGAACCGGCCAGATCACCACCGGGCAAGGCCACCGGCACCTCCACGGAAAGCGCTTGCGCGGCGTCGCCGTTGCTGACCACCACCTTGCGTGACGTATCCAGGAAGCGGACGCCGGACACCGTGTCCAGCGCCTGCGTCTCCCGGGCGATCACATTGAGGCCGATCAGATCACTGCCGGCCAGCGATTCCGCCGCCCGCAAGGCGGTCTGCTCGGCCAGCGCCTGGAGCTGCCCGCGCTGTTGCGCCTCCAGCCGGGTGGAGAAGTGCTCCAGGAAATAAACGCCCACCACCAGCGCCACCAGCAGCATCAGGGCCAGCTCGATCAACAGATGCCGCTCCCGGTACAGCCGGGGCGACCACTGTTCGCACAGGGATTTCCAGAAAGAGGGAGGGCTCCAGAAAGCAGGCGACTTCCAGAAGGACCGGGTTTTCCACAGAGACATGCCGTCGGGTCCGCGATTGTTGTGGGAACGCCAAGAGTATACCCGGCCCCCGCCACTTTGTGAGGCTCGCTGTCGGCTTCTGTGCGGCAGGCCGCACACGCCAGCATACGCGCACGAAAAGGGGGTTTCTGCTACGCTTGGCGGCCTGTTGCAACCGTCTTCCAGCCCGTCATTCGATTTCAGGAGTTTTCGAGAGTGCGCGAGATCATCCTCATCCAGGTGTCCGGCAGCGACCGGCCCGGCCTCACCGCGGGCTTCACCCGCATTCTCGCCCGCTATCATCTGAACATTCTCGATATCGGCCAGGCGGTGATCCACGACACTCTGTCACTGGGCATCCTGGTGGAAGTGCCGCCGGCCGCGCAGGCTTCCACCATGCTCAAGGACCTGCTGTTCGAGGCGCACAAACGCAATGTTTCCGTGCGTTTCCGGCCCATCGACGACGACCACTACGAAGAGTGGGTGGCGGGCCAGGGCAAGGATCGCCACATCATCACCCTGCTGGCGCGCAAGATCACCGCCGAACAGCTCGGCGACGTGACCACCGTGGTGGCGGAAAACAACCTCAACATCGACGCCATCGCCCGGCTCTCCGGCCGCGTGCACCTGGACAGCGAAACACACGACAGCGACACCCGGGCCTGCATCGAAATCTCCGTGCGGGGAGAGCCGAGAGACGCCATCGCCATGCGCGCGGCGTTCCTGAAAATCGCCAACGAACGGGATCTGGACATCGCCTTCCAGCGCGACAGCGCCTTCCGCCGCAACCGGCGGCTGGTGGTGTTCGACATGGATTCCACCCTGATCCGCTCCGAGGTCATCGATGAACTGGCGGCGGAGGCCGGCGTCGGCGATCAGGTGGCCCGCATCACCGAAGCCACCATGCGCGGCGAACTGGATTTCAACGACAGTTTCCGGGCCCGGGTGGCCCTGCTGAAAGGGCTCGACGAGAGCGCGCTGGAACGGGTGCGTGACCGCCTCGAACTGACCGAAGGCGCCCAGCGGCTGGTCGGCACCCTGAAAACCCTCGGCTACCGCACCGCCATTCTGTCCGGCGGCTTCAACTGGTTCGGACACTGGCTCCAGCAACGGCTGGGCATCGATTACGTCTACGCCAACGAGCTGGAAATCAGGGACGGCAAAGTCACCGGCGAGGTGGTCGGCAGCATCGTCAACGGCGAACGCAAGGCGGAACTGCTGCGCGAAATCGCCCGCCGCGAGAACATCAATCTGGAACAGGCCATCGCGGTGGGCGACGGCGCCAATGATCTGCCCATGCTCGGCATCGCCGGGCTGGGTATCGCCTTCCGCGCCAAACCGCTGGTCAGAAAGAACGCCCGGCACGCCATATCGACGCTGGGCCTGGACGGCATCCTCTATCTCATCGGGGTGCGCGACCGGGACCAGGCCGAACTGCTTCAGTGATAGGTTTCGCCCGCGTCGCGCAGCGTGTAGTGGGTGACGTCCGGAGAGCCACCGACCCGCAGCCCGAGACGGACGAGCCTGGCCGGCGGCTCCGGGGTTTCAGCGCAGCACACCCGGATCGCCAGTTGCTCACCGCTGCGATACCCCTGGGCAGGCAGCAGCAGGAGGTCGGAATCCACCGGGGTGGGCGCCGGCAACAGCAGCGCCGGGGCGCCCCCGCTATAGCCATCTGAGTCAGGGCTATCTGCATCATGGCCAGCCGAAACCCGTACCGGATGCACCGGGGAAGGCAACAGCGCCACTCCGAAATAAGCCCGTTCGACGGCATTCTGCACCCAGCGAATTTCCCCGACCCGCCACGCATCCTGCGCTGGATCGCGCAACGCGGCCAGGCTGCCCACCCGCAATTCAGGCGGCGTCTCGCCCCGCCACTCCAGGCGATAGCCGCCCTCGCTGCGATCCCGCGCCTGCACCTGATGGCAGGCGGTGTGCTGCTCAGTACCACGCAACTGGCCATGCACATCCGGCAGCCCCAGACAGACATGGAAATGCCCGCCCCCCGCTTCGCGGGGGTAGCGGCGCCGGCGCGGCCCCAGCCACACCCAGCGCAAATGGCGAGACAGTACGTCCGACAGCGCCGTGGAGGTGCCTTCGCTCAGCGTATTGGCCAGTGACCGGGGGTCAAAGAAGCGCAGGTGGGGCTCTGGCACCGGATGGGAGGACAAATGCAGGCGCGGTGGGGCATCCTGGCCCAGTTGAACGGCAAACAGCGCGTCCGGTGGATTTCGATGCAATGCCACCCGCTGCGCCCAGCGCGACGCGGCCCGATACAACGCCATCAGCGCGGGCTGCCGCAGTTGGCTGGGCTGCGCACTGGCGATCAGCAGGACGCGCATGTAGGCGGCGTGCACCGAGCCCACTCCAGCCGGCAACAACGTATCCGTTACGGCAACCCCTTCCAGGTCCGCTGTTTCAGCCATCGCATAAAGCCGGTGCAGACGCGCCCAGAGCCCGGCCTCCGCTTGGGTGTACAGCAGGGAATGCAGAAACAGTTGCCCGCCGATGGCGCTGATGGCCCGCTGCATGGCGATGGCGGCCATTTGCCGTCCCGGACGGGCACGGATGGCGCCGGACAGCGACTGTACCAGACACTCGTAGCCGCGAATCATGTTCTCGGCCAACTCATGGGCCAACGCCGCGGCCTGCCGGCCGGACGGCGGCGGCAGCAACGGCAGATTCAGATAATGGCTCTCCAGGGAGCGCACCATGCGGCGCACCGCGGGGCGCGCCAGTTCCAGCAATTCCAGACGCTGGCGCGGCGTGGCGCGCAGCTGAACCAGCTCATCCAGCAGGATGATGAGCCGCCGGGCTCCCTCTTCTTCCAGAGGCCTGGCGAAGGATAACGATTCAAGTCGGTGGCGCAGCCGGCGCGACCGGGTGCCGACGACCGGCAGCCATTTCAGCATGGCCCCCGGCGGGCGCTCGAAGGGGGTCCGACTCATAGACAGGTCTCGCATACAGAGAAAGTCCCTCAGACGGCGAACCACAGAGCATCGAGACACCCATCAGCCAGATCTGACTTTATACAGTTTGTGAAGGAAGTCACAAACTATACAGGACGCGCCCTTCGTGTAAACTTGTGTAACGTAAAAAATACCCCTTTCATGGTAGAAGCCGGTCAGCCCGCCAGCACCGTCTTGGCCGGCTTGCCGGGCTCTTCACGAGCCAGCCTGGGCACCAGGAATCCCGGCAAGCGGGCGCGCAATGCCTGGTGCAGGGCCAGCGCCCGCGGATCGGGCACGGCGAAGTGGGCGGCACCGGCCACGGCATCCAACTGGTGCAGGTAATAAGGCAGAATGCCGGCCTCGAACAGCGCCTCGGACAGCTCCGCCAGCACCACTTCGTCGTCATTGACGCCCGCCAGCAGCACCGACTGGTTGAGCAGGGTGACGCCGGCACGGCGCAGTGGCTGGCAGGCCGCCGCCAGCGCCGGGCTGACCTCGCGGGCATGATTGACGTGCAGCACCAGCGTCGCCAGCCAGCGTTCATCGCCGAGCAGCGCCCGCAAGCCGTCGTCGAGACGCTCGGGGATCACCACCGGCGTGCGGCTGTGAATGCGCAAGCGGCGCAGATGGGGCAAGGCCACCAGCCCCTCGAACAACTGCCTCAGACGCTCGTTGCTCAGCGTCAGTGGATCGCCGCCACTGAGAATCACTTCCTTGATGTCCGGCCGCCCGGCCAGCCACTCCAGCGCCGCCTTCCAGCGCCCGCCGGAAAGGTG
>CAYMKZ010000026.1:15588-23695 GCA_964391345.1 uncultured Alcanivorax sp.
CAGATCCGTTTGCTGCCGGCGCCAGTCTGGCATCTGCCAACCGGCGGCCTCCTGGGTTATCATGGCCGACCTTTGAAAAGCCATTGGTACATTCCTGAATTAACGGATATAGGTGTTATGGCCAGCTATTCTACCAACGAATTCAAGTCCGGTTTGAAGGTCATGCTCGATGGGGACCCTTGCTCCATCATCGAAAACGAGTTCGTCAAGCCCGGCAAGGGCCAGGCGTTCAACCGTGTGAAACTGCGCAACCTGAAGACCGGCAAGGTCTGGGAGCGCACCTTCAAGTCCGGCGACAGCCTGGACGGCGCCGACGTCATGGACGTGGAAATGCAGTATCTGTATTCCGACGGCGAGTTCTGGCACTTCATGGACCCGAACACCTTCGAGCAGAAGGCCGCCGATGCCGCCGCCGTGGCCGATGCCAAGCAGTGGCTCAAGGAAGAGGATCTGTGCGAAGTCACGCTCTACAACGGTGAGCCCCTGTCGGTCAGTGCGCCCAACTTCGTGGAGCTGGAAATCGTCGAGACCGACCCCGGCCTCAAGGGCGACACCGCCGGCACCGGCGGCAAACCGGCCACCCTGAGCACCGGCGCCGTGGTGCGCGTCCCCCTGTTCATACAAACCGGCGAAGTGGTCAAGGTGGACACCCGCACCGGCGCTTACGTGGGCCGTACCAAGAGCTGAGTGCCATTTCCTTCAACCACGTAAGCTTCAACCACATAAGCTTCAACCACATAAGCTTCGACCGCAGAGCCTCGATCGTATGAGCGCCGACCGCATCGATGCCACGAACTGGCGGCCCACCGCCACGCTGGACGCTCTCAGGGCGCGTGCCGACCTGCTCAGGAAGATACGCGCTTTTTTCGACGCCCGAAACGTGCTTGAAGTGCATACTCCTGGGCTGGCCGCGCATACCGTCACCGACCAGCACATCGACGCCATCGAAGTGCCGGGCTACGGCTGGCTGCAAACCTCGCCGGAATACCACATGAAGCGGCTGCTGGCGGCCGGCAGCGGGCCAATCTGGCAACTGGCGCCGGTATGGCGGCACGGCGAGAGCGGCCGCCGCCACAATCCTGAATTCACCCTGCTGGAATGGTACCGCCCGGGGTTCGATCTGGACGCCCTGATTGAAGAGTGTGGCGCGCTACTCGGTTCCTTGCTGGATACGCCACTGAAACGGGTGCGATTTCGGGAGCTGTTCGCCGCCGCCACCGGCCTCGACCCGCTGACCACCGAACCGCAACAACTGATCTCCCGCGCCCGGCAGGCCGGCGCCCCGGACGGGCTCGATGCACAGCAGTCCGTGGACTACCTGATGGCACTGGTGGTGGAGCCCGCCATGGACCCGGCGCTGATCACCGTCGTTACCGATTTCCCCGGCTGGGCGGCGGCGCTGGCACAGACCACGCGGGACACCGACGGCGCCGTCGTGGCACGGCGCTTCGAGTTGTATCACCGTCATCTGGAACTGGCCAATGGCTATCAGGAACTGCTGGATGCCGGGGAGCAACAGCGGCGTTTCGCAGCCGACAACGCCCGTCGCCGGGCGGCCGGCAAGCGGTACATCGAGGCGGACCCGTTGCTGCTCGCGGCGCTGCAAGCCGGGTTGCCGCCGTGCAGCGGCGTGGCCTTGGGGCTGGAGCGCCTGCAAATGATGATCCACGGTGTCGAGCACATCGACCAGGTGACCCCCTTCCCCATCGACCGCGCCTGAATCGCGTCCGGCACCCCGTGCGGTGCAACCGCGGCGCGCAAAAAGTCCGGGCGGCAATGCCGCCCGGGAAAGGGAGAAAAACAAAGCGGAAAACGAGGTTATTCGCTGATTTCGATGGTCGAAATGCGATGCGCCTCGATCTGGTCACGGGTGAAAGGAATGCGCACCCACTCCTTCCGCGAGTAAGCCTCCGTGTAGCTCTTGTAGTACGGGCTGGTCGGGTCGGTGGATTCACCGTGGGTGAGGAAGGTATAGGCCCGTACCGGCTCGCCCTCGGGGAAGTCCACCACGTGCAGATAGGTGTTGGTCAGCACGGTGAAATAACCCCAGCCTCCCTCGCCGCCGAATTGCGGAATCTGCGTGCCTGGCTTGTTGTAGAACTGGTAATCACGCACCGCCGCATCCAGAGCCACACCGCTGTTCTCGACCTCGTGCACGGCATCGACGAAAGCGCTCTGCACGGCGGTGGTCACCGTGGTATCCGTACTGAGATCCCGCGGCGTGTTGATCGGGTCGGCGGGATCGAACGGCGTGCCCCAGAAGTCGCCGATCCGGTAGATGCCATCGAACAGCGCTTTCCAGATATGGGCACCGACGGAATCCAGATTGCCCCGGTTGTCCCAAGCGCTGAGCACATCGCAGGCCTGTTGCAGGTCGGCCGCCAGCGGCCCGACGCAAACCACCGCCAACACCTGGTCCTTGAGCAGTTCGGCGGAATAGTCGCGGCTGTTGAGCACGATCTGCCGCAGCTTCTCGCTGTCCATCTTGTTGCCGGACAAACCATCGGTGCCACTGAGCCGTTGCTGCGCCAACGTGTGCCCGAGGCGGGTACGCAGACTTTGCGGATAATCCACCTGGCCGATGATCTGCGCGAAGCCGGTCAGCGGCGTGTCCGGGTTGGCCAGCCAGTAGCTGTCGTTCATGTTGCCCACGTATTCCGTGCTCAACAGCATCGGCAGGTTGTCCGGGCCAAAGGTACCGGGCTGCGGGGAGTCGGCGTCGTTCTGCCAGTGGCATTCCGAACGGCTGCCATCGAGCAGCGGCAGGCCGGGGAGCTGGCTCAGCACTATGGCGCCCAGCACCGGCGCCAGACACCCATCGCGGAAGTCGTCGGGAACGTTGGGTACGGCGGTGATATCGGAATAGAGCGCGCGGTCATCGTCCCGCCCGATAGCGGTGGTGTTGACCCAGGGAATCGCCACGAATTTCTTGATCGCGGCGAGGAAATCATCCAGCGAATCGGCACGGTCGAAGGCGAGGAAATTCTGGAAGGCACGGGTATTTTCCAGGTTGACGTCGCGCAAAGTGAACGCCATCGAGTCGTTCCAGGCTGGCAACCCCAACGCACTCAGATTGATCATCGGCCCGTATTCCGAGCGATACAGCGTACGACTCTCCGGCTTCAGGCTACCGTCGCCTTGCAGTACCTGCACGGTGATGGTCTCCGGCGTCAGCGCCTTGGGCTGGCCGTCCTGGATGTAATGCGTCGGATCACCGGGTTGCAGGGCCAGCATGTACAGGGTGAAGCGGCGTGCGGTGGAAACCGTGTGCGCCCAGGCGATGTTGTTGTTGAAGCCGAGCAGCACCATCGGCGCGCCCATGATCGATACGCCGGACACATTCAGCTCGCCGGGCAACGTCAGTTGCAACTGGTAAAAGCGGTCCACGCCCAGTTGATACCAGTGCGGGTTGCCGAGAATCAAGCCGCCGCCGCTGGCGGTGGCGTCGCCGCCGAAGGCCAGCGTATTACTGCCGATGCCCGTCTGCCGGCCCAGCTTGAAACGCTCCGGGTCCAGATGTATCTCCGGCGCGACCATGGTACGCATCAACGAATGGCCGGCGGCGGGCGGCTGCGCGGTGGCGATCTCGGTAACGAAGTTGGCGCTGCTGGCGGCCAGATTCAGCGCGATCAGACGGCGGAACACATCGTCCTCGTCGATTTCATCGAGCCAGGGGGCATCCCGGCAATCCAGATGGCGGCCGGCATGTTGGCCGGCTTTCACTTCACGCACATAGCGGCTGAAACCGGCGGCAAACCCTTGGCTCAACTGACGCAGATCCTCGGGCTGCTGATCGCGGAAGGTGGCGACTTCGTCATCGTTGATGATGAAACGGAAGAAGAAATCCGCATCCAGATTGGCGGGCGTGCCGAAGGTGCCCATCTTGGCGGCGGGCGCGGTGGGCCCGAAGTAACGCGAGCGTTCGCCACGGAAAGTGACGAAGGCATCGGCCAGCACACAGAGATTGTCTTCGGCGATGGCGTAACCATGCCCGTAACCGAGGCCGCCGTAACTGTCCGCGGTGATGTGCGGCACCCCGTAGGTGGTGCGCTCGATGGTGGCCTGGTAGTGGCTTTCCGGGCTGGTACCGTCGTCGTTGCTGTCGTTGTTGCTGTCACTGCCGCAGGCGCTCAGCGCCATGGCCGCGACCGGCACCCAGAGCCACATCAGGCTCCGCCAGGATAATACTGTTCCCATGATGATCTCCCGTTGTTGTTATCAACTGTTGTTATCGACACTCGCCCGCACGGTCGCCGAATGGTGGCGGAATGCGCGAGTGGTCTTCTGGAGTCTACGGAAACCGGGGTAAAGGAATTGAACGGAGCGGCTGTTATCGCCTTTGCGCTCAGAACATATGCACTTCCATGCCTCGGGCCACCATCGAGGGGGTCAGCCCGAAAAAATTCTTCAGTGTGCGGGTCAGGTGGGCGGAATCGGAAAAGCCCACATCATGGGCCACCGCCGCCAGCGGCACCTCCTTGGCAATCAGTTCCACGGCCCGCCGCATGCGGGCCCACAGCACATAGCTTTTTATCGAAATACCGAGACGGTCGGAAAAAATGTGGGTCAGGCGATGGCTGGATATGCCCACCTGGTCGGCCAGTTCCTCCACCGTGCTGGTCAGCGGCAGTTCCTGTTTGACCTTCTGCGCAATGTGCATGACGCGCATGTCCATGGGTACCCGGATTGCCCGGTAGCCACTGATTGCCCGTGGCAATTCGGTGGTGAAGCGGAACAGCGACCCCTGGTCCAGTTCGCCGCGTACCAGTTCGGCAATCGGGGCGCCTCTGACCCAGGCACCGTCGAGAATCACCGAGCGCACCCGGTGACGCCCCAGCAGGGCGCTCAAGGCGTGGAACTCGTAGCTTTGCGGATCGAAATTCATCGACAGCAACGGCGCCTGGGTGGCGTCAAGCGTGCGGGCGGTATTGTGGGCGATCAGGGCCACCTGATAACCCTGCCAGTTACCCGCCGCGTCCCCCAGACGAAAGCCTGCGTCACCGAGCGACATCAGCAGCGTCACGGTATGCCGCCAGGTAAGGTCGGAGGCGATCATCGGAGTGCTGTACAGGAAGCGATCATCCCATACATAGAGATGATTTCGTTGGCCCATGAGCGGGCTCCGAGTCGTTGTTATTCACCTCAGTGTAGAGACAATCGCGGTGCAGGGGCAATCCGGGGCGTTGGGCTGTTCAGGGCAGGCGGATGCCATCACGCTCGATGACGATGCGGCGTTGCTTGTAGAGTTTGCCGATGGCTTCCTTGAAGGCATTCTTGCTGCAACCGAAAGCGGCACGAATCTCCGCCGGTGCACTTTTGTCGCTCAGCGGCAGCGGGTCGCCGTCACGCTCCAGGCGCGCCAGAATGCGCTCCGCCAGATCGTCGCGCTTGGCGGCGCCGGACGGATGCAGCGACAGGCTCAGTCGGTGATCGGCACGCAACCGCTGCACATAGCCGGTCAATCGCTGTCCGGGGCGCAACGCCCGGTCGCCTTCGTCGGCCAGCAATCCCCAGTATTGGTGATCCACCGCCACCTTGTATCCCAGGTCGGTGCGCCGCACCACCACCAGCGGCACCGCATCGCCCTGCCGGTAGACGTCACAGGTATCCTGCAGATAACGATCCAGGCGGGTGCTGGCGAACAGCCGGTTGTCATGGTCACGCACCACGCACACGGTCTGCCAGCCTCCCGGCTCGGGACGATTACCCTGCTCGGCGAACGGCAGCAGCAGATCCTTGGGCAACCCCCAGTCCAGGAAGGCACCGACCCGCCCTACCGAAACCACCCGCAGGCGGCCTACCTGGCCCGGCAGCAAACGCGGCATGTGAGTAGTGGCGTGCAGTTGACTATTGCCGTCGCTGTACACGAACACACGCACCGATTCGGGCGCTTCCGCCTTGCCGGCCAGCTCGCGGGCCGGCAGCAGCAGTTCGCCGAGCCCGCCACCGTCCAGCAGCAGGCCGGCCTGGATGCGCTTGCGTACCGGCAGCAGCGCCACCGAACCGGGAATCAGGGCAGCCATCGACTCACCACATCAGATCGTCGGGGATCGGATAATCCGCATAGGGATCATCCTCGTCGGCAGTGGCGGCGCGATCATTGAGTACCAGAATCGCCGCTTCATCGCGTTGGCGGATTTTTTCCGCCACCACCGCCGGCACCAGCGCATAGCCTTCATCCAGGGCCACCAGGCCAATCAACCCGTTGCTGAGCTGGCGATGCTGCTGCGCGGTCACGTAGACCTTCCTGATCTTCTTGTTCTGCACGAACTGATAGCCTTCCTCGCCTTTCTCACGCGGCAGACTGTTGCTTTCGATGAGCTGGCGGACCTGCGCGGCAATCTCGTGCTCACGCTGGCGCTCCTTGCGCTGCGCCTCCAGTTGGCGGTCCTTCTCCGCCTTTTCAGCACGCTGCCGGCGCGCCCGTTCGGCCGGATCTTCCAGTTCGATCTCACCACGCTTGGCGCGGTTGGCCTCTTCGCGCTTTTCCTGTTGCGCGCGGCGGGCCTTTTTCTTGTCGGCCAAGCCGGCCTTCATGAGCTGGCTTTGCAGTGAATTTGCCATGATCTTTCCAGTTGCTGTTCATTCCTGGGCCCAGCATAACGGACCCCGGTCGTTTTTGCCTCGCGGCGAGCACCACGGCGACGTCTGTCGCGTATCACGGAACCGGTGCACAGGCGTGGCAAGCCACGATTTTCTATGTCTTAATCGCCGTTGCAAGAAAACTTTTCAGCCCGCGACACCGAGAGGACTACCCATGAAGAGAATGACGCTCGCTGCTCTGGCCCTGGCGGCCACCCCACTGGCGCAGGCGGCGCCGCTGGTGGATATCTACGCCGGCGGCTACCTCTGGAACCCGGAGGCCACCGGCACCATTGCCTCCGGAGGCGGCGACATCGACGTGCACGATGACCTGGGCTTCGACGACGCCAGCCAGTCAGTGCTGTTCATCGGCCTGGAACACCCGGTACCGCTGCTGCCCAATGTGCGGCTGCGCTACTCGGACCTGGACGACAGCAGCAACAGCAGCCTGGCCAGCCCGATCACCTTCGACGGCACCACCTTCGCCGGCAACGTGCACTCCAGCTACGACATGAAAATGCTCGACGGCACCTTCTACTGGAGCCCGCTGAACAACTGGATCCACCTGGACCTGGGGGTCACGGTGCGCAACCTGGATGCTGATTTCACCATTCAGGGCGGCGGCCAGGAAGCTCATGTCAGCGTCAATCAGACCTTCCCGCTGGCCCACGTCGCCACCGAACTGGAGTTGCCTGGCACTGGTTTCTACGCCGGCGGCGGGATCGACGGCGTCAGCTACGATGGCAGCCACTTGACCGACTACAACCTCCACCTGGGCTGGCGCTCGGACTTCGCGCTCGGTGTGGAACTGGGCTATCGCCGCATGGAACTGAAGCTGGATGACGTGGACGACATCGACTCCGACCTCAAGCTGGGCGGTCCTTATCTCGCCGCGACACTGAACTTTTGAGCGCCACCGAGGGCGGCACGTACCCCCACCCTAACGAGCTGTCGCTACGCTACGCCGGCTGGCGTGTGGTCGCCGCCTGTTTCGTGATGGCCGTTTTCAGTTGGGGGTTCGGTTTTTACGGGCAAGGGGTCTACCTGGTCGCCCTGCAACAGCAGCACCACTGGGAAACCTCGCTGATCTCCGGCGCCAGCACCGCCTATTACCTGTTCAGCGCCGTGCTGGTGATGTTCGTGGGCGGCATGGTAACGCGATTCGGGCCGCGCCAGGTGGTACTGAGCGGCATGACCTGCCTGGCCGTCGCCACCTTTCTGATCGGACGGATCACCACCCCCTGGCAGCTCTATCTGGTTTACATTCTGATGTCGCTCGGCTGGGCGGCGACCAGTTCCGCGGCGATCACTTCCATCATCGGCGCCTGGTTCACCAGACGGCGCGGGCTCGCCATCACCGTGGCGCTGGGCGGAGCCAGCGCCGGCGGCATGGTGGTGACCCCCTTGCAGGTCATGCTTATCGGGCGGCTCGGCCTCCCCGAGACGATGCTGTACGCCGCGGCAGCCATGGTGGTGGTTCTGGTGCCCATCACTCTGACCTGGATGCACAACCCGGCCGGCACGG
>CAYMKZ010000026.1:23795-30296 GCA_964391345.1 uncultured Alcanivorax sp.
ATCACCATTCCTTCAGCGCCATCGAGATTTGCAGCGATGATAAAAAAACTCTCCCCCGATTCCGTTTTTCTCCCGGTACCACATTATGTGGCGGCCACGCATATAGCCCCCGCATCCGAATGGGTCGTGACCTCCGGCCAAGTCGGTATAGGCCCTGACGGCGCCACCGCCGAAGGGCTGGAGCAACAAACCACTGTCGCCCTGGAAAACGTTTTTCGAATTCTGAGCGATGCGGGTATGACCATGGAAAACATCGTCAAACTGAATTTCTTCGTCAAGCAAGGCGAGAACGTGGAAGACCTGCGCAGGGCCAGAAACAGGCTGATGCCGAACACGCCGGTGGCATCAACCATCCTCTTCATCTCCGGCCTGGTCGTGGATGAACTGCTGGTCGAGATCGACTGCATCGCAGCCGGTTGACAATGAAGAGAGGTGAACACTCATGATCGATTCGTCTTGGCAAGAAGTTGGGCATCTGGACCAACTGAGCAAGGAGACCCCTCAGGTTTTCACTCATGACAACGAGCAGATTCTCATCACCTACCTGGAGGGCGAATGGACGGCACATACGCTTCGCTGCCCGCACAAAGGGGCCATGATGAGGCCCGTCGATTGCGTTGATGGGCAACTGGCCTGCCCGTTTCACGGCTGGTGTTTCGACCTTCGGGACGGCGGGGCCGAGTCGCACGGCTATATCGATCTGCTCAGCTACGAGCTGGCCGTGGAAGACGACAAGCTGTACGTGAAAACAAACTAGCCAAAACCATTTTCAGCAAAGGAGAACGGGTCATGACTGAAACATCATCCTGGACTTACATGCCCTCCTTTGAAGGTGACCGCATCCTCGAAAGGCTGTTCGCCGTCGAGCGCAATGACCTTCAATACCTCATGGACCCACCGTCGAGCCTTGAGCCGGGGGCAACGGTACTGCATATCTCATGCAATACCTCTTCGATTCCCCATATGGCCTACCTGGCTCAGCGTGTCCTCGAAGCACTGGAAATACCGTTCATTTCGTTAGGCGGCCCGGAAAATTGCTGTGGCGCCGTGCAGTGGGCTTTCGACGACGAGATGCGCGCCCGTCAGGTGGCGACGCTGTCACTGGGCGGCTTCCGCAGAGTCAAGCCGGTAAAAGTGGTTTCCACCTGCCCGGACTGCGACATGATATTTTCGTTGTACAAGGGCAAACAGTACAAATTCGAACAGGCGAACATGCTCGACGTTTTTGCCGAGAACCGTGACCGTCTTGCGCCGTTATTGAAACACGCGGTGAACAAACGTGTGATACTGCATGCCCACGACGAAAATCCCCAGCGACAAGCGGATGCCCGCGCCTTGCGGCAAATACTCGAACTGGTTCCCGGCCTTGAAATCGTCGAGGCCGAAAGTGCGGGAGGACTGGGCAACCACTGCATGGTCAAGACCGGACGTTTCGACGGCACCCTGTTCGAACCGGTCGTCAAGGCCATGTTCGATGAGGCAAAAGCCCTTGGCGCCGATGCTCTGGTTGTCCCCTATCACGGCTGTTACCGGCAAAACATCAAGCACCAGGTGAAATTTGGCGTCGAAATCTTCCATTACCTGACCCTGATCGCGCAATCGATCGGCATACCGTACCGGGAAAGGTTCAAGGAAATTCGTTTGCTCGATGATATCGATGCTGCGTTCCGCGAACTCAAGCCACGGGCGGATGAACTGGGCATCGCCGACGAAGAGCTGCGCGCCGCCCTTGAGCACAAGGTCTATGTCTGACGGGAAAGGTCGGGAAGGACGCTCCGTCGCCGAACTCATGCAGCATGAGCACGAGTGGATCGACCGGGGGCTGGAGCTGCTGCTGAGCCTCCAGCCCTGCATCCGCCAAAGCGGCCATGGAGTGTTATCCGCTCTCCGGGGCCACATGGCTCTGGAGGAAAGCCGGATATTTCCCGTTTTTGAGAGCGCCGGCTATGCAGCGCCCGTGCAGTTGATGCTGCTGGAACATGAAAAAATCCGGCGGCACATCGAAGAAATCTCTGCCCTTCTTGCCACTGGCGACATCAGCGGCCTCGAAAACGAAACCAGACGACTGGCGATACGGCTCGGTGAGCATAACGGAAAGGAAGAAGCCATTTTTTATGACCGGCTTGGGGCCATTCTGGATGAAGGCAGCCGGCGCCATCTTCTGCATCATCTTTTTGGAAAAAACCAGCAATGGGAACAGTAGCCAATCCGGGTTCACAGCGATCCTTCCTTCTGGAGGTCGGCGATGTCGCAATGGAAACCGACGACGCCATCACCATATCACTGGAAATACCCGATGAGCTGAACGATATTTTCACTTTCTCCGCCGGGCAATTCCTGACCATCGCCGTCCCCTCCGATCTGACGGGCTCGGTGGCGCGGTGCTACTCGCTGTCCAGCACACCGCATTCCGGGCTTCATCAGATCACCGTCAAACGCACAGCCAAAGGCTACGCCTCCAACTGGCTGTGCCAGAACCTGAAGCCGGGACACACACTGAGAGTGTTGCCTCCCAGCGGCGTCTTTACTCCCCGGAATCCAGACCGGAACCTGCTTCTCTTTGCCGCCGGATCCGGAATCACGCCAGTAATTTCGATCGCCAGAACGGCCCTTGAAAGGGGCGCTGCCCAAGTGGTTCTGTTCTATGCGAACCGTGATGCGCAGTCGGTGATCTTCGCAAAAACCCTGCGCCAACTGGCGGAAAAGCACGCTTCCCGTTTCCTGATCATGCACTGGCTGGAGTCCGTACAGGGACTTCCTGCAAAGTCGCAAATACAGGGGTTGGCGCAACATTTTCCGACTTACGACGCCTTCGTATGCGGCCCCGCGCCGTTCATGAAAGCGGCAACCGACGCACTTCGCGCCGCCGACTTTCCCCGCAGCCGCCGGCATCAGGAAAAATTCATCACTCTCGACGGCAACCCGTTCGATACTGCACTCGAATCCACTCCGGCTTCCGCTGAGCGCGGCAACGTGGGCGGAACCACTTTCACTGTCGAAGTGGAGATCGACGGAAAGCGATATCTTTTTGATGACTGGCGCGACGACCAGGTTCTTCTGGAGTATATGGAGTCGAAAGGTGTCAACGTGCCCTTCTCATGTCGCAAGGGCCAGTGCAGTGCCTGCGCCTGCGTACTGCTGGAAGGTGAAATGAGGATGAAGCACAACGAGGTGCTGGACGAAGAAGAGATTGCCGATGGTATTCGGCTGACCTGTCAGTCGCTGCCTGTCGCCGGAAAGATCAGGATCGAGTACTGACAAGCCACCTTGCCCTGCTCCGGTTTGACAAAAATCCAGGCGGGAGCAACTATAAATGGGATTTTCGTACCAATTTTTCAGGACTACCGTTTCCAGAACTAAAAGGGACAGTTCCGGCAGCCAGCTCGGAGGAAGTGTGCCTTATGCAACACGACATGAAGACAGACGATGCCGCCATCAGACTGAACCCTGGAGAGCGATGTCGATGGGCGCTGGCACTTGACCGTTTATCAAGCACTGAGGTGGCTCTGGTAAACACCAAGGTCAGGTCCAGAAAATACGACACAGGTGAAACCGTTTTCATCGAGGGCAACCCGGCCGAAGAACTGATCATCGTCTCGGAAGGCCAGATCAAGTGTTACATGCTGAGCCCGTCCGGCAACACTTTCACCCCGGCCATATATGGTCCCGACCGCCTCACAGGGCTGCTGAGCGCCTTGCTGGAAGCCCCCCGCATGGTGACCGCCACAACGACGCGCCCTTCCATTCTCAGCTCCATACACATAACGGATCTTCACTATCTGATGAGCAAGATCCCGATGTTCAGCGCCAACATGGCCAAACTGGCGGCGGCGATGGCCTCCGACCTGATCTGGGTGCTGGGGCAAAGAGCGATGATGCCGGCCAGCGTACGTCTGTGCCACGCACTCATCACACTCGGCCAGCGCCGGCCGCTTGCCGATTGGCCCAATGCCCTGGTCGTGCAGGGGCTCAGCCAGGAAGATCTGGCGGGCTTCATCGGTGCGAGCCGCACCTGGGTCAGCCACACCCTGGGAGAACTCGAACAGGCAGGATTCATCTGGCGGGATCGAAAAGAAATCGGAGTTTATGAGCCTGAACGCCTCAATCACGAGGCGGACTCCATGTTGCTGGGACTCTAAGCGGGTTTTATGTGGATTTGTAATAGGCATTCAGGGTCACGGTATGGTCCGTTTTATCGATCACGCCGGTCAGTTCGGGAAGACAGGCCATGAGCATCCGCTTCACGCGCCGACCCAATGTTATGCTCACCGCGGAGCAGCCCTGGCAACCACCTTCGAACTCGAGAACCGCGACGCTCCCCCCGGTAATTTCAACAAGCCGCACACTGCCACCGTGCGCGGCCAGGCCAGGATTGATCTCAGCATCAATCACATGGGCAACCCGCTCTTCCAGGGAAGCACCCGGATCAACGTCCAGGGTCCACAGATTCGGGGCATGGAACACAAGCTCTCCCCCCGCAGGGCCTTGCTGGAAATCGATCACCGCATCTTTCAGATAACGGGCCTCCCCCGTTTCAAAGACGATACAGAAACCCGCGTACTCATGGATCTGGTCTTTGTCTTTACGCTCATGCCTTGAGCAGTAATCCAGGCCGCACTCCGCGTGAAGCGTGCCGGGATCGGCAATCAGAATGCGCACGCCCACGTCTTTTCCACCGCGGGAAAGCATCATCTCGCGTAAATATTTCTGCGCGGACTCCGTAACCTGGATCAATGTTTCAACCATTCCGGCTCCCGGTTTGCTTCTGCCTCCAACAAGCCTCAATCCAAGCAGAAGCAGCCGCCGGAGGTTTGTTAACTACTTTGCAGAAGACAACAAAACCTTCCTGAATGATTGGTTGAAAGCCGTCTGCCTGTTAACAAGCGACCGCCAGTATAACCAACAACCGGAGGCAACATGTTGAGGTCCATACTAACCACGATTTTCCTTTCGTGGATAATAGCGCTTGCCGGACTTGCCAACGCGGAAAGCATGAGCAAGGCCCCGATCAAGATCGGATTCATAGACCCGCTGAGCGGCCCTTTCGCGGCGACGGGCCAGTTCGAGTTGCACACCCTGAATCTTCTCGCCGATGAGATCAACCAGAGCGGAGGAGTAAACGGCCACCCGCTCAAGATCATACCCTACGACAACCAGCTCAACCCCAAGCAGAGCCTGGTGCAACTGGAAAAAGCCATCGGCGATGGAGCGCGCTACATCGTTCAGGGGAACGGCTCCTCCGTGGCCTCCGCCTTGCTTGACTCCGTCGACAAATACAACAGACGCAATCCGAAAAACCCAGTCCTGTACCTGGACCATTCGGCCCAGGACCCTTCCTTCACCAATGAGCGGTGTTCATTCTGGCATTTCCGGTTCGACTCCGACGTTGACATGAAAACAAAACTGCAAACGCAATGGATCGCGGAGCAAAAAAACATCAAGAAGGTGTTCCTGATAAACCAGGATTATGTTTTTGGCCACGAAGCAGCAAAAGTCGCCCAGGAGATGATCAAAAAACAGCGCCCCGACATCCAGATCATGGGAAGTCTTTTCGTGCCGCTGGGAAAGGTCAAGGATTTTGGCCCGTATATATTCCAGGTAAAAAGATCGGGCGCTGATGCACTGATTACCGCCAGTTGGGGATCAGACCTGACATTGCTGATCCGGGGCATGTCGGACTACGGCCTGAATATTCCCATTCTCACCCAGTACGCCAACATCCCCGGCACCGTCACCGCAATCGGGCCGAAAGGCGCAGGAAACGTCTATTTGCTTTCTTACTTCAATGGGGATTTCGACAGTCCCATCCAGAAAAGCCGCGAAATGGAGTTGTACAAGAAATCGAAGGTGGACTATACCGCTGTTCAGTTCGGCTACATGCTGCATATGCTGAAGAAAGCGGCCAGTCAGGCCGACAGCATCGACCCCACCAAAGTGGCCTTTGCTCTGGAAGGGCTAAGCTATGACGGACCCGATGGGACGATGACCATGCGCAAAGACAACCACCAGATACTGATGCCCATGTTCTTCAGCGTGCTCAAGGATGACATGAGCCCCGGTCTGGAAGGCACCAATCTCGGTTTTCACACGGTGCTCGCCTTTGACGCACAGCAATCGGCCATGCCAACGACCTGCAAAATGCGTCGCCCCAAATCCTGAATTTTCCGACTATCCTCTTCACGCAAGTGGTGGTGCGCTACCGGCCACCACTTGCCGTACCTGGTGCCGCCATCCGCGCTCAGCAGTGCGCCGCCAACTCCTTCTTGATCTGGCGAATGCGCTGATCCTTTTCTTCCCAGAGTTCGCTGACCCAGCCCTGTACCTGCCGACGAAACGCCGGGTCGTCCTGGTAATTCCCCCGCCACAAGGATGGATCGAGCCGGTGATTGCGGATATCCACCACCACTCTGGGCACCCTGCCGCACAGCAGATCCCGGAACCCCGGGGCCTGGTCACTGGCGTAGACCACCGTCACGTCCAGCAGTGCATCCAGATTGTCGC
>CAYMKZ010000027.1:0-8222 GCA_964391345.1 uncultured Alcanivorax sp.
GCGATGACCACCACGCTGGTGGCGGTGTTCCTGCCGATCGGCTTCCTGGGCGGCCTCACCGGCACGCTGTTCGTGGAATTCGCCTTCTCGCTGGCCGGCGCCGTGCTGCTGTCCGGCGTCATCGCGCTGACCCTGTCGCCGATGATGTGCTCGAAGATCCTCAAGGCGCACGACCCGGAACATCGCGGCAATCGCTTCGAGGCCTGGCTCAATTCCCGCTTTGAACGCCTTGCCGCCAGCTACGAGCGGCGCCTGCGCGGCGCGCTCGATCAGCGGCCGGTGATTTACGTTTTCGGCATCATCATCATCGCTTCGTGCTACTTCCTGTTCGTCTCCTCGCCCAGCGAGCTGGAGCCGCAGGAGGATCAGGGCTTCGTGCTGGCGCAAGCCACCGCCGATCCTTATGTCACCCTGGATTACCTGACGTCCTATACCAAGGAGCTGAACCAGATCGCCGACGGCCTGCCCGCCGTGGACAACCTGTTCCTGCTCAACGGTCTCAGCGGCAACAGTTCCGCCTCGGCTTCCAACACGGCGCTGGCCGGTTTCGTGCTGAAAAGCTGGAACGAGCGCAACAAGACCACCCAGGAAGCGCAGCAGGTCATCGCCCAGAAGGTCAACAGCATCGCCGGCCTGAAAACTGCGGTGTTCGTGCCGCCCTCGCTGCCCACCGCCGGCGGCGGGCTGCCGGTGCAGTTCGTGGTGGGCTCCACCGAGTCGCCGCAAAGCCTGAAGATTTTCAGCGACCAGATCATGGCCAAGGCCATGGAAAGCCACAAATTCATCTTCATGGATTCCGATCTGAAGATCGACAAGCCGCGCTACAACATCAGCATCGACCGCGACAAGGCCGCCAGCCTCGGCATCACCATGGCGCAACTGGCGCAGGAAATGGGCGCCATGCTGTCCGGCGGCTACGCCAACCGCTTCTCCCTGCAAAACCGCTCCTACAAGGTGATTCCGCAGGTGCAGCGCAGCGACCGGCTGACCCCCGAACAGCTCAGGCAGTACTACATCCGCACCGGCCAGGGCGATCTGGTGCCGCTGTCCACCATCGTCAGCCTCACACCCACCGTGCAGCCGCAGCAGTTGAAGCATTTCCAGCAGCTCAACGCGGTGACCATTTCCGCCGTGCAGCGCCCCGGCGTCACCCTCGGCGAGGCGCTGGGCGTGTTGCAAAAATCGGCGGCCACCATCCTGCCCAAGGGCTACACGGTGGATTACGCCGGCCAGTCGCGGCAGTACATGAAAGAAGGCAGCGCCCTGGTGCTCACTTTCTTCTTCGCGCTGATCGTGATTTATCTGGTGCTGGCGGCGCAGTTCGAATCGTTCCGTGATCCGATCATCATGCTGATCACCGTGCCCATGTCGGTGTGCGGGGCGATGATTTTCGTCAGTACCGGCATGACCACACTGAACATTTACACCGAGGTGGGGCTGGTGACGCTGATCGGCATCATCTCCAAGCACGGCATTCTGATCGTCGAATTCGCCAACAAGATGCAGGATGCCGGCCTCAGCAAACGGCGCGCCATCGAACACGCCGCCGCCGTGCGGCTGCGGCCGGTGCTGATGACCACCGCCGCGCTGGTGCTTGCCATGGTGCCGCTGCTGGTGGCCTCCGGCCCCGGCGCCGGCGCCCGTTTTGCCATTGGCCTGGTGGTGGCGGCCGGCATGAGCATCGGCACCCTGTTCACGCTGTTCGTGGTGCCCGCCGTCTACATGCTGCTCGCCCGCGATCGAGGCCATACCGGAGACAGCGCTGCCGTAGTAGCTCCCACGCTGTAACCAACAGGGAGCACGTTGCTCAAGGAAGAGCCTTTATTCCACCGGAGAGATGCGCCATGCCTCTCTCCTTCTCGTCATCCTGCGCAACGCCCGTCCGTCATCCTGCGCAGCGCCCGTCCGTCATCTTGCGCAGCGCCCGTCCGTCATCCTGCGCAGCGCCCGTCCGTCATCCTGCGCAACGCCCGTCCGTCATCCCGTGCAGTGCCCGTCCGTCATCCTGCGCGTAGTCGCAGGATCCATTGACCACCACCCGCAGATCCTGCGACTACGCGCAGGATGACGGAGGACAGGACGCCCAAGATCATCGAGGCCCTACGCGCAGAGGGACGGAGGACAGGACACCCAAGATCATCGAGGCCCTACGCGCAGGGGGACGGAGGACAGGGCACCCAAGATCATCGAGGCCCTACGCGCAGGATGACGGAGGACAGGACGCCCAAGATCGTCGAGGTCCTACGTGCGGGATGGCGGGGGACAGGACCCCGGCCAACAGTATGTCAGCGCTGGCAGCCGGAACAAAAGACGGTGCTGCGCTGGCCGTGCCGCCCGGTACGGAGCGGCGCGCCACATTGCGGACAAGGCAGGCCGGCGCGGCCATACACCCGCAACTGCTGGGCGAAATACCCTGGGCGACCATCGGCACGGGCGAAATCCCGCAGGGTGGTACCGCCCGCCTCGATGGCCTGGCCAAGCACGCTGCGAATCGCCTGGGCCAGCAATTGGTAACGGACGCGGCTGACCCGGCCCGCCGCCCGCGAGGGATGAATGCCGGCCAGAAACAGGCTTTCCTGCGCATAGATGTTGCCAACGCCCACCACGTTGGCGTTGTCCATGATGAAGCTCTTCACCGACACCTTGCGCCCACGGCTGCGCTGGTACAGCCCGTCACCGGTGAAGGCGTCCTCCAGCGGCTCGGGGCCCAGCCCGGCGAGCAGCGGGCTGCCAGCCACGTCGGTCAGATAGAGCACGGCGCCGAAACGGCGCGGGTCGTTGAAGCGCAGAACGCGGCCGGAATCGAGATTGAAATCCACATGGTCGTGCTTGCGCAGCGGCGTGCTCTGCTCCACCACCCGCAGCGTGCCGGTCATGCCCAGATGGATGCCCAGATTCAGGTCGTCCAGCTCCAGCAGCAGATATTTGGCGCGCCGCCGCAACGCCGTGATCGGCCGGTCACGCAACTCCGCCACGCGCGCGTCCACCGGCCAGCGCAAACGCGCCTCGCGCACGGTGACGCTGGCCAGCGCGTGGCCGCTCACATAGGGCGCGATCCCCCGGCGGGTGGTTTCCACTTCAGGCAGTTCCGGCATGACGCTCCTCTGTTCGATGCCATCGCGGGCGGGTGCACGGGGTGGCCAGGCACATTACCATTGGGCGGACTGAATTGTAGAGCACCGCGACGACGGAGACACCATGACTTACTGGCTGGGCGTGGATACGGGCGGCACCTTCACCGATTTCGTGCTGCTGGGCGGGGCCGAGCCGCGCATCCACAAGGTGCTGTCCACCCCCGCCGCGCCGGAGCAGGCCATCCGCCAGGGCATCCGCGAGATGGGGCTGGAGGACGCCATGGCCGCCGGCGAGCTGGTGATCGTGCATGGCACCACGGTGGCCACCAACGCCGCCCTCGAAAACAAGGGCGCGCGCACCGTGCTGGTCACCAACCAGGGGCTGGAGGATGTGTTGCTGATCGGCCGCCAGAATCGCGCCGAACTCTACAACCTGACGCCACCGGCCCGGCACACCGCGCTGCAGGAAACCGCCGTGGAAGGCATCGCCGCCCGCCTCGATGCCGACGGCAACAGCGTGACGCCGCTGAGCGACGAGGACATCGACGAGTTGGTACGCAGAGTGGCCGCCCACAAGCCGGAATCGGTGGCGGTGTCACTGCTGTTTGCCTATCTGGACGCCGACCACGAAACACGCCTGGCCGCCGCGCTGGAGCGCGCCGGGCTGCCGGTGAGCCTGTCCAGCCAGGTGCTGCCCACTCGCGGCGAGTACGAGCGCGGCATGGCCACCTGGCTGAATGCCTGGCTGGCGCCGCGCATCAGCCATTATGTCTCGCGCCTGGCCAGTCACACACGGCCGTCCCCCTTGACCATCATGCAATCCAACGGCGGCACCGTGGCCGCCAGCGCCGCTGCCGGGCGGGCGGTGAACCTGCTGCTGTCCGGCCCGGCCGGGGGGCTCAACGCCGCTCACCGCCTGGGCCGGGATCTGGGCCGCGACCATCTGATGACCTTCGACATGGGCGGCACCTCCACCGACGTGGCCCTGCTCGACGGCGATATCCGCCTGACCCGCAGCGGCCACATCGGCCCGTATCCGGTGGCCATCCCCATGGTGGACATGCACACCATCGGCGCCGGCGGCGGTTCGCTGGCGCGGGCGGATCAGGCCGGTTTGCTGCATGTGGGCCCGCAATCCGCCGGCGCCGACCCCGGCCCGGCCTGCTACGGCAACGGCGGCGAACAGCCCACCGTCACCGACGCCAATTTGGTACTGGGCCGTTTGCAGCCGGAATTCACCCTCGGCGGCCACCTGCAACTGGACGTGGCCGCCGCCGAGGCGGCACTCGACCGGCTGGCCGAACAACTGGGCCTGGACCGCACCACCGCCGCCCAAGGCGTGCTCGATCTGGCCAACGAGCACATGAGCCAGGCGCTGCGGGTGATCTCCATCCAGAAAGGCTTCGACCCGGCGGATTTCACGCTGGTCAGTTTTGGCGGCGCGGGCGGTCTGCACGTCTGCGCGCTGGCGGACAATCTCGGCATGCGCCAGGCGGTGGTGCCGGTGCGCGCCGGAGTGCTTTCCGCCGAGGGGCTGGTCTACGCGCCGCGCAAGCGGGAGTTGATTCAGGCGCTGCCGGCGGAGGCCGATGCACGACAACTGGAGGCCATCGCGGCGGAATTGGAGCAGCGTGGCCGTCGGGAACTGATCGAAGAAGGTGTGGCCGAAGACGTCATCGACGCGGATATCAGCCTGGACCTGTGCTACCGGGGACAGTCGTCGGTACTGAGCCTGCCCTGGAGCGGTGACGTGGCGGGCTGTGAGGCGGCGTTCCACGACCTGCACGAACATCGCTACGGATACCGGCTGGCGCTGCCGGTGCAGCGCGTCAACGTGCGGGTACGTTGCCAGGCGCCGCCGCGCTCGCCCGGCCCCACCCGACTGGCCGGTGGCGACGGCGCCCCCGCCTGGCACGCGGAGCTGCCCCGGCTGGGCTCCGTCCCGGTGTTTCGCCGGGAAGATCTGGCCCCCGAACAGGGGGTTCAAGGCCCGGCGTTGATCTTCGAGGCGGTCGGCACCATATATCTGGCCCCCGGCTGGACGACTCGGGTACACTCTCTGGGTCACCTGCTGCTGAGCAGCTAGATAACAAGGATTTTATATAACGGTGGCTTGCGCGATGATCGCGCCCTTTTCGCAACCCGGAACACGCCACGGCGTTTTCCCACCATCGCAGTGCACTTATCACATGAACCAGATTCTCACTTTCTTGTCGCAGGGACTGCTGAACGCCGGACCATGGACACTGGTGCTCATCACATTGGTGCTGACGCACATCACCATCGTCAGCGTCACGGTTTACCTTCACCGCTATTCCGCGCACCGGGCGCTGGAACTGCACCCGGCCCTGAAGCATTTTTTCCGTTTCTGGCTGTGGCTGACCACCGGCATGGAAACCCGCGCCTGGACCGCCATCCACCGCAAACACCATGCCCGTTGCGACGATGAAGAAGACCCGCACAGCCCGCAAGTGCTGGGGCTGCGCAAGGTGCTGGCCGAAGGCGCCGAGCTGTACCGGGCCGAAGCGGCCAATCAGGAAACGCTGGAAAAATACGGCGCGGGTTGCCCGGACGACTGGCTGGAACGCCACCTCTACTCGAAGCACAGTGCGCTGGGCGTGGCCCTGATGGCGCTGATCGACATCGCCCTGTTCGGCTTCGCCGGCCTGACCGTGTGGGCCGTGCAGATGATGTGGATTCCGCTGACCGCCGCCGGCATCATCAACGGCCTCGGCCATTTCTGGGGCTACCGGAATTTCGAGTGCGCGGACGCTTCGCGCAACATCGTGCCCTGGGGCATCCTGATCGGCGGCGAAGAGCTGCACAACAACCACCACACCTACCCCAACTCCGCGAAACTGTCGGTACGCCGTTTCGAATTCGACCTGGGCTGGGCGTGGATTCGCCTGTTCGAGCTGCTGCACCTGGCAAAGGTCCGCAAAGTGGCGCCGAAACCGGTGCTGGCGGCCAGCAAGCCGGTGGTCGATCTGGATACCGTGCGGGCACTGCTGCAACACCGTTTCCAGGTGATGGCGCAGTACCGCCGCAGCGTCATCAAGCCGGTATTCAAGCAGGAGAAAGAGCGCGCCGGCGCAGCGGGCCGTGAGCTTTATCGCCGCGCCCGGACGCTACTGCACCGCGACCAGCGCTTCTTCAAGCAGCGCCAGCACCGGCGCCTGGAAACCCTTACCGCCCACAATCCAACCCTGGCGACCATCTACGAATATCGCCTGCGCTTGCAGGAAATCTGGGGGCAAACCAGCCGCAATTCCTCGGAAATGGTGGAGGCGCTGGTGCAATGGTGCCGTGACGCGGAGACTTCCGGCATCCAGGCGTTGCAGGAATTCGTGGGCACCTTGAAAGGTTACCGGGTAGCCGCTGCGGCCCACGGCTAAGCGGCCCCGGCGGAAAGGGAATGCACAGAACAAAGCAATAAAAGGGAAGCTTATGTGGTCCGGTCTGGCCGTGCGGCTGTACAGAAAATGGGTTTTGCAGCGGCCGCGCACCTGGCTGTTCATCATTGTCGCGATCAGCCTGCTGGCCGGTTTTCACGCCCGCGATTTTCACCTGGACGCCTCCACCGATTCGCTGATCATGCAGAACGATCCGTCGCTGGAGTACTACCGCCAGGTGGCCAACCGCTATGGCGGCAGCGGCGAGGTTCTCATCGCCACCTACACACCGGACCAGGGCGATCTGTTCAACCGCACCACGCTGGACCGCATCAGCAGCCTGGAGGCGCGGCTGGCCAAGGTGCCCAACGTGGCGTCGGCCTATTCGCTGCTGGACGTGCCGCTGCTGTTCAGCCCGCCACAAAGTTTTCAGCAACTGGCCGGCGGCGGCATACACACGCTGCGTGACTCCAGTGTCGATCCCGCCTCCACACGGGCCGAATTCACCGAAACCAACCCGCTCTACAAGGATTTCCTGACCAGCAAGGACGGCAAGACCGCCGCCATCCTGCTGACGCTGAAGAACGACCCGCACTACGACCAGCTTCTTCACGAGCGCGATACACTGCTGGACAAGCAGCAGAAAACCGGCCTCAGCGACGCCGAGCAACAGAAGCTGGACCGCATCAGCCAGACCTACAGCGATTACCAGACCCGCAAACAGGCCGAGCTTGGCCAGAACATCGCCGAAATCCGCCAGATCATGGACGCTTACAAGGACCACGCCGAGCTGTTCCTGGGTGGCGTGCCGATGATCGCGTCGGACATGATCGGCTACATCGCCAGCGATCTGAAGGTGTTCGGCGGCTGCGTGCTGGCGTTTCTGGTGGTGCTGTTGTTCGTGTTTTTCCGCCAGCCGCGCTGGGTCATCATCCCGCTGCTGTGTTGCGGCCTTTCCACGCTGTGGGTGGTCGGCTGGCTGGGCTGGGTGGACTGGAAAGTCACGGTGATCAGCAGCAATTTCATCGCCCTGCTGCTGATCATCGACATCTCGGTGACCATCTATCTGATCGTGCGCTACCGGGAATTGCAGGCGCAATTTCCCGAGGCGGACAAACGCTGGCTGGTGGAGCAGGCCTGCCTGCTGATGATTCGTCCCTGTCTGTGCATGGTGCTGGCCGCCATGGTCGGTTTCGGTTCGCTGGTGGTCAGCGGCATTCGTCCGGTGATCGACTTCGGCTGGATGATGGCCATCGGCGTCGGTGTTTCCCTGCCGGTGTGCTACACGCTGTTTCCGTCGCTGGTGCAATTGCTGCCTGACCGGCGGCCAGGCAATCTCAAGGATCTGACCCAGGCATTCACGCACGCCACCGGCAACTTCACCGAACGCTGGATTTATCTGCCGCCGATCGCCGCCGCCATACTGATCGGCCTGATCGGCTGGGGCGCCAGCCAGCTCACCGTGGAAAACCGCTTCATCGATTATTTCCGGCAGAGTACGGAAATCTATCAGGGCATGTTGCAGATCGACACCAAGCTGGGCGGCACCACACCGCTGGACATCATCATCGATGCGCCGAAACAGACCCAGGCGCCGGCCAAACCCACACCGCACAACCCGCCCGCCGCCGGTGGCGATAACGATGGCTGGGGCAGCGGGCAGGCGGACCCGTTCGACAGCCCGTCGGGGGGGGATCCATTCGCCAGCTCCTCTGGCGCTTCATCCGCTGAGGGCTCTCTACCCGCTGAGGGCTCT
>CAYMKZ010000027.1:8322-30016 GCA_964391345.1 uncultured Alcanivorax sp.
GGCTCTTCCTCCGACAGCGGCGACCCCTTCGCGGCGGAAAACACGGCGGGCGATACCGGAGGTGACCCCTTCAGCCACGGCAACGACGGCAGCCAGGATCAATACAAAAACGGTTACTGGTTCACTCCGGATCGCCTACAGGAACTGGTGCGTATCCAGCACTATCTGGAATCGCTGGACGCCACCGGCAAGGTACTTTCCATCGCCAGCACCTACGAGCTGGCGGAAAAGATCAATCATGGGCCGCTCAGCTACGTGCAGCTGATGCTGCTGTCCAGCTTCATTCCGGCCAATCTGCGCGCCCAGTTGATTCATCCGTTCATTTCGCAGGATGGCAATGAAGTTCGCATCATGGTGCGGGTGATCGATTCGGAAAAGAACCTCAACCGCCATCGTCTGTTGCAGAAAATCGATCACGACCTGACCACGCAGTTCCATCTGCAACCGGATCAGGTGCATCTGTCCGGCGCCATGGTGCTCTACGACAACATGCTGCAAAGCCTGTTCGACTCGCAGATCAAGACGCTCGGGCTGGTGGTGTTCATGATTTTCATCATCCTGATCGTGCTGTTCCGTTCGCTGAAAATGGCCTTCATCGCCATCCTGCCGAACACCATCAGCGCCACCAGTGTGCTGGGTTTGCTGGGTTTCATCGGCCACCCGCTGGATCTGATGACCATCACCATCACCTCGATCACCATCGGCCTGGCGGTCAACGACAGCATCCATTATATCTACCGGTTCTATGAAGAATTCCCCAAGGACCGGGACTACCTGGCCACCATGCACCGCTGCCACGACACCATCTGCACCGCCATGTGCTACACCTCGACGATGATCGTGCTCGGCTTCTCGATCCTGATGCTCTCCAATTTCACCCCGACCATCGCTTTCGGTCTGCTCACCGGGCTGGCGATCCTGGTCGCTCTGGCCGCCAACCTGACGCTGCTCCCCGCGCTGATGGTGCTGCTGAAACCGGAAATCCCCGAAAAAGCCATCAAACCCCCGGAGGTGTGGGAGGGCTGAGCGCCTCCCCCGCCCCGCCGTCATTCCGCCCCCACCGTCATCCTGCGCGGAGCGGTACGTCATCCTACGCGGAGCGGCACGTCATCCTGCGCGGAGCGGCACGTCATCCTGCGCGGAGCGGAGCAGCACGTCATCCTGCGCGGAGCGGAGCAGCACGTCATCCTGCGCGCAGTCGCAGGATCTAAGGGCCTGGATCCTGCGACTGCGCGCAGGATGACGATAGACCCCACTCCACACAGAACGGACCTCGCCCACAAAGAGTAGCCGCGCTCCTTTCCAAATTAATTTACATGGTTAGTGCAAATACATAAACTGGACCTCGCAAGGCAATCCCAATCATAACGAACCAATAATTCCGGGAGGCAAGATGGCCAGTTCAAGCACCGGCATCACTCATTCAAAGGTCAGAAGTTTTCGTTACTACAAATGGCTCATCATGGCGCTTTTGAGCGTGCTCGCCATTATCAATTTCGCGGACAAGGCGATCATCGGCTTTGCCGCTGTACCCATCATGCAAGACCTGGGCCTTACCCACGAGCAGTTCGGCCTGGTGGGCAGCTCCTTCTTCTGGTTCTTCTCGCTGTCCGCCCTGGTCGCCGGAAGGCTGGCCGACAAGATCCCCACCAAGTCGCTGCTGACCGGCATTGCGTCGATCTGGGCACTGGTCCAGTTCGCCACCATGTTTGTCGGCTCGCTCGGCCAGTTGGCCGCCACCCGGGTGATTCTGGGCGCCGCGGAAGGCCCTTCCTACAACCTTTCGGCGCATTCCGCCGCCAAGTGGTTGCCGCAATCACAGCGTGGTTTCGGCTTTTCCCTGCTCACCACGGGCAGCGCTCTGGGGCCAGCCCTGGCCGCGCCGATCCTGATTTACGTGATCTACCATTTCGGCTGGCGCTCGGCCTTCGCCCTGCTTGGCGTGATCGGCGTGATCTGGGTCGCGGCCTGGCTGTTGCTGGCCAAGGACAGCCCTGAAAGCGCCGGCATGCAACCGGAAGAGCAGACCGTCAGCAGCGCGGACCCCGAGGTCACCTCCTGGCGGCGGCTGATTCCGGCCATTTTCTCGCGGGATTTCATCCTCGTCGCACTGATATGCTTCGCCAGCTACTGGGGCCTGGCCATGCTGATCGTCTGGGTACCGCCCTACCTGGAAGAAGTGCGCCACATCACCCACGTTCAGGCCCAGCTTTACGAGGGTTTGCCCTGGCTGTTCAGCGCCATCGTGTCGCTGATCATCTGCGCTTTCTCCGACCACCTCTTCCGGCGCACTCGCAGCAGCCGGCAATCCCGCGTCTACATGATGGGCGTGCTCGGCATAGCCGCCGCCGTCTGCTGGTATCTGTTCATCAACGTGGCCTCCACCGGTCTTTCCGTGACCTTCCTGGTGGCGGCGGTGGCGCTCACCAGCCCCGGCTACGCGCTGGGTACGGCCCTCGTCTCCGACATGGTTTTGCCGGAGCACCGTGGCACCATGCTCGGCGTTCTGGTGGCGGTGATGACCTCCGCGGGGCTGGTCGCGCCGGCGGTTTCAGGCGTGCTGATTCAGGCGGGCGGCAGCACCGTGGCCGGTTACGCCAGCGCCTTTCTGGCCATGGCGGCACTATACCTGATAGCCACCGTGCTGGTTCTGGTCGGCGTGCATCCTCCCAAGCCCGGCACTCTGCCCCGCTACGCACAGAAGATGCTGGCGGCCGGCGCCTGAGCACCCCGGAGATCCTGCCGGCGAACCTGGCAGGATCTTCCCTTTGCCCCACGCTGAGAGCGGAGGGCGTGGACCTTATAATTAAAATGCATTACATCAATGCACTTTCGTACTTCCACCCTTGCTCACCACCACCGTTCACTACTCTCGCATCACCGCCAAAAACCGCTTTATCAGCGCAGAACCACGACGATCGTCAAAGATACCCTCGGGTATGTCCCCTTTTCTTTCAATAAGTTACGGACTTTGACCTAGTTCTCCGGAAAAACTTCCCGCTCTGTAAAAAGCCCCTGGCACCTTGACAATCGATGATACCCACACCTAAAGTCTAATTGTCGTTCATTAGTGAAATAACAGCGAACAACCTTTCCGGATACGACAAAACAGCATTACAAAAAGATGGTGGGGAAGCGTTACAACCGACCTGACGTATTTAAGAGAAAACCAACAACACTCTCCCTTCGACGAAAGCCAATGCGCCAAGGGAGCCACGGTTTCGGGACTGGAACATCTTTATGGGTGTCTATATTCTTCGCCGCTTGCTGGCGTTCATCCCCACCTTGTTCATTGCCAGTATCATCGTCTTCAGCGTGGTACGCCTGGTGCCGGGGGACATTCTCGACCTGATGCTCAGCGAGCACACGTTCTCCTCCACCGGGCCGGAAGATCGCCAGCAGCTGGCCCACGCCCTCGGCCTCGACCAGCCGGTGTACATGCAATATCTGCACTGGGCGGGCAAGGCGTTGCAAGGCGATCTGGGCGAGTCTCTGTGGCGCAGCACACCGGTCACCCAGGAAATCGGGCAGCATCTGGGCACCACCATGGAGCTGGCCATTCTCGCCCTGCTGATCGCCCTGATCGTGGCTTTGCCGGTGGGCATCTATTCCGCCATTCGTCAGGAAAGCATCGGCGATCACATAGGGCGAAGTTTCTCGATTTTCGGCATGTCGATTCCCAACTTCTGGCTCGGCACGCTGGTGACCATTCTACCGGCGCTGTGGTGGGGCTGGTCGCCACCCAGCCGGATCGTGCCTTTCTTTGACGACCCGATCCAGAATCTGAAAGTGTTTCTGATTCCCAGCCTGGTGCTCGGCGCGGCCTTTTCCGCCGTCATCATGCGCATGAGCCGCACCATGATGCTCGAAGTGCTGCGCCAGGATTATATCCGCACCGCCTGGGCCAAGGGTCTCCACGAGCGGCGCGTGGTGCTCCGCCACGCGGTCAAGAACGCCATGATTCCGGTCATCACGCTGATCGGCGTGCTGGTGCCGTATCTGTTTGGCGGCACCGTCATCATCGAACAGATTTTCCGCCTGCCCGGCATCGGCATGCTGTTGCTGGAGGCCGTGACCAACCGCGATTACCCGATCATCACCGGTGTATTGCTGGTCACCAGTGTGGTGGTGATGGTCATCAATCTGCTGGTGGATCTGTGCTACGGCTATCTCGATCCGAAAGTGCGTTACGACAGCTAACCGGGAAAAAATTCGATGACTCTGCCACTGGATCAAACCGCCCCCGCCGCTGCCGTGCCCCGCAAACGCCGGCAATACCCCGCCTTCGTGCGCTTCACCCTGCGGCTGTGCCGGGAACGCCCGCTGGGCGCCTTCGGCGCCTTGCTGTGCCTGATACTGCTGTTGACCGGCATCGGCGCCGACTGGATCGCACCCCAGGGCTACAACGCCATCAACCCCATCGAGCGGTTGCAGGCGCCTTCGTGGGCGCACTGGTTCGGCACCGATCAGATCGGCCGGGATGTCTTTGCCCGCATCGTTCACGGCGCGCGGCTGTCGGTGATCGTCGCCTTCGCCGCCACCACCATGTCGATCATTATCTCGGCGGTGCTGGGCATCGTCAGCGGCTACTTCGGCGGCCGCCTGGACATGTTCCTGCAACGCCTGGTGGACGGCTGGATGTGCTTCCCGGACCTGATTCTGCTGATCGTCGCCATGTCGGTGCTGGGGGTCGGGCTATGGCAGATCATCCTGGTGCTGGGTTTCGTGTTCGGCATCGCCGGGTCGCGCATCATTCGCGGCGCGGTGCTCAGCGCCCGGCAAAATGTGTATGTGCAGGCGGCCCGATCGATGGGGGCCTCGCACCTGCGCATCATGGTCTACCACATCCTGCCCAGTGTCATGGCGCCGTTGATCGTGCTCTATACCACGCGGCTGGCGGCGGTGATTCTGGCGGAATCCGGCCTCAGTTTCCTCGGCCTCGGCATCCCGCCACCGGCGCCCAGCTGGGGCGGCATGCTCAGCATGGCGGGCCGCAGCTACATGTTCCAGGCCCCCTGGCTGGCGGCCTTCCCCGGCATCGCCCTGACGCTGGCGGTCTTCGGCATCAACATGTTTGGTGACGCCCTGCGCGACATGCTGGACCCGAGAATGCGCGGCGGCGGCGGGCGCTTCTTCGCCCGTGTACGACGCCCCAAAGCCTGAACAGCGACCCTGGAGATTTCATGCAAACGCAAACGCACGTTCAATCCGACGCGCCGCCCCAGGTTGTTGCTGACCCGCAGCCGCTGCTGCGGGTGAAGAATCTGCGCACGGTGTTCCACAAGGACGGCCGCCAGATCGAGGCGGTCAACGGCGTCAGCTTCGATGTCGGCAAAGGGGAGATCGTCGCCATCGTCGGCGAAAGCGGCTCCGGCAAAAGCATCACGGCCATGTCCCTGCTGCGCCTGATTCCCAGCCCGCCCGGCGAGATCACCGACGGCACCGTGACCTTCGAGGGCCAGGACCTGATGGAACTGAGCGACGAAGGCATCCGCCGCATACGCGGACGCGACATCGCGATGATTTTTCAGGAGCCGATGACCTCGCTGAACCCCAGCCTGCGCATTCGCCAGCAACTCGCCGAGCCCCTGCTGGTGCATCGCTCGGTACCCAAGGAAAAAGTACGCGAGCGTTGCCTGGAGCTGCTGCGCCAGGTGCGCTTGGCGGACCCGGAAAAACGTCTGGACGCCTATCCTCACGAACTGTCCGGCGGCATGCGCCAGCGGGTGATGATCGCCATGGGGCTGGCCTGCCTGCCGAAACTGCTGATCGCCGACGAACCGACCACGGCGCTGGATGTGACGGTACAGGCGCAGATTCTCGAACTGCTGCGCGAGCTGACCATCAAGAATCAGTCGTCGATGATTCTCATCACCCACGATCTCGGCGTGGTGGCGCGTTACGCCAGCCGCATCAACGTGATGTACGCCGGACGCATCGTCGAACGCGGTACCGCCGATGATATTTTCCACCACCCTCGGCACCCCTACACGCTAGGCCTGATGGCCTCCATGCCGCGTCTGGACCAACCGGTCGGCGAGCGCCTGATTCCCATCGAGGGCCAGCCGCCGGATCTGTCCAATCTGCCTGAAGGGTGCCCGTTCGCACCGCGTTGCCGTTTCGTGCAACCGCGCTGTCAGCAACAACGCCCCGAACTGGAACAGGTCGACGACCATCACTGGAAAGCCTGCTGGGTAGAGATCGATGCAAAGCGCTAACAGTATTCCCCTGCTTCAAGTCACCGACATGAAGGTGCATTTTCCGCTGCGCGCCGGTGTGCTCAGCCGTCAGGTCGGCGCGGTCAAGGCGGTGGATGGCGTCAGCTTCCACGTCAACGCCGGCGAAACCCTCGGGCTGGTGGGCGAAAGCGGCTGCGGCAAATCCACCACCGGGCTGGCCGTTTTGCGCATGCACGCGCTCACCGGCGGCCGGATCGTTTTTGATGGCGAAGACCTGTCCGCGCCGAATCGCGCCACCCTGCGGCGGCTGCGGCGCAAGATGCAGATGATCTACCAGGACCCGTTCGGCGCGCTCAACCCGCGCATGACGGTGCTGAACATCATCGGCGAACCGTTGCGCGTTCACCGCCTCACCCGCGGCCGCGGCGAATACCGCAAGCGGGTGCTCGATCTGCTCGACCGGGTTGGCCTGAAAGCGGAAATGGCGGACCGCTACCCCCACGAATTCTCCGGCGGACAGCGACAACGCATCGGCATTGCCCGGGCCCTGGCCGCCGACCCGAAACTGCTGATCTGCGACGAGCCGGTTTCCGCGCTGGACGTTTCCATCCAGGCCCAGGTCATCAACCTGCTGGAAGACCTGCAAAAAGAGCTGGGGCTCACTTATCTGTTCATCGCCCACGACCTGGCGGTGGTGCGCCACCTCTGTCAGCGCATCGTGGTGATGTATCTGGGCCGCATCGTCGAAGTGGCCGACCGGGAAAGTCTCTACGACAACCCGCTGCACCCGTATACCAGGGCTCTGCTGGGAGCGATTCCGATTGCCGACCCGGACCCGGAAGTGCAGGCGCGCTTCGACCCGTCCCTGCACGGCGAAGTGCCCAGCCCCATCAATCCGCCTTCCGGCTGCCCGTTCCACCCACGCTGTCCGCGGGCCCGCGATGTCTGCCGCCAGCAACGGCCGCGGGATCTGCAAGTGGAAGGCCACACCGTGGCCTGCCATCTCTACGACCCGGACCAGGCCGAGGCCATGGGCGCCACTATCTGATCAGAACGGTTTGACCCGAATCACACGAATAAAGCAAAAAATGACCGGAGGAGAAGGAAAATGAACTTGTCGAAGTGGAAAGCCGCCGCCCTTGCCGGCGTCCTGGCGACCGGCTGGGCCGGGCTGGCCCAGGCCGAGAACGCTCAGGAGGCACCACAACTGGGCGGCACGGTGAATATCTCCACCGTGTTCACGACACTGGACGCCACCACCTGGGATTTGCAGAACTGGACCTGGAAAGGCAACCAGGACAACCTGCAAATGGAAACCCTGATGCGCGGTGACCTGCAAGCCGGCCCGCGCGGCCGTGACGAAACCAACTTCATCGCCGACGCTTACTTTCCGCTCGATCAGACCGAAGGGGCACTGGCGGAAAGCTGGGAAGTGAAACAGGATCCCCCGCGGGTCATCTTCCACCTGCGCAAAGGCGTCCAGTGGCAGGCCGTACCCGGCGTCATGAAAAGCCGGGAGCTGGTGGCCAGCGACGTGATCCATACCTTCGAGGCGCGCGAAAAAAGCCCGCGTGCGATCCCCGAATACTGGGATTTCGTTGACCACTGGTCGGCACCGGACGACCACACCGTGGTCGCCCACTTCAAGGAATTCAACGCCAACTGGCCCTACAAGCTGGGCTGGGGCTACTACAACGGCATCCTGCCGGATGAGTGGCGTGCCCTCAGCGCCGCCAAACGCTCCGACTGGCACAACACCACCGGCACCGGCCCCTACCGGATCGAAAACATCGAAACCGGCCGCCAGCAGGTGTACGTGAAAAACGACCACTACTGGGACAGCACCACCATCGATGGCAAGAAATATCAGTTGCCACTCAACGACAAAGTGATCTTCCACATCATCAAGGACCCGACCAGCGCCGTGGCCGCCCTCGCCTCCGGACGCCTCGACATCATGGAACGGATACGCTGGCAGTCCGTGGACCGGCTCAAGAAAGCGGCCCCGCAATTGATCTTCCACCGCTACCTGTACCCCAACGGTACTTACGTGGCCCTGCGCACCGACGAGAAACCGTTCAGTGACGTGCGTGTACGCCGCGCCATGAACCTGGCCGTCGACCAGAAAGCCATTCTTGCTTCCGTGCTCAATGGCGAAGGGGAACTGCTCAATTACCCCTTCAACAAGAACTGGAAAGGCTATTACATCCCGCTGGACAAGCTCTCCGAAAAAGCTCAGGAACTGTTCCAGTACAAGCCCGAGGAAGCGAAAAAGCTGCTGGCCGAAGCGGGCTACCCCAATGGCTTCACCTTTACCTTGCAGGTGTGCTCTTGCAGCGGCTACCACATGGACCTGGTGCCCATGCTGCAAGCCTACTATCAGCAAGTGGGCATCAAGATGAACGTCCAGACGCTGGAATACGGCGCTTTCCGCTCGATGATGGGCAACAAGAACCAGGCCGCCGGCTACCTGATCGACAACAGCAACGGCAACCCGCTCGGCGTGATGCGCAAGAGCTACCTGACCGGCCAGACCTGGAACGCCTCACGCTACAGCAACCCGGAAGTGGACAAGCAGATTCATGCCGCCATCGCCGAACCGGACCACGACAAACGGGTGGAAATGCTGCGCAAGCTTGACCGCTACATCATCGAAGATGCCGTACCCCAGGTATGGCTGCCCACCCAGGTGAACTACTCCGCCTGGTGGCCGTGGGTGAAAAACTACCACGGTGAACTGCGCACCAACGCCATGGGCAACAGCTCCACCTACGCCCGCATCTGGATCGATCAGAAGCTGAAGAAGAAGATCCTCAGCGAGTAAGGCCAACGAGCCCCCGCCTCCGGCGGGGGTCCTTCCCAAAAATGGTGGATGCGCTGCGCTTATCCACCCTACAACAGACCGATGTGCGGGTTTTGTAGGGTGGATAAGCGCAGCGCATCCACCGGGTCCGGTAACCCCAGAAGCTAATGCTGACGCTCGTATGCTTCCACCAAGGTGACCAGCACATCAAGCTTGTCCCCTTCCGGGGAGCCATTTTGCGCCGTCCTTCCAGCCTCTCTAGTCGGGTACCCTTGCCTCCATCGGCAGAGGCTTTCTCTCACACCAGCAGGCGACCGCGAACCACAGCAACGAAGTGGTGATGATCGACACATAACCGTCCACCGAATAGTGCCAACCCAGATGCACCGAACCCACCACCAGCAACAGGACATAAACCAGCATCACCCAACCTATGATTCGATGCACTTGCCGTGAAAAAAGAAACAACAACCAGGCCATGGAAATGTGCATGCTGGGCATGGCGGAAATGCCACTACCGATGCCCAAAGCCCCCTTTGTGTAAAGCCCCCACAGATAGTCCTGCGTGGACACGGCCCAGACCGGGGTAATCAAGTTGGCGTGGCGCAGATAGGCCATCAGGCCAGCGTAAGGATCGGGCTGATCGGGAAGCAGACGGCCATAGAAACAGGGGCCGACGGAAGACAGAAGCGTGGCCAGCAGCACACCGTTGACGACCCAGATCAGCACGAACATCAGCAAAAATTGTTCGCGGCGGCGAGGGTGGGCGACATCGACCAACTGCCACAGCAGTACTCCGATCATGATGAAGAACCAGACGTTGTAAGCAATGTTGATGGTGCGGGTAACCACCGGATGGCCCAACAATGGCTGCAACCAACGCCAGGGTTCGACACCGCCATACAGGCTGGCATCCAGGTGAGCGAGGAACGGGTCCCAGTGGTATGGATTGAACAACGGAATCAAGGACTTCAGAGACGAGATCGCGGACAGGAACAGAGTCAGCGCCAATACCAGCACGACGAGACGGGCGATGCCGATGGACGCAAGCCATGAGAGGAAGCGCGAAACAATATGCCGGATGGGAAAATCGGGGCGCACCACCAGCATGGTGTAGAGCGCGTAAACGAGGAACCAGGCCGACGACAATACGACCGCTAACAAAGCCGCCGTGCCGGGGTAGATCAGCAATGAAAACTGGCCGGCATCGCCTTTCATCGCCGCCGCTGCCCAACCCGCAATGGCGACGAGAGCGATCAGCAGTAGTAGCGGGCCATCTCCACGAATCAGGCCAGGATGTCTACCAAAAAGCAGATATTTTCTAGCAACCATTGAGGCCGCAACATTGTGAAAACTGATGGTCAGCCGACAAGGCCGAACGGAATACAAGGGGCCAAATCACCACCCATCCACCTGTACATTCTGGATCAAGACGACAGGCCCTTGCTGAGGGTCAGAGATCGTGATGGTCGCCGTTCCAAGCCCGACGCCAAGGCCACTGAGAACAGGGTGAACGGCGTTTTCCAAAACCAATTCAAGAATACCTGGTGTTTCTGGTGTCCCTACGAGAACGGCTGTCAGTTTTTCCAAAAGGCCCGCAAGAATTCCATTGATAAGAGGTCCAGCCGGTACCTGAATCTTCAAGTTGGGATCGGCTAAGGACAAGCCACCGGGTAAATCCACAATACCCCTCCGGGGCCCGCCCAGTAGAGATTTATCCAAACTAATCAGGTCCGTCCTGGCATCAATATGGTCACCACCTAAGGGACCAACTGAAATAGATATCTCCCCACTTTCTATTGGTACCTTGACTCCTAATACGCTTAATGTGATGCCAAGCGATGCTTCCCCCACTACACTTGCAAGCCCTGTAGTCACACCCAAACCAAACCTAGCTTGGTTTACACTTCCGGTAGCGCATTCCGCACTGACAAGATCAACCTTAGCCGTTCCGGTCTTTATCGTTAATGGGAGGGACAAATCCAGGCTAACACCGGTTCCAGCGATGGTAAGATTCGGGTGAATCCTGGGAGTCGCGACTATGGTGATATCAGCAGTTTCCAAGTGCCCCAACCATTTCGAGTCTGAACCGACAGCCATCCGAGCGGGGGCGATTACCACAGCAGGAGCGCTATTTATCTTGATACTCAAGTCAGTGGAAATCAGACCAGGAATATCCAAGCTGATACCTTTCAGATTTTCTATTGTTCCTTTCAGCGCATTCATTACCATGCTGGTCAATAATCCATAAACTGGAATCTTGGCTTCTTTCGGTATACTTGCCCCATCCCCAGTCACTTTTAATATGCTTTCAACACTGATGCCTTCCAAATTGACATTATTCAGAACACCGTCAACCAGCTTAATTATGGGGGCAGCTTGGCTGGATTCAGGATCCACTGCCTTTTTTAAATTTTCTGCCAGTTTATATGCGTTAACCGGCAAAGCATTTACAACCCCCCCAGCTCCCGCCTTATTCAACAAATCACCCAGCCGAACAGTTACATCTGATATCTGATCAAGCTGATCTACGCTAAAATGATATGGTTTCTTATCATTGAAAAGGAGACCGAGGAGTCCGTTAATGACTGTTGGATGCTCACTCCCCCCTCCAGCATCCAAGGTGGATGTACTGGCACTAATTGTGGCGATAACTTCTTTTTTTGCCGCCGCCTGAGCGGTCAGCGTGATATCACCAAGCCAAGGCAAAAGCGCGAAGAGGGGCTCTACGCGCTGATATCTCACGGCAACCGCGTTGGCCGACACAGGATTCGTTTTCTGGAACTGATTGATGTATTCACCGCCCACTGGGTCTTTCTTGCTTGAAACCAATCCTGACAGGACATCAAAACGACCCTTGCCATCCCAGTTCATACCACTTGCCGTGTTTTCCACGATTCCCAGCATTGAGACATCGTCAACATCGGGACGATCAATACTGTTGCAGCTTTGAGTGAAGTTGGCCGCAGCCGTAGCCGCCGCATTAACCTGTGTCTGCATGGTCTCACGTATCGAATAAAGCCGCGCACCATCAAGCATAAGAGCACCAAACATAACGATCAGCAGCAAGATGATCGGCGTGATGAACACCAGCACGCCTGTTTGCCGCTGGCGCATTCGGCCTGCTCTGCCTGATGCCCGTTTCATGGTTGTCTCCGCCGGCGCTCAGGCTGGCTTACTGGCTACTGCCGTGAGTCTGGTCGTCGCCAAAATCGGGGATAGCTTCATCAAAACTCTTCGACAATCGCTGCTGCGTCTGTACGTAAACCGGGGCGGAGATTTCACTGTTCGCCGCGCCACCGGAGTGAGCCTGTTCGTCCAGCAGGCGGCGTGTTTCCAGCGCGGTCTCGTTGTCGCTGTGCGCTTTATGTCCCACCACGTTGCCGGAAAGGCCGAAGGCCGGGGCATCCTGTGCCGGCGGCGTGACGGGCGCGCCGGAGCCGGCGGCGAAAGCAAAGGCCGGCACCAGAATCAAAGTACTGATGAGCGTTTTCATTGCGCACTCCTGACGGTCGCTTTGCTGAACTGGACTGCCAGTTTCTCCGCGTACTTCCGTTCCTTGTCGGTAAGCTGATGCTGTTGTGTCAGCCACTGCATGCCACGGTCGTTGTCGGTCAGCAGGTAAGCCACGGCAAGATTTTCCCGTACCGGACCCTGGCCGTCGCCGAGCTCCATGGCGGTGCGCAGCTCGAACGCCGCCTGCTGATAATCACCGATCAACAGCAAGGCGTAGCCGTAATCGTTGCGCACATCGGAGTCCGCCGGGTCCCGCTCGCGGGCAATCTTCAAGTGCACCAGCGCGGCATCGATTTCGTTTCTTTTCATCAGCACCATGCCCAACCCATGATGAGCCCGCCCGGTGTTGCACTGATTGACCAGCGCCTGAAACACCTGCTGCGCCTGGTCGAGCTGGCCGGTGGAAGCCAGCAACTGGCCGTAGCGCAGCCAGTGATCCTCGGTGGCCAGAGGCTTGCTTTCCAGCTGCGCCAGCGCCGCATGGTTCTGGTGGGCATCCATCAGCCGGTCGATCAGGTCCAGTTCCACCTGCTGCTCGGGCTGAATCTCCGTGTTGCAGGTAACATGGACCAGATCAAGACGATCCGTTGCCGTATCCGGAGCCGGCGGGTGCAGGGCGCAGCCGGCCATCAGGGTGGTGGTGGCCAACGCCAGGAGGCGGAATCCGCGCATTGTTTCACTCCTTCTTGCGGGCCTGTGCCAGCCCTTGTTGTTGGTTAACATCGCTGCCGACCTCAGCGGCCAAGCACATCCAGAATGGAAATCGCCGCGGGCCCACCGATCAGAATGAACAGCGCCGGCATCATGAAAATCATCATCACCACTGTCATTTTCGCGCCGATGCGGTTGGTGGCTTCTTTCAGCCGGTTGCGTTCGGTTTCATTGGCTTCCTGAATGATCTGCTCCAGGCTGCTGGATACGCCCGCGCCCAGTTGCCCGCTTTGTTTCATCAGCACCACGTAATTGCGCAACACCGGAATGCGCTTGTTGTCGCCCAGCTCGTTGAGTGCTTCGCTGCGTTCCGCCCCGGATTCCATCATGCGAATGAAGCGGTCGATGCGCGGCGCCAGCATCGGCAGTGTCGGCCGCGCCTGCACGGCGATGATGCGCAGCACCCGTTCCAGAGAGAGTCCGGCTTCGATCAGCATTCGCGTGAGATGGCACAACTCCACCGCTTCCAGGTTTTGCCGGTGCTCGGCGCCCTGCCCCAGCCCCTTGATGACGCGCCGAGGCAGCAGAAAAGCCACGGCCGCGATGATCATCGCCGTCAGCAGGCTGAACAACAGAAAGGCGGCGACAATGACCACGGCGGGAAGCAGCCAGCAGAACAGCAGATACAGTATCTGGGCCTGTTCCCGGCTACGGCCGGTTACCGCAAATGCGGTCCATACTTCTTCGAAATCATTGCCGAGCAGAGAAGAGTCGGTAAGGCGCCCGGCAAAGCGCGGCAACCAGAAAGCGGACGTGGCATCACCTTCAGCGGTTTGCTGCAAGCGCATGCTGATGTAGTTGCGCCGTACCCATTGTGGGGTCTTTACCAGGGCCACCCAGACGGCGACAAAAGCCAGCAGCAACGCGACGGCAAAATAGATTTCAGCCACGCCCCACCCCCTGAATCATGCGCCAGATAATGGCGATGCCAATCAGTTGCAAGCCGCCGGCGACCATCAGCATGGTATGCCCGGTGCTGGTATCGAGAAGAATGCGCGAATAGCTTTCGTTCATCAGCACCATGTAGGCGGCCAGCCCCAGTGGCAACAAAGCGAACGCCGCCGCCGTGAAACGGATTTCCGAAGTGGCCGCCATGAACTCACGCCGCAACTCCTGTTGGGAGCGCAAGGCGACCGCCACTTGCTTGAGCACCGGCTTGATCGACGAGCCGAACCGCTGTGACGTACGCAAGGCGATGGCCACCGTGACCAGCGCCGGCACCTCGTGCAAACGGGCAAATTCTTCAAACAATTCAGTGTAGTCACGCCCCGATTCCACCGCACTGCGCAGCCGGAAAGCCAGTGTCTCGAATACTGGCGGAGTGTCCCTGAATGCTTCCACCAAAGCGTTTTCCAGAGAACGTCCGGCCTCGATATAGCGCAAGGTGGCGTCGATGATCATCGGCAGTTCCTGATAAATGCGCCGACGCTGTTGCTGCAAGCGCATGCGCCAGTACATCCACAGCAACACGACGATGATGACCGCCGCCACCAGTGCCGCCAGCAGGCCCTTGAGCATCACCACGACGGCAAGAAACAACAGCACCAGGAGGGCCACCACGGCCAGTTGTCCTTGCGACAAATGAATGTCCGCTCGCAGCAGCACGCCTTCCAGCAACCCCACTGCCGAGCGATTACCGTTTTCCTCCGGCTCGCTGCGCACGTCCAGCCGCTGGCGCGTGTGTTGGCGCAGCCGATGTTGCTGCCGGGAACGCGACCACGCCCACTGCACCAGAAGCAGCACGATGGCAAAGGCCGCCAGTATCTCGGCAGCCAGCAACAGGCTATCCGGATTCATGCTCGCTGCTCCGATACAGGTAATCCATGTGGTAAGGATCATCGTCGGTGGGCGTCAGTGCCACCACTTCGCTGATGCGCCGCCGGCCGTCGGGCAGGCGGATCAGTTGCACGATGATGTCCAGCGCCGAGCCGATCAGCCGGCCGATGGCTTTTTCGCTGGCGTCGTAGCCGTTCACCGCCAGCAGCGTTTCGATACGCACCAGTGCATCGCGGGTGCCGTTGGCGTGGATGGTGCTCATGGAGCCTTCGTGGCCGGTGTTCATGGCTTGCAGCAGCTCGATGATTTCACCGGAACGCACCTCACCGAGAATGATGCGATCCGGCCGCATGCGCAGAGCATTGATCACCAGTTCGCGGGGGCTGATGCGCCCTTTGCCTTCGGTGTTGGCAGGTCGTGTTTCCAGGCGCACCACATGAGGGTGATGCAGCACCAGTTCGGCAGAGTCCTCGATGGTCAGCACCCGCTCCTGGCGCGGAATGTACTGGCTGATCAGGTTGAGCATGGTGGTCTTGCCGGTACCGGTGCCGCCACTGACGATGATGTTGCGACGGGATTCCACTGCCCGCACCAGCACATCCAGACAGGCTTCGGTCATCGAGCCGCTGGCAATCAGATCCTGGGCGGTGAGATGGTTGCCGGTGAATTTGCGGATGCTGATGGAAGGGCCGTCCAGCGCCAGCGGCGGAATGATGGCGTTGACCCGCGAGCCGTCCGGCAGCCGGGCATCCACCATCGGGCTGGCTTCGTCCAGGCGCCGGCCCAGCGGCGCCAGCATGCGGCGAATCACGCGCACCACGTGGTCGTCGTTGATGAAACGGCTATGCGCCCGTTGCAACACTCCAGCCACCTCCACAAAGATGTGCTCGGGACCGTTGACCAGGATGTCGTTGATGCGCGGATCGGCGAGCAGCGGCTCCAATGGCCCGAAGCCGGTCACTTCGTCGAAGGTATCGCGCACCAGCAGGTTGAGGTCCTGGGTGGACAGCGGCACCCGGTGCTGAGCGATGTACTGCCCGACACCATTGCGAATGAACTCTATCAGCCCCTCACGGCTGACCCGTTTGACCTCCATTCCTTCTTCGTCCAGGCGCTCGACGATCCAGCGATGCACTCGCTCCTTGAGCTCCTGGTATTCCTGGTCGATGCGGCCAGCCACGGTTTATCTCCCGGTCAGGCGGGTGAGAAAACCACGCTGCGGGCCGCTGCGCACGGTCCCGTCGAGATGGTCCAGCAGGCCGTTCAAGCCGCGTACATAAGGGCAGCGCGGCGCCTGTTCCTGAATCGGCTGGCCGGAATTGATCGACAGCAAACGCTGACGCCAGTCCATGGGCAGAATGCCGGCCAGGTCGATGCCGACGGTTTCGCGCAAGTCTTCCGCCTGTGGCGGCACGCTGTTGTCGTAGCCGTCCAGCACCAGCGCGGCGCTGCCATCGCGGCCCAGATGCGAGCGCCAGTCATGCACCAGTTGGCGTGCCACATGAGCCTGATTGACCAGTGGATGCATGGCCACCAGCAGATGACGGGCATGTATGCCCAGCGCCCGCACCCAGTGGCGGCTCTCCACGGGGGCGACGTTGATGACGATGTGATCGAACATCTGCATCAGCCGGTTGAGGGCGATGAACAAGTCCACGCTGTGATCGTCATCCAGCCTCACCTTGCCGCCGCTGGAAAGCAGACGCAGCCCCGGCCGGAACTCTTCCAGGGCGGTATCGATCAGGGTTTCATCCAGGGTTTCCGGGCTGGCGAGCAGATTCTCCAGGGTGAATTCCCGGTTGCCATCCAGATAAAACACGCTCTGCTCCGGCGCTTGCGTATCGATGGCCAGAAAACGCTGCATGGGGTGACGCTGGTTGAGGCCGAGCACCAGGTTCTGGGCAAGAAAACGGGTATCGACGATGCTGTCGGCGGCGGTCACCAGCGTCAGGTTGCTGACCGCGGAAAAATTTTCATCGGCATAATGGCCGGGCCGCACCAGTTGATGGCGGCGCAGGCGATCACGGATTTCGCCGGCATCGTTGCCGGCCAGGAAGCAATCACGAGCACCGGCGCGCATGCTTTGCAGCAGCAAATCCTGATTGGCGCGGGTGCACACGGTAATCACCGTCACCCAGGGCCGGGCATTGGTCAGCGCGGTGATGATCGCCAGCGACTGGTTCAAATCCATTTCGCCGATTTCCACCAGCACCAGATGCGCGGTGGTCGCTTCCAGCAGGCGGATCACCCGGCTCAGATCGGCGCGGCTGACGAATTCCAGACGAAACGGCGCATCGATCACCCTCCCCAGCCAGTCCTTGATGCCGGGATCGTCGATGACGGAAAGTACGATTTCGTTATCGCTCATGAGATCACCAGCTCAGTCCGTGACTCAACGGCTGCGAGCCATTGCGCGTTTCAGTGGCCATATCCAGCCATTTCATGCTGCTGTTGCGATAGGCATTGCCGGGCAACGTGACCTGCCCTTTGTCGGCATCGCGCGGCGTCACCAGATGCGGCGTGACCACCATCACCAGTTCCTTGTCGTTCTGGGAAATGCGGCTGGAACGGAAGAAGGCACCCAGGATGGGAATATCGCCCAGGCCGGGAATCCGGTCGCTGCTGTTGATGGTATTGCGGCTCACCAGCCCGCTGATGATGAACGTCTGGCCGGGGGCCAGGGAAACGGTGGTCTGGGCGCGGCGTACCCGCAGACCCGGCACCGACACACCGCCCGTCTCGACACCAGCGGAGTAATCCAGCTCGCTCACCTCCGGCGCCACCTTGAGGATGATCTGATCCTTGCTGATCACTGTGGGCGTCAGGCTCAGGCCGATACCGAACTGTTTGTATTCGATCTGCACGCCGGTGGTATCGCTTTTGGTGGGCACCGGAAACTCGCCGCCGGAAAGAAAAGAAGCATTCTGGCCGCTGAGGCTGGTCAGCGATGGCTCCGCCAGCGTGTAGGCGAAGCCGCCGGATTCCAGCGCGTTGATGATGGCCAATGAGTGCTCACCGAAGGCAAACAGATTGAAGCCATCCGAGCTGAGCGCGCTGGTGGCACTGCCCGGGCCGGAGAAACCGCGATAGCCACTGCCCGGCGGCGCAATACCGATCGCTGATTTGCCGCCGTTGAACAGGTTCGCGTAATACATACCCAAACTGTTGAGCTTGCTTTTGCTGACCTCCAGCACCTTGATATCGGTCTGCACCTGAGTGCCGAACGGCAGCGCACCGCCCAAGGTGGTGGCCACCACCACGTTACTGCGCAGCGGCTTGCTTTCACCAGACACCCATACCGACAGAATGGCTGAGCCTACCTGTTTGGCGGTGATCAACAGTTGCTGCTTACCGGAAACCGTCACCGCCATGGTCTTTGGATCGGACGTGGCAACCTTGGTCACGCGAGCCGGGAAATCCAGTATTTTCTGATCGCCAGGAGCCAGTTGCAGATCCGGGCCCAGCGGCGCCGCCAGCGCTGCCTCACCGAACAACAGGGCGACCACCGCGAACAGCGCCACCGACCAATGTTTAGCGCACATAGGCACTCCTCGTTTCCGCGCCCTCGAACACTTCCACACGATGGCCACGGGGGCGCGGCGCCGCATGGTGTACCGGTTTCTTCTCGGCTTTGGGGAAAAGATCATCGAAATAGAGAGGGGCGCTGGTCGGCGCCTGGTTGGAGCCGGACGCTACACTATCTGCTACCGGAGCGGCTTCGGCTTCTGCCGCCGGCACTTTTTGCACCGGGTTCATGGGGCGTGCAACGCCGACAGGCTGAGCCACCTCCATGGAAGATGCCGCGCCGCCATCAGTGCCATCCCGATTGGCCCGTATCGCCAGGCGAATCTTGCCGCTGGTAGAGGCCATCAACAACTTGGGCAGCTGCTTCTCGGAAACGGACAGCACCACGGTGTCGTTATGACTGCGATTGTTGTCGTTCTTGCTCGGCGTCTGGCCTTCCATGAAACCGTGCACCGCCAGCACCGGTATGTCCTTGAGCACCGCCAGCACGGCCGGCCCCTTGTTATCGGGGGATTGGCGGAAGGCGCTGATGACATCGACATGATCGCCGGGACGCAGCAGGTTGCCGGCGCCGGACACGGCATCGACGGGAATCGCCATGGCCCGCTGGCCGGTCGGCAACAGGGACGACAAATGGCTGCCCGGTTCAAACAGGCTTTGTGTCAACAGCTCGCCGGGGCGCACCTGGCGTTGCAGCACCTTGCCGGCCACCTTCTGGCCGGCATCAATGGCATCGGGAATCGGCGTGGCCGAAGACACCACGGCCAGATCGGCGGCGTTCAATTCATCGCCTTCGGCCGCCGCTCGGGTCACTACCCAGTAGCGGTGCTGTGCCGCCGCTTGTTGTTTCACCACGCTGGCCTGGGTGGACGTGGTTTTATCCGGCTCGCCGCTGCGGCTGAGCCCGACCACCGCCAGAATCAGGGCCAGCAGGGCCAGCGCCAATGCCGGCAACGAGTACAACAGTTTTGGACCCATTTCCCCTCCCTGACATCCCCGGATGAATCACACCCGGAAGCCGTGAGTGATTTACACTTGTTCGTCATCCCGACGGCGGACAAAACCCGGCTTCCCTACCGGTTTTTACATATATTTTCATTAAAATGCCACGGAGGCGGTTACTTTCAGTTCGTCCGGCAATGGCGGGAACTGGCCCAGCCAGCCGAAACTCATTATGGGAACCAGTTTATCCATTTTGGTGTACGTCAGCGTGCATTGGATCATTTCCACATTATTGGTGAGAGTGTTGGTGTCACAATTACCACCATCGGCACCCAGCCCACTCAATGACAGCCTGCCAACGGCTTCATCCAGTGCTGATTTCGCCCTGCCGAGCGCCACCCCTCCCACCTCATCACTCCCGGCACCACTCGTATAGGCGGAGCGATCCACATACAGGGCGGCATTCACCGCATTACTCACCGCCCTCTGCATCTTGTATTTGGTGAAAAACACGATGCCGTAGGTGGCGGCGGCGTAGAGCATGGCGATGACAAGAGGAAATACCAGCAGAAACTCTAGCGCCACAACGCCGCGTGCTTTTTTCCAAGACTCCCAAGAGTACATGCAGCTACTGCCCCATCAGGCAAAACCTCCAAAGGCAGTTCTAGATACCACTAGTAACCTTGCTTGCAACACTCGAAAAAGCACTTTGGATGTCGGTGCCCATTGTTTTCACACCAATAATAATGACAACAACAATGAACGCAGCCAAAACAATATATTCCAACGCACTAGCCCCTCGCTGCCGATCCGCCCGTGAAGAGCCTCGGGTATAAAGCCGAACAGCAAACCATTGAGCAGCGTGATTGACCGACCGAATGATATTCATCATTGACTCTCCCCATGCACACCGAGGTGCGTTATATGCCTTTTACCTGTTATGGATTCTGTCCGCGCTGTGATCTGGTTCGCAAGCTTCACTTTGTGGCGGTTAAGTAAACAATCGTAGTGAAAACAAGCACTTGGGATACTTCTCCTATGACAAACGGTGCATCAAGCGCGACAACCGGTTGTCATTTCTTGTTCGTTTCGGGCCTTTTTGCCACCCATCAATGACACATGCGGCTCTGTAAACAGCATAGCCCCGACGCTATCCGTCTGTGAAGGATGGCAATTTACCATCACGATGATGGCCATTTGCGCCCATCTCTCGGCCTTCTCTGCACGCACTCACCACATACCCTCCACCCCCTCTCCGCCCACCCCCACAGGAACGCGGGCCGAGCATGGCCAGACCAGCCTGCGCCCCGCAGGTGGAACGGGCGGGCACGGTGGATGTTTCCAGTCAGCCATCATATAATCAATGTTATAACGATTTGAGGATATTGCCGTGAAACTGAAGATCACCACCGTTGGCAACTCCGCCGGGGTCATCCTGCCCAAAGAGCTTCTAGCCAGGCTGCGCATGGAAAAGGGAGACGAGCTCTACGTGCTCGAAACCCCGGACGGCATCAAGCTGACGGCCTACGACCCGACCTTCGCCGAGCAAATGGCCGTGGCGGAGGAAATCATGCATGAACGTCGCACACTGTTACGCAAACTGGCAGATAGCTAATGATGATCACATGGATAAGCAAGGACTTGGCGCTGTCCATCCACGATCGGCAGGTAGCCGAGTATGGTGGCAGTGAGGGGGTACGGGACGAGGCGCTGCTGGAATCCGCCCTGGCGCGACCGGAACAACTGGCGGCTTACGGCGACCCGCCGCCGGATATCGCCGACCTGGCCGCCAGCCTGGCCTTCGGCCTGGCCCGCAACCATCCCTTCGTGGATGGCAACAAACGCACGGCAACTGTGACTTGCGAGACCTTTTTGCGCATCAATGGCACTCATCTGGCGGCAACGGATGCGGATTTCTACATCAACATCCTCGCCCTGGCCGAAGGCCGGCTGACCAGTGCCGAATTCGCCACCTGGCTGCGGGAAAACCTCAGACCGCAGGTGCTGCACGAGCCGCGCGCCGCGTACCGGAGCGGGTAACACCTCCCGCACACTCTAGCGCCCGCCACCCGTCATACCGCTCTAGTGCCCGCCACCCGTCATGCCGCTCTAGCGCCCGCCACTCGTCATGCCACTCTAGTGCCCGCCACTCGTCATGCCGCTCTAGCGCCCGCCACTCGTCATGCCGCTCTAGCGCCCGCCACTCGTCATGCTGCTCTAGCGCCCGCCACTCGTCATGCTG
>CAYMKZ010000028.1:0-6458 GCA_964391345.1 uncultured Alcanivorax sp.
CCGTAGCTGAACTGGATCAGGTGCTGCCGTTCCAGCGCCTTGAGCACGCCGTGCACGCCCTGGCGGGTCATGCCCATCATGTTGGCGATGTGTTCGCGGGTCAGTTTGAAGGTTACCGGGCCGGGGCCGCGGTCGTGCATCTGCGCGAGAAACAGCAAGCGCCGGCCGACCCGGCCGGGTACGTCGCGCAGGGCGTTGTCCTCGATGATGGAGATGGCGGACCACAGGCGCCGACTGAGCATGTCGAGAGTGCGTGGGTAGGCTTCCGGGTAGCGGGCCAGCAGGTCGCGGTATTCCTGGCCGGGGATTTCCACCAGTTCGCCGTCGGTGTGGGCGGTGGCGCCGAACACCCTGGGCATGCCCGGTGAGAATACCGTGTCGCCAAACCAGGCGCCTGCCTCGAAGACGGTGAGGATGATCTCCCGGCCTTCGCTGCTGGTGGAATCGATGCGCACGCTGCCGGAGCCGATCACCGAAAGCGTGGACTGCACCTCGCCACGGGCGTAGATCACCTGATTGGCCCGGAACGGGCTGAGCCGCGCCAGGGCCGCCACTTCCCGCAGCGCCGGCTCCGGCAGGCCGGAGAGCAGCGAGCAGTTTTTCAGGGCGGCGAGGATGCGGTTGTCCATGACGGCGGTCCAAACGTAAATCGATTGACATTCTAGCGTGAATCGCACGCCTAGACTGTCCCCATCATACCAACAGTAGCCAGGGCCGGTGGCCCGAGTGAAGGAGAGCATCCATGCAAGATCAAGAGCACCAGGCCCGCGCCGGTTTTTCACATATGGAAGACGGCACCGCCGAGGACTGGAAGATCATTGGCCACGCCGCCAAGGAGTTTTCCAGCGAGCTGCCGGATCGTGTTCTGGAGCATTTGCGGCTGCTGGAAGGGGATTGCGGCGGCTTCCCGGTGGATCGCCTCACCCATTGCCTGCAAACGGCGACGCTGGCGCACCGCGATGGCCAGGACGAGGAATATGTCGTCTGCGCGCTGTTGCATGACATCGGCGACACTCTGGGGCCGTACAACCACGCCGACATCGCCGCCAGCCTGCTGGAGCCGTTCGTCAGCGAAGCCAACCTGTGGATGGTCAAGCACCACGCCATTTTCCAGGGGTACTACTTCTTCCATCACCTGGGGTTGGACCGCAATATGCGTGAGCAGTACCGCGATCATCCACACTTCAAGCGCACCATCGAGTTCGTCACCAAGTACGACAGCCCGGCGTTCGACGCCGAAGCGGAAACCCTGCCGCTGTCGTTTTTCGAGCCGATGGTGCGGCGCGTGCTGGCCAAGCCGGTACGTTCGCTGTACATGCGCTCGGACAACAAGGAAATGGCCTTCGATAGCTGAGCCGTCAGCCGAGAGAGCCGTCAGCTGGGAATGAGCCTTCAGCCGGGAATGAAAACGGCGGTGCCGTTGACCCGCGCCATGACCAGCTTCTGGCTGTACAGGTCTTCCAGCGCGCTCAGTTCCAGCAGATCCGCCGCCGGCCCGGCCCGGCGGCGCCCGTCCGGGTACAGCAACAGCACATGATCGCACCAGCGTGACGCCAGATTCAGGTCGTGCAGGCCCATGATCACCGCCGCGCCCTGGCGGGCGTGGCCAGCGAGCAGGGCCATCACCGCGGTCTGATGGTGCAGGTCCAGGTGGTTGGTGGGTTCGTCCGCCAGCCACAGCACCGGCGCCTGGGTCAGCGCGGTGGCGATGGCCACCCGCTGGCGCTCGCCGCCGGACAGCGTGTTGACCAGCCGCTGGGCGAGGTGCTCCAGCGACAGCGCCGCCAGAGCCTGATGAGCCCGTTGCAGGTCGGCGGCACTTTCCCGTTTCCAGGGTGACAGAAACGGATGACGGCCGATCAGCGCCGTTTCCAGCACCGTCGCCGGAAAACTGTCCTGACGTTCCTGAAACACCAGCGCCAGCCGTTGCGCCACGGCCTTGCGTCCCAGCGAAGCCAGTTCCGTTCCTTCCAGTTTGATGTGCCCCCGACGTGGCGCCAGCAGCCCGGCCAGAGTGTGCAGCAGCGTCGTCTTGCCCACCCCGTTGGGTCCCAGAACGCCCCAGCGTTGTCCCGCCTCGATGTGCAGATTCAGCGGCACGCCATCGGGCCGGCCGGGGATGTCGATGACCAGGTCATGCGTCTCCAGCATCACGGTCGTCTTCCGTACTGCCTCCGTGCGACTCATCAGCGGCTCCGGTACAGCAGCAGGAGGAAGGTGGGCACGCCAAGCAGCGCGGTGATCACCCCCACCGGCAACTGCTGAGGTGCCAGCAGCGTGCGCGCCAGGGTATCCGCCAGCGTCAGCAACGCGCCACCGGCCAGCACGCTGGCCGGCAGCATCAGCCGCTGATCGTTGCCCAGCCACAGCCGCAGCATGTGCGGCACCACCAGGCCGACGAAGCCGATACTGCCGGCGGTGGTCACCGCCGCCGCGGTGAGCAGGCTGGCCAGCAGATAGAGGGTGATTTCCAGCGGCCGCACCGCCACCCCCAGCGCCGCGGCTTGCAGGCTGCCGCGCGCCAGCACGTTGAGCGAACGTCCCAGCGGAATGGTAATGATCAGCGCCGGGATCAGCACCAGCCAGGCGGGCAGCGCCGAGCGCGCGTAGCTGAGGTCGCCCATCAGCCAGTACAGCATGCCGGGCAATTGCGCCGTGGAGCTGAGCGTGAGCAGAAAAGTGACCAGCGCGCCCCAGCCAGCGGCCACCACCACGCCGGTCAGCAGCAGCCGGGTGGGGGTCCAGCCGCCGACGCCCTGAGCGAGGCCGAATACCAGCAGCGTGGAAAGCAGCGCCCCGGCGAAGGCCGACCCCGATACCCCGACGGCGGCGGCGCCCGCCAGCATGGCCGCCAGCGCCCCCACCGCCGCGCCGCCGGACAGCCCCAGCACGTAGGGGTCGGCCAGCGGATTGCGCAGCAATACCTGCATCAGCGCCCCGGCCAGCGCCAGCAAGCCGCCGGTGGCGAAGGCCGCCAGCGCCCTCGGCAGACGCAGTGACAGCAGCAACTCCCGGTGCAGCGGATCGCCGCCACCGCCCAGCACCGCCAGCAGATCACCGACGTGAACCGGTACACTGCCCACCGCCAGCGCCACCATCAGCGCGAGGACAGCCAGCAGCGCCAGTGCCGGCAGCGCCAGCAGGGCGCGCCCGCTAACGCCGGGCACGCGCTTGCTCCAGGTCCTGGCACAGACTGCGCACGCCGTCCAGCATGCGCGGCGTAGGCCGTTGCAGGGTGGAGGGTGGCACGAAGAACAGATTGCCGTGCTGCACGGCGCTCAGAGCCGGAAAGGCTTTCCAGGGCGACAACCATTGGCGGTTGTTTTCGCCGAGGCCGCCGACCACGATGGCTTGCGGGTTTTTGGCGATCACCGCTTCCCGGCTGACGCGCGGGGCCAGCGAGGACAGGCCGGCAAAGATGTTGCTCCCGCCGCACAGGCGGATGGCCTGGCTGATCAGATGGCGGCCGTTGACGGTCATCAGCGGTTTTTCCCAGATCTCGTAGAACACCGTCACCGGCGTCGCATGGGCGTACTGCTGGCGCAAGGCGTCGATGCCGGCGCGGAAGTGCGCGGCGGCGGCATCGCCGACGGATTCACTGCCGGCCAGCTTGCCGAGACGTTCCAGGGTACTGCCGATGTCGGCGAAATGCCGGGGCTCGCTGCGGTAGACCGTCAGCCCCAACTGCTCCAGCCGGGCCACCTGAGCTTTGGGATTGCCGCTGCGCCAGGCCACCACCAGATCCGGCTGCCAGGCGAGGATGGCTTCCAGATCAAGACGCTCGGCGCTGCCGATGCGGGGCAGCTTGCGCGCCGCCGCCGGGTAGTCGCTGAAATCGACGGTGGCCAGCAGTTTGCCGCCGGCGCCGGCGTCGTACAGCAGCTCGGTACCGCCGGGCGATAGCGAAACGATGCGCTGCGCCGGATGCGTCAGGCAGACTTGCCGCCCGGCGTCGTCGTTGACGCACAGCTTCGCCAGGGCGCTGGCCGGCCATAGTGTTCCGGTCAGGGCTCCGGCGATCAGCAGGCGGCGGCAAAGAGTACGGACGATCGGCACGGCGGTGGTTTCATCCTTCAGTGAGTGTCATAGCGCAGGCTCAGCATGACGGTACGGCCAGCGTTGAGGTAGTCCCAGCCGGCAAAATCGCGCGCCGTGGCGTAGCGTTTGTCGAATACGTTGCGCACGCTCAGGCGTGTGCTCCAGTGGGGCGCGAAGGTCCAGGCGGCGCGCAGATCCAGCAGGCCGTAACCGCCCAGGCGCTGCTGGTTGGCGGCGTCATTGTAGCGGTGGCCCTTGAGCAGCCAGGTGCCGCCGAGGGAGAAATCGCCGAATTGCCGATCCGCATCCAGCCGCAGGCTGCGCTGGGAACGGGCCTGCAATACGTTGTCGGTGTCGCGGTCACGCGGGTCCTGGGCGGTCAGCGCCGCCGCCAGCCGCCACTGATCCAGCTTCAGGCCGGCGCTCAGTTCGGCGCCGCGAATGCGCGCGCTGTTGACGTTGTAGGGCGCGCCGCGCCCGTTGCGCACGGCGTAGGCGATCAGGTCATCGACGTCGGTCTGGTAGAGCGCCAGATCCCAGAACCAGACCTGGTATTGCCCGCGCAGACCCAGTTCCGTGCTTTTCGATTTCTCCGGGTCCAGTTGATCGTTGCCGTAGCCGGGGTAGTAGAGATCGTTGAAGGTGGGCGCCCGGAAGGCGGTGGCGTAACTGGCGCGCAGCCGGTAGTGCGGCGTCAGCTTGTAGCCCAGCGCCAATCCGCCGGTGGTCTTGTCGCCGAAGGCTTCGTTGTGGTCGTGGCGCAGGCTGCCCTGCACGTCCAGCGCGCCGAAATTGAGCAGCAATTGGGCGAAGCCGGCGGCGTTGTCGCGCTGGTCTTCGTCGTAGTCCTGGGTGCTGTCGACGGTATCGCGGCGGAAGTCGCCGCCGACCACCAGTTGCTGGTCACCGAACAGCAACTGGTTCTGCCAACTGGCGGAGCGGCTGCGTGTGTTGAAGGTGTCGCCGCGCACGCCGTTGCTGTAGTTGGTGCTGTCGTCGCGCGCATCGCTGATTTGCAGCTTGCTGAGCCAGTTGTCGGTCAGCCACAACTGGCCATGGATACCCGCCACCTGCACGGCGTAATCCGTGTTGTCGTCGATGTCCGGCGTGAAGCCCTCGAATTCCGAATTGCCCTCGGCGCGGAATCCGAACACGCCGATCTCGGCGTTGTTGGCGAAGCGATGCGTCACATTCAGTGTGCCGGAAGTGTTGTCGTAGCCGCGCGGCTCGCTGTGGCTGCGCAGCTCGCTGCCGTCGGTATCGAAACGATCGAAGGCCAGGCCGTAGCGGGTGCCGTCCTTCTCCCCCTCGGTGCCGGCGCTGAAATGATGGGTGTTCAGATTGCCGGCGCCCGCTTCCAGCCAGGTGCCGGGGTGGGAGCCGTCCGGGGTGAACAACTGCACCACGCCGCCCAGCGCATCGGCGCCGTACAGGCTGGCGCGCGGGCCGCGCACGATCTCCGCGCGATCGAACAGCGATGCCGGCAGGTACTGCCAGGAAGGCAGGCCCGCGGTGACCGAACGCAGCCGCACACCATCCAGCAGCAACAGCGTGGAGTTGCTGCCGGTGCCGCGTACATAAAGGCTGGTGACTTTGCCGAAGGAACCGTTGCTGGTGATGTCGATGCCCGGCTGACCGCGCAGTACGTCGGTGATGTCCTGCGGCTGAAGCGTGCGCAACTGCTGGTGGTCGATGACGGTGACCGAAGTCAGCGACTGATCCACGGTGCGGGCGGTCATCGTTGGTGTGACCACCACCTGATCGAGGCTGGCTGGTTGTTGCGATTGTTCAGGCTGTTGAGTCTGGGGCTGACTGGTTTCGCTGGTTTGCGCGGCCAGGGCAGGCAGCGCGTAGAAGGACAGAAGCGGCAAGAGGGCGCAGAGCGCCGCAAAACGTGATCTCATTGACGGAAAATTCCCAAAGGCCGGCTCACCCGCACGGCATGGACGCAGCCGCGGAAGGGGACAGGCTTGGGGTCAGGAGACGCCGCACCGCCGCCCTCCGCAGCACCAGGCCGGGGCTGGCATGGCCCCGGTTCCCTGTTGGCCGGTATCCGGGCTGATGAGCGAGAAAAACGCTTCTCCGGGCAATCGCCTTCCCATGCGCGAAGCACAGTGGCGCTGGAAGCGGGGAGCTTCCGGATTGCCGTTGACTCAATCACCGTTGCGGGGGCAGCGTCGGAGTGGCGCGGGTGCGCGCACCGACTTCCCGTTTAACCCCTGTGTGGGCGGGGCACCAATAGGTGTGCGCAAGCTAGCAAGGGTCGCCGCCGGAATCAACCGCTAATCGGTGGCGCTTCACCCGCCTCGTCATCCCGTGCGGAGCGTAGCGGAGACACGGGGCCCAGTGTCTTTGAGCTGACTCCGAAGTCGCTGGGCCCCGGATAGCGCTGGCGCGCTTCCGGGGTGACTCTGGTGTTG
>CAYMKZ010000028.1:6558-18605 GCA_964391345.1 uncultured Alcanivorax sp.
GCGCTTCCGGGGTGACAAAAAGAGTTGTGCTTGCGTTGGGAATAGTCAGAGCCCCAGCCGGCGGGCCATGGTATCCATGACGCTGAACCAGGCATCGGTGCCGTCCGGGCCGACGCTGAGAAACGCTTCGTTCATCAGCTGGTACTGGATGCCGGTGAGCTTGTGTTCCAGTTCGTTGCCCTTTTCGGTCAGGGTCAGCCGTTTCACGCGCTTGTCGGCGGTATCCCTGGCGACGCCCACGTAGCCTTCCGTGACCAGCAGCTTGAGGGGCTTGTGGATGGCCTGCTTGGTCAGGCGCATGGTTTCCACCAGTTCGTTGACGCTGAGGCCGGAGTAGCGATTGATGAAAAACAGCAACCGGTGGTGGATACGGGAGAGCCCGTGGGTCTTCAGTATGCTGTCCGGCTCGGCAATCAAACCGCGAAAGGCGAAATGGAGTACTTCCAGGCTTTTGCCAAGTCGCTCCGGAGAAACATCGTCAGCCATATCAGCTTACCACCTTGTCATTGCATGTCTTGAGTCGCAATCATTGACCCAAATTGCCTTCTCATGCAAATCGAACCGTGGTCAAAGGCCCCGGCTGCGGCATTATGCCGCAATCGGGGCAGGCGCAATCACTGGTCCTTGAGCAGTCGCCGCAGCACCTTGCCGGCACCGGTGGCGGGCAGGCTGTCGATGAAGGCGATCTGGCGCGGTACCTTGTAGCTGGCCATGTAGCCCTTGGCCCACTCGATCAGTTCTTCGGCCTGTACCTGCGGGTGGTCGGCCTTGCGCACCACGAACAGCTTCACCGATTCACCGCGCTTGTCGTCGGCGATACCGATGGCGGCGCACTGCTGAATCGCCGGGTGGTCCAGCATCAGCGCTTCCACGTCCTCCGGGAACACGCTGTAGCCCGAACACTTGATCATTTCCTTGATGCGACCGGTAAAGAACAGGTAGCCATCTTCGTCGAAATAGCCCACATCGCCAGTATGAACGGCACCATCACGCAGGGTTTCGGCGGTCGCCTCGTCGCGTTTCCAGTAGCCTTTGAAGACGGCCCGGTTGCGCACCACGATTTCACCGCTTTCGTTGGCCGCGCAGGGCTCGCCGGTCTCGACATTGATGATGCGGATATCGTTTTCCGGCATCGGCACGCCGCAGCTGCCCCAGCGGATGTATTCCTTGGGCATGAAGGTGTCGGAGGTGTGGGTTTCACTGAGGCCGTAGGCGGCTTCGTGCATCTGGCAGCCGGTCAGTGCCTTCCATTCCTCTGCCAGTTTTTCCGTCACCGGGATGCCGAAGCTGGTGGCCGGATTGTTTTGCAGAGAGCTGAGGTCGCGCTCTTCCACGCCGGGCAAGTCGAGGATGGCGCGGTTCATCGGCGCGATGCTGTACCAGTCCTGCACCCGGTAGCGCTCGATGGCATCGACCGTGGTTTGCGGATCGAAGCGGGCCAGCAGGATGGCGGTCTGGCGGGCATAGACCGGCATGTAGACGCCGTTGTTCATGCCGGCGATATGACACAGCGGAGCGATCGCCAGGTTGATGCTGTTTTCCTGCGCCGCCCGGCCCTGGAAGGAAACCGCCATCTTGAACAGGCTGGCGCCGTAGCTGAGCATGGCGCCCTTGGGCCGGCCGGTGGTGCCGGAGGTGAAGGTCATCAGGCCGATGCCGTTCCACAGATCCACCGGCGTGAAGTCGGCGAGCGGGGCGCTGTCGGCCAGTATCTGTCGCAGGTCCACGGTATCCGGGTGCGGCTGTGGCGGCTCGCCGAGCAGTTCCTTGGGCACCGTCAGCGTGGGCTGCTCCGGCAGGTAGTCGCCGTAGGCGGTGGAGATGATGATCCGCAGGCTGGGCACCTGGTCGCGCACCTGGTCCACGGTCGGGTACAGATCGCGGGCGACGACCATGGCGCTGACTTCCGCATTGCTCAGCTGGTAGGCGATTTCCGCCGCCTTGTACTGCGGATTGACCGGCGTGACCATGGCGCCCAGGCTTTGCACCGCGTAGTGGGCGATCACGTACTGCGGGCAGTTCTGCATGTACAGGGCGATGCGATCACCCGGTGCGATTCCCTGGTTTTTCAGGTAACCGGCGAGACGGCGCACGCTGTCGCCCAACTCGCTCCAGGTCACTTCCGTGCCGTAGTAAACGTAGGCCACCTGGTCCGGCACTTCTTCCGCATGCTGGAACAGATACTCGTGCAATGGTTTCTCGCCGCGCAGGAAATGCACGGCCTCGCCGGCCCACGCGGAGCCGGGGATGACCCTCCGTGGTTGAAACGCGGATGCGGAAGGGGTGGACATTGAAGGCTCTCCTTGACGGTGAAAGAGGGGGTGAAAAAAACACGGCGGCCGGGAAAAGGGAGGGAAAATCCGGTCGCCGTGTAGAGCAGGCAGAAAAATCAGCCGTGACCCTTGAGGGTCGGGTCCAGTGCCACGCGCATGGATTCGCCCAGGGCATTGAAGGCAACGGCGGTGATCATGATGATCAGGCCCGGTGCGTACATCTGCTCGGGGACGATGGACATGTACAGATAGCCACGGGCAATCATCGAGCCCCAACTGACATCCGGCGGTTGCACGCCCAGCCCGAGGAAGCTGAGGCTGGCCTCGGCCAACAACGCCACAGCCAGCAGCAGGGTGCTTTGCACGATCACCGGCTGGATGGCGTTGGGCAGCACATGTTTGCGCAGCAACCGGGTCGGGGAAGCGCCGAAACAGCGCGCCGCGTCCACGTACAGCTCCTGGCGCACCACCAGTGTTTGCGCGCGCACCAGTCGCGCCAGTTGCGGTGCGAACACCAGCCCCACGGCGAACATGGCGTTGGTCAGGCCGATGCCCATGGCGCCGGTGACCGCCACCGCAAGGATGATTGCCGGGAACGACAGGAAGGTATCGATCAGCCGGCTGATGCACAGATCAATCCAGCCGCCGGCAAAACCGGCGATCAGGCCCAGCGGCACGCCCAGCAGCAGCCCCACGCCTACCGACAGCAGCGCCGCGTAAAGCGAGTTGCCGCCGCCGTACATCAGCCGGCTGACCACATCCCGGCCCAGATCGTCAGTGCCCAGCCAGTGGGCGGCGCTGGGTCCCATCAGCATCTGATCGAGATCCTGCGCGGTGGGTGAATAGGGGGCCAGCCAGGGCGCGAACAGCGCCGCGCCGAGGATGACGATCAGCACCACCAGGCTGATGGCGGCACGCGGGTCGCCCTTCAGCCAGCCGAAAAAGCGCGCCGTCAGTGATCGCTCATCCCAGGCGGGCAGCTCGCCATCCGGGCTCAGAGTCTCGCTATTCATAATTCATTGATCCTCGGATCGAGAACGGCACACAGCAGATCAGTGACCAGATTGACGGCCACCACGGTGACCACCATCGCCAGCACGGCGCCCTGGACGACGGGAAAATCGCCCTGCAATACCGCATTGACCACGGCACTGCCGATACCGGGAATGGCGAACACGGCTTCCACCACCACGGTGGCGGCGAGGATCTTGTTGAACAGCAGGCCGACTACCGTGAGCAGGTTGACGCTGACGTTCTTCAAACCGTGTTGCCAGAGGATGCGCGCCGGGCTGAGCCCCTTGGCGTGCAACGTGCGCACGTGCTGCGAAGACTGGATTTCCACCAGCGAGCCGCGCAACTGGCGCGCCACCTCGGCGACACCAGGGGTACACAGCGCGATGGCCGGCAGCGTGGCGAACCACAGGGCCTTGCCGAAATCCTCGAAGGGAGAGACAAAGCCAGTGGCCGGAAACCACTTCAGTTGCAGCGCGAAATACAGCACCAGGATCATGCCGAGCCAGAAGTTCGGCACGGCGACGCCCAGCGAGGATGCTCCCATGATGGTGCTGTCGGTTTTCGAGCCGGAACGGGTAGCGGAAAGAATGCCCAGAGGAACCCCCAGCAGCACCGACAGAATGGTGGCGTAGAAGGCGATCAGCAGGGTGTTCGGGAAGGTGCGGGCAATGGTTTTCGCCACTGGCTCACCGGACAGCAGGGACTGCCCGAAATCACCCTGGGCCGCGTGCCACAGCCAGTGTCCGTACTGGGCGAAGAACGGCTGATTGAGCCCCAGCGCCTCACGAATCTGCGCGATGCGGTCCATCGAGGCGTTTTCGCCGGCCAGGGTGATGGCGATATCACCGGGAATCAGCTGCATCAGGGAAAACACGATGAAGGTGGCCAGCACCAGAATCGGAATTGCCTGTAGCAGCCGCGACGCCACCATGCGTTGTTTGGCGCGTGTCACCATGAGGTCGTTACCATGCGGTTGTTCCGGGAGCGGTTCATCACGCTTTCAGGGAAACGTTGTCGAACTTGGGCTTGCCCAGCAGGTTGGGTTTCATGTTCTGCACCTTGCCGTTGGTGGCGATGATGCTTTGCCGGAAGGCCAGCGGCACCACCAGCGCGTGGTCCATCACCAGGTACTGCACCTTGGCCAGCGCCTGCTTGCGCTGTTCGATGTCGTCGCTGCTGCGCGATGCCAGCAGCGCCTCGTTGAAGCCTTCCGGTGGCGCCACGTGGCCGGCGTTGAAGTAGCTGTTTTGCAGGTACATCAACGAATAGCTGAGCGTCGGGTCGGGGCGGCCGGTCCAGGCGGAGAGCAGCAGGTCGTGCTGTTTTTTCGCGAAGTAGTCGGCGGACATGTCGGCGATGGTGCCGGTGCGGAAGCGGCCATGAATGCCGGCCTTGGCGAACTGGCTGAGCAGCACTTCCTGCATCTGCACCGAGGACTGGTCGTTGTAGCCGGCCATGTCGAGGGTGATGCCGTTGGGGTAGCCCGCTTCCTTGAGCAGCGCCTTGGCCTTGTCCGGGTCCGGCTTGTAGAGCGCGGCGGTTTTCTCATCGAAAGCCCAGTGCCCTTTGGGCAGGTTCATGTAGGCGGGCTCGCCGGCGCCGGCCAGGGTGCCGCGAATGAAGGCTTCGCGGTCCACGGCGAAGTTCAGCGCCTGGCGCACGCGCTTGTCGGCGAGTGTTTTACGCGACATGTTCAGGTAGCACTGGTAGCAGTACACGGTGGAACCGGTGATCGCGTGCAGCGACGGCATTCTTTCCACCAGCGGTTTCTGGCGGCCGCTCAGGGCGTAGGCCAGATCGGCCTGGCCGGACATCACGGCGCGCAGGCGGGTGGCGCTGTCGGTGATGATCTTGAAGGTAATGCCGCCGAGCAGCGGATGCCCCGGCTTGTAGTAGTGCTTGTTGGCTTCCATGGCCACTTCGCTGCCGTCGTTCCATTTGACGAAGCGCATGAAGCCGGCGCCCACCGGGTTGCGATCGACCCGGTTGTTGCCGGCCTTGAGCGCTTTCGGCGAAACCATCATGCCGGCGCGGTCGGAAAGGATCAGCGGCAGGGCGGTGTCTTCGTTCTTCAGGTGCAGGGTAACGGTGTGCTCGCCGTTGACGGTGACTTCCGCCACCGAACGCAGGTCGGCGCGGATGTTGGAGAATTCCGCGCTGCGGCTGCGGTCCAGGTTGATCTTCACCGCCTCGGCATTGAAGGGCGCACCGTCGTGGAAGGTGACGTCCTTGCGCAACTGCATGACCAGCGTTTTCGGGTCGGTGAAGGTCCAACTGCTGGCCAGCCCCGGTTGCGCCTTCAGGGTTTCGAAATCCCAGGTAACGAGGGTGTCGTACATGGGAAACAGGAAAACGTGGTCGGAGCCGGAGCCGCCGGTGGCCGGGTCCAGGCTGGAAGGGTTGGCGTTGGCGCCCACTTGCAATACGGCCGTGGATCCCAGTGCCGCCAGCGCCTTGCCGGGGCCCGCCAGGGTGCCCGCCGCGATGGCGCCGCCCAGATAACCGAGAAAAGCGCGGCGGCGCAGCGTGAAGCCGTTGACGTCGAGAAGTTCGTTGCTGGTTTCGTCGTACATGATGCTCTCCCGTGTTCTTTTTGTGCCGTTGCTGAATGTGGTTTGCTACTGAAAGTGTTCGGTTGCTCCAGGTGATGATCGGAGCGCTGGCGCTAGCTGCTGGCGGCTGTCGTCCCTCCGCCGGTGAGCTCCGGATCGTCGATCGGGTTGCGCTCCGCGCTGGCGAAATGGCAGGCCACCCAGTGATCCGGGCGCAGCTCCCGCCATTCCGGCACCTGCTCGGCACAGCGCGGTTGCGCCGCCGGGCAGCGGGTGCGGAAACGGCAACCGGAGGGCGGCGCCATGGGGCTGGGTATTTCGCCTTGCAGATGGATGCGCCGGCCCGCATCGCGCCGGTCGCTGGGCAACGGCAGCGGCTCCGCGGACAGCAGCGCCTGGGTGTAAGGATGCAGCGGGCGCTCGGTGATGGAATCGGTGGGGCCTTGCTCCATCAGGCGGCCGAGATAGAGCACGCCGATACGGTCGCTGACGTGCGCCACCACCGAGATGTCATGGGTGATGAAGGCGTAGGTGATGCCCAGTTCCTGTTGCAACTCGGAAAACAGATTGAGGATCGAGCCACGGATGGACACATCCAGCGCCGCCACCACCTCGTCGCAGACGATGAACTTCGGCCGCACGGTGAGAGTGCGGGCAATATTGACGCGCTGCTTCTGGCCACCGGACAACTCGTGGGGGTAGCGCCGCCCGACCTGCGGCGCCAGGCCGACCCGCTCCAGCGCCGCCATGGCTTTTTCGCGGCGGCTGCGGCGGTCGCCTTCCTTGAGAATCTCCAGCGGTTCCATCACCGATTGCAGGATGGTCATGCGCGGGTTCAGCGCCGCGTGCGGGTCCTGGAAAATGATCTGATGGTCGCGGCGCAGCGCCCGGCGTTGCGCGCGCGACAATTCCGGCTCCAACTGGCCGGCGTAGCGAATATCACCGTCGCTGGGACGCAACAGCCCGGCCAGCGCGCGACCCAGCGTGGTTTTGCCGGAGCCGGATTCGCCGATCAGACCGAAGGTCTCGCCGGCGCGGATGGCGAAACTGACCCCGTCCACGGCCTTGACGACGCCGGCACGGGTATGGAAATGAATGCTCAGGTTGTCGGTGGAAACGCTGCTTTCGACAGGGCTGGCTTCGGGTTTCAGTCGTGCATTCATAGCGTGGCTGCCTGCGTGCTGTATTCGTCGTTGAGGGCGCCGGGCAATTCCAGCTCATGGCGGCGCCAGCAGCGCGCCTGGCGTTGAGCGCCGAACGATGCCAATGGCTGGCGCTGCTCACAGCCCTCGATGGCGTAGGGGCAGCGGGCCTGAAAGCGGCAGCCCTCCGGCATCCGGTTGGGCGCCGGCACCCGCCCGGGAATGAACGGCAGCGTGCCGCCGCGCTGGCTGAGGCCGGGCAGTGAGCGCAGCAGGCCGGAGGAATAGGGGTGCGCGGGGCGGTACAGCACTTCGTCCACCGGCGCGCTCTCGACGATTTCACCGGCGTACATGGTCAGCAGCCGCGAGCAGGTTTCGGCCACCACGCCCAGGTCGTGGGTGATGAACAGCAGCGCGGTGCCGGTGGTGTCGCTCATCTCGCAGAGCAGATCGGTGATCTGCGCCTGCACGGTGACGTCCAGCGCGGTGGTCGGTTCATCGGCGATGATCAACCGTGGGCGGCAAATCAGCGCCATGGCGATCATCACGCGCTGGCGCATGCCGCCGGAAAACTGGTAGGGATATTCATCGACGCGCAATTGCGGGGAAGGAATGCCGACCTCGGCCAGTGCCTCGATGGCGCGTTCCCGCGCTGCCTTGTGGCTGATCTTCTCGTGGCCGCGCACGGTTTCGATCAACTGCTGGCCGACGGTGAAAACCGGGTCCAGGGCGCTCATCGGCTCCTGGAAGATCATGCTGATTTCCTTGCCGCGCAGCCGGCGCATTTGCCGGGGCGACAGCGCGGCCAGATCGTGACCCTGGAAATGGATGCTGCCGCGCACCCTGGCGGTACGGCGTGGCAGCAAGCCGAGCAGAGCCAGGCCGGTAACGCTTTTGCCGCAGCCGCTTTCGCCCACTACGCCAACCCGCTCACCGGGCGCCACCGTGAAGCTCACGTCGCGGGTGATGGCGGTCTCTCCGCCGGCGTGAGCGAAAGAGATGCTCAGGTTGTCCACCACCAGCAGGGGTTCGTTGCTGGGGCTCTCGTGTTGCGACATCTATCTCTCCGGCACATTGCCGCCGGGCCCTGTCGATGCGGCCGGCGGCAATGCCTGTGGATGTAAATGGGTCGGTGCGATGTTCAGTCCGTGCTGCCGGGCCCGACCCCGTAAGCCGCACGGATGGTTTCGCGCACGGCGGTGTAGTGATCCAGCAGTTTTTTCAGCCCGCTGTGCTGGGTCAGCAGGGAGCCGTAATACCACAGCGGGGTGATCAGCATGACCACATGGCGCACCGGCGTATCCGGGCGCAGCTCGCCGTTGCCGATGGCCAGCTTGACGCCGTGCGCCAGATATTCCTCGAAGTGGCGCGACATGTTGGAAATGCCCTGCTGGATGTCCGCGGAGAGCAGATGGTTTTCATGCCGCACCCTGGCGGACAGGCTCCACGGGCAGCGGCCCCGCTCGTTGTCGTTGAACTCATAGAAACGCTGTTTGCAATCCTCGGCGGTGAGCGCGATGCGCTCGTCCAGGGTGATACCGGGTTCAGTCCAGATGGCCTTGAACTGTTCTGCCACTGAATCGAAGGTTTCCTGGAACACCGCCGTCACCAGAGCCTGCTTGTTGCCGAAGTGGTAGTGCAGATTGGCGCGGGTGGTGTGCACCACCTCGGCGATGTCGCCGTAACTGACATCGCTGATGCCGCGCTGAATGAACAGGTCGCGGGCCGCTTTCTTGATCTGCGTCTTCATTGGCGGCAGGCCTATTTGTGTTTTTCTTTCCGGTCTGGCCAAAGCTTGGCTCCTCAAAGGCTAAAGAGCAGCCGGACATAGAGTGCCGGTCGCTCATGAATCCTGACTAATCTGGAAGTAAATAAAAGTGATGTCAATACTAATTAACGTATAAGTCAGTATTTAGCCATTTCTGGCATAGCGCTCCAGTTCACTTTTCAGCACTTTACCGGTGGGCGCCAGCGGCACTTCCGCGATGATGCGCACCAGCGGCACCTTGTAGGGCGCCATGTTGGTCTGGCACCAGGCGCGAATGTCGTCCGGCTGAATGTCCGCGCCGGCGCGCAGCTGCACGAAGGCGAGCGGTACTTCGCCCTTGTCCTCCGCCGGTTGGCCGATGACGCCGACGGCGGCGATGTCCGGGTGCTGGCTGAGCTGGAATTCCAGCTCCGACGGAAATACGCTCATGCCCTTCACCTTGAGCATCTCCTTGCGGCGGCCGAGGTAGTGCAGGCAGCCGTGCTCGTCGATGATGCCGGTGTCGCCGCTGTGCAGCCAGCCGTCCCGCAGAGTATCGGCGGTGGCGTCCGCTTTGCCGTAATAGGCGCGCATGACGCTGGGCGAGCGGGTCAGAATCTGCCCTTCCTCGCCGATGGGTTTCAGTTCGCCGGTGTCGAAATCGACGATCACCACGTCGGTGCCCGGCATCGGCAGGCCGACGAAGCCGGGGCGGCCGGTCAGGTCGATGTGATGCAGGCCGCGCACGAAGGTGGTCAGGGTGTGGTCTTCGGTCATGCCGTAGGAGCTTTCCCGCATGATCGCCGTCGAGCCGCTTTCCGCCAGCCAACGCCGGCGTATCTGCTCGGAAAACTTGGTGACGAAGGAAACCGCCGTGACCCCCTGAATGCTGGCCAGGCTGAGCTTCTGCCGTTGCGCCGACTCAAGGATTTCCAGCAGGTTGTCGACGATGCCGACCAGCGACGTGACCTGGTGCCGGTGGATGGCGGCGGCGATCTCGTCGGCGTGGTAGCGGTATTGGAGTACCAGTGTGCCGCCGGTGGCGAGGCTGACCAGAAAGCCGTCTTCGCCGGCGATCCAGAACACCGGAAAATACAGCAGGCTGACCGAATCGCTGTTCAGATTGCTGTTGTGGATCGCCCCTGTGACGGCGGTGTACAGCATGTGCCGCTGGGTGTGTTCGCAGCCCTTGGGCATGCCGGTGGTGCCGCCGGTGTAGTTGAGCGCGGCCAGGGCGTCGAGGTCCATCGGATCCTCGGGCACCGGCTTGCTGTCGTCGGCGAACACGGCCGCCAGACGCTCCGCGCCCGGCACCGGCGCTACCTGGTCCTGAGCGCCGTGGGGCAGCGGTTGGCCGGCGGGCAGCAGATCCCGTACCGAGGTGGCGACGATGCCTTCGATGGCGGTGCCGTCGCTGCCGGCCAGAAACTCCTCGGCCAGATCGTCGAGGATGAACGCCAGCCGGGCGCCGGTATCTTCCAGTTCATAGCGGATTTCCAGACGCTTGAACATGGGGTTGATCGGCACGTGCACGCAGCCGGCCTTCAGCACGCCGAAAAACACGGCGATGAATTGCGGCATGTTGGGCATCATCAGCGCCACCCGGTCGCCCGGTTGCAGGCCGCGCGCGGCAACATGCGCGGCGACCCGGTCACTGAGCCGGTCCAGTTCGGCGTAACTGATTTCCCGGCCATGCCAGAGGATGGCCGCATGGTCCGGCCGTTCAGCGGCCCAGCGCCGCAGGTACTCCGTCATGGTGACTTCCCCGAACGGGTAGATCACCTCGCGGGGCACCTCGGCGGGCCAGGTTTTCGCCTGGAGATCGTGGAGGCGGGCCAGATAGCCGTCGATCTGCTGCTGAAAAGCCTCCGGCATGGCTGACTTCATTGCTTGCTCCTGGTGGATTACTGTTTGGGCCGTTGCATATGGCAGGTGGTCGGCATCTTCAGGTCCTGTGCGGAGAAGCGGGCCACCGGCTGGAAGTCGAACGAGGTACCTTCCAGGCCGTACTTCTGGTCGCCTTTCAGCGTGGTGATGGACGCCGGCATCAGCAACTGGTGATTGTCGGCGCGCATGGTGACCTTGCCGAAAACCGAGTCGTACTGGAGCCCTTCCAGCGCATAAGCCACCTTGGTGGTATCGGTACTGCCGGCTTTTTCGATGGCCAGTTTCAGCATGTCCAGCATGTAGGTGGTGGGCGGGTTGGCGTAGTCCCACTTCATTTGCTTGTACATGCGCGTTTCCCGCGCCGCCAGCTCCGGATTGGAGGCGTAGTCGTAATCGAACGGGAACGCCAGGTAGAGCCGGTCAACGCCTTTCTTGCCCACTTCCGTGACCACGCCCGGGCTGTTGCCGCCATGGGTGATGAACGGAATGTTCAGGCCGTAATCGGAAGCCGCCTTGACCAGCAACACCACGTCCTGCCCCCAGTCGCCGGTGATCACCAGGTCCGCTTTCGCGGCCTTGATCTGGGTGATGTAGGGCGAGAAATCCTTGACCTTGCCCAGCGGCGTGTAGACGTCGCCGACGATTTTGATATCCGGGCGTTTCTCTTTCAGCATGCGGCGTGCCGCTTCGGAGAAGGAGTGGCCGAAGTTGTAGTCCGGGTTGAGCAGAAAGACTCTGTGGATGTCCTTTTGCGACTTCACCCAATCGGTGATCATTTTCATTTTCATGTCGGCATCGATGACGAAACGAAAATGCCAGAACGAACAACGCTCATTGGTGAACGAAGGGTCGGCGTTGTCGTGATCGAGGAACAGTACCCGGTCATTGGGGTTGCGCTGATTGTGGCGCTCCACCGCGTTGAGCAGAGCGGAACCCACCGAGGAGCCACTGCCCTGGGTGATGAAGCGAATGCCGTCGTCGATGGCTTTTTGCAGATTGACCGAGGCGATCTTCGGATTGGCCTTGTCGTCATAACTGACGATCTCCAGCTTGTGGCCGTTGATGCCGCCGTTCTCATTGATGCGCTGGGCGTCGAATCTCATCGCTGCCTGATAGACCTTGCCGACGGCGGCCAGAGGGCCGCTCAGTACGTCGATTTGCGCCACGCGGATTGGCGCCTTGTCGGCCGCCTGCGCGGCACCGGCCAGCCCTGAAAAGGTGGCCAGGGAAGCGGCGAGACAGGCGGTAAGGAAGGGTTTCAGCATGATTTCCTCGTCATTGTTGTTGTCTTGCAGAAAGAGTCGGTAACCGTCTCGCCTGATGGGCGCCGGCGGCCTGGCTGTTTGCTTGCGATGGGATCGCCTGCAGTGGAGCCGTATTAATCTGAAAGTAAATAAACATTGTGTCAATACTAATTGACGTGCAAGTCAGT
>CAYMKZ010000028.1:18705-28616 GCA_964391345.1 uncultured Alcanivorax sp.
TGCGAAGTGCCGGTCACCCCCGGCACCAGCGCCGACACCAGCCTGGAGGAAGCGCAGGCGTTCCGGCAGAGCCTGGGCGCCGACGCCACGGTGATCGTCAAGGCCATTGCCGGTGGCGGCGGTCGTGGCATGCGCATCGTGCGTCCCGGCGATGATCTGGCCGAAGCCTTCAAGCGCTGTCAGGCGGAAGCCACGGCGGCGTTCGGCAGCGGTGCGTTGTACGTGGAGCGCTTCGTGGAGCGGGCGCGCCACATCGAGGTGCAGGTGGTGGGCGACGGCGGCGATCAGCCCATCCATCTCTGGGAGCGGGAATGCAGCTTGCAGCGCCGCAATCAGAAGGTGGTGGAAGTGGCGCCCAGCCCCACCTTGTCCGGGCCGATCCGCGAACAGTTGCTGGAAGCCGCGCTGCGGCTGGCGGCCCGCGTCGGCTACCGCAGTCTGGGCACCTTCGAGTTTCTGGTGGATGCCGATGAGGGGCGCTTTTCCTTCATGGAGGCCAACCCGCGCATCCAGGTCGAGCATACCGTCACCGAGGAAGTGACCGGCGTCGATCTGGTCCAGGTACAACTGAAAATCGCCGCCGGCGCTTCGCTCAAGGAACTGGGGCTGGGCCGTGGCGCGATTCCCGCGCCGTCCGGTTTCGCGGTGCAGTTGCGCGTCAACATGGAGGTGATGGACGCCAGCGGCGAAGCGCGTCCCGCCGGTGGCACACTGGCCACCTTCGAACCGCCCAGCGGGCCGGGCATTCGCGTGGATACCTTTGGTTATCGGGGTTATCGCACCAGCCCGCACTACGATTCCCTGCTCGCCAAGCTGATCGTGCACGGACGCGGCGACTACGCCACCGTCCTGCGCAAGGCTTACCGGTCGCTGTGCCAGTTCCGCATCGAGGGCGTGGAAACCAACATCGGTTTCCTGCAAAACCTGTTGCAGCGCGATGAAGTGAAAGAGAACGCCATCTATACCCGCTTCGTGGATGACCACATGGCGGAGCTGGTGGCCGGCGGCGACCACCGGGAGCTGCATTTCGGCGCCAGCGGCGGTGCTGACGAAACCCGGAGCGCCACCCATCAGGCGCCCGCGGGCACCGAAGGCGTGCCGACGCCGATGCAGGGTGTGGTGGCGGAACTGATGGTCGCTGAAGGCGACAGCGTGCGCGAAGGCCAGCCGGTGGCGTTCGTGGAAGCGATGAAGATGCAACACCAGGTGGTGGCGAAGATCAGCGGCACCGTGCGCAAAGTGGTGTTCGCGCTCGGTGACGGCGTGGCCGCCGGCGACCCGCTGTTTTTCATCGAGCCGGGCGTGGTGGAAGAGGGCGACGCGGTTGCCGAGGAAGACATTGATCTCGATTACATTCGCCCGGATCTGGCCAAGCTGCAGGCCCGCGAGGCGCTGCTGAAAGACGAAAACCGCCCGCAGGCAGTGGCCAAGCGGCGCAAGCTCGGTTTGCGTACGGCGCGGGAAAACGTGGCGGCGGTACTGGATGAAGGCAGCTTCATCGAATACGGCGCCTTCACCTTCGCCGCCCAGCGCGCCCGCCGTTCCGTGGAAGACCTGATGGTCAACACCCCCGCCGACGGCATGATCACCGGAGTTGGCTCGATCAACGGCGATCTGTTCGACGAGAGCCGCAGCCGCTGCGCGGTGCTGGCCTACGATTACACCGTGCTGGCCGGCACCCAGGGCACCATGAACCACAAGAAGACCGACCGCATTCTGGAAGTGGCACAACAGCAGAAGCTGCCGATCATCTTCTTCGCCGAGGGCGGTGGCGGCCGTCCCGGAGACACCGACAATGCCACCAAGGTGGCCGGCCTGGACGGCCCCAGCTTCCTGCAATACGCCCGCCTCAGTGGTCTGGTGCCGCGTATCGCCGTGGTTTCCGGGCGCTGCTTCGCCGGTAACGCGGTGATGGCCGGCACCAGCGACATCATGATCGCCACCGAAAACGCCTGCATCGGCATGGCCGGCCCGGCGATGATCGAGGGCGGTGGTCTGGGCGTGTTCAAGCCTGAAGAAGTGGGTCCGGTTTCCGTGCAGCGCGCCAACGGCGTGATCGACTGTGTGGTGAAAGACGAAGTGGAAGGCGCGGCGCTGGCCAAGAAGCTGATGGGTTACTTCCAGGGCACCGTCACCGACTGGCAATGCGACGATCAGCGCTGGCTGCGCCGGGCGGTGCCGGAAAACCGTCTGCACGTTTACAACATGCGTGATCTGATCGAGCGCTTCGTCGATAGCGACTCCATGATTGAGCTGCGCCGCGATTTCGGGCCAGGCATGATCACCGCTTTCGTGCGTATCGAAGGCCGGCCGCTGGGCCTGATCGCCAATGATCCGCAAGTGCTCGGCGGCGCCATCGATGCCGCCGGCGCCGACAAGGCGTCGCGTTTCATGCAACTGTGCGACGCCTTTGACATTCCGCTGGTCAGCCTGTGCGACACCCCCGGATTCATGGTCGGGCCGGAGGAAGAAAAGACCGCCATGGTGCGTCGTACCTGCCGCATGTTCGTCACCGCCGCCAGCCTCACGGTGCCGCTGTTCACGCTGGTGACACGCAAGGGCTACGGGCTGGGCGCCCAGGGCATGGCGGGCGGTTCGTTCCATGCGCCGGCATTCTGTGCCTCCTGGCCGAGCGGCGAGTTCGGCGGCATGGGGCTGGAAGGGGCGGTCAATCTGGCTTACCGGAAAGAGCTGGCGGCGCAGGAAACACCGGAGAAACGCGAAGCGCTGTTCCGGCAATTGGTGGATAAACTGTACGAACGCGGCGAGGCGCTGAGCATGGCGGCGGCGCTGGAAATCGATGCGGTGATCGACCCGGCGGATTCTCGTGCCTGGGTGCTGCGCGGCCTGCGCGCCACCCCGCCCGGCGGCCGTGAGCCGATCGCCGGCAAGAAACGGCCGATGATCGATACCTGGTAAGCAGTGAGCGGACGATGATGGCCTTTCCGTCATCATGGTGGAAGAAGGGCGCGTGATGGTGGAGGAAAGGCGCGTGCCCCTTCTCCGTCGCGTACCCCTCCCCGTCATTCTGCGCGCAGTCGCAGAATCCGGTGTCGGGCTTGTGGATTCTGCGACTCCGCTTCGCTGCGCGCAGAATGACGGCAGGGGAGCTCCGCGCAGAATGACGGTGGAGAAGCTCCGCGCAGAATGACGGTACGGAAGTTTCATCAGGATGACGGGTGCCTCTGAGGGTACGCAACGCTACCCAACCGTCATCCCGGAAGCGCGAAGCGCTATCCGGGACCCAGTGTCTTCAAACGCATACGTGCGAACATGATGGATAGGTGACGGATGAAAAAAACACTGATCGCCAACCGTGGCGAAATCGCCGTACGCATCCAGCGTGCGATTCACCAGGCTGGCGCCCAGGCGGTGGCGGTCTACCCCGCGGATGACCGCCATTCCCTGCATGTGCAGCGTGCCGATGAAGCGGTGCAGTTGCCGGGTAGTGGCACCGCCGCCTATCTGGATGTGGCGGCGATCATCGAGGCGGCGGTCAGCACCGGCTGTGAAGCGGTGCATCCCGGTTACGGATTCCTCAGCGAAAACGCGGAGCTGGCCCGCCGTTGCGCGGAGGCCGGCCTGGTGTTCATTGGCCCGTCGCCGGAAACGCTGGAGATGCTTGGCGACAAGGCCCGCGCACGGGCCTTCGCCGTGGAGCAGGACGTGCCGGTAATGCCGGGCACCTCCGGTGCCACCACGCTGGAGCAGGCGCAGGCGTTTGCCGCCGAGCACGGCGCGGTGATGCTCAAGGCGCTGGCCGGCGGCGGTGGTCGCGGCATGCGCGCTGTGACCGACCCGCAGGAACTGCCCGAAGCCTTTCAGCGATGCAGCTCCGAAGCGCGTTCGGCGTTCGGCAACGACGCCCTCTATGTGGAGCGGCTGGCGCGCCATCCAAGACACATCGAGATCCAGATCGTCGGTGATGGAACCTCGGTCCAGCACCTGGGCGAACGGGATTGCAGCATCCAGCGGCGCCATCAGAAGCTGGTGGAAATCGCACCCAGCCCGGCGCTGGACGACGGACTGCGCGGGCGCATCATCGATGCCGCCGTGAGACTGGCGCGGGCGTTGAACTATTGCGGGCTGGGTACCTTCGAGTTCCTGGTGGATGGTGACGATTTCTTCTTCATGGAAGCCAACCCGCGCTTGCAGGTCGAGCATACCGTCACCGAGGAAGTTACCGGCGTGGATCTGGTGGCGGTGCAACTGGGTGTGGCCGACGGCGTGACGCTGGCCGAGCTGGGGCTGGAACAGCCGCCGGCACTGCGCGGTTTTGCCATACAGGCGCGGGTCAATCTGGAATCGCTGGACAGCGACGGTGCGCCCCGGCCGAGCAGTGGCGTCATCGACAGCTTCGCGCCGCCTTCGGGCTTCGGCGTGCGCGTGGACAGCTACGGCTATGCCGGTTATCGGGTGAGCCCCCGTTATGACTCGCTGGTGGCCAAGGTCATTGCCCACGGCAACGATTTCGCCAGTGCCGCGCGGCGTACCGCGGCGGCGCTGGCCGAGTTCCGTATTGGCGGCGTCTCCACCAACCTGGATCTGCTGCACGCCATCGTCACTGATGCGGACTTCGTTTGCGGGCATTTCGATACGGCCTTCATCGGCGAACACCTGGAGGCATTGTTGGCGCACCAGCGTCCGGGCCAGGAACTGGCCGTGGAAGCGGCGGACAACGCCGGCCAGCATGCGGCGCAGGCCCTGCCCGATGGCGCTTGTGGCGCCTTCGCGGCGATGAGCGGCGTGGTGGTGCAGATCAATGTGGCGGCGGGCGACCGGGTACGCAGTGGCGCCGTCATCGCGGTGGTGGAATCCATGAAAATGGAGCATCCGGTGCGCGCCACGCAAGCCCTGCACATCGATGCCGTGGCCGTCAGCGTCGGCGATATCGTCGATGAAGGCGGTCTGCTGGCCTACGGTGCGGTGGTGGACGGTGATGATCTGACCGGCGAAGCAGCGGCTGAAGCGCCCATGGAAGACTGGTCGGCGGAAGTCGCGGAAATCGAGCACCGCAAGACGCTGGCGGCGCAAATGGGCGGCCCGGCGAAGATTGAACGGCAACGCCAGGCTGGCAAACTGACCGCCCGCGAGCGGGTCGAGGCCATGGCCGATGCCGGCAGTTTCCGTGAAATCGGCGTGCTGGCCGGCTTTGGCCGTTACGACGAGAATGGCAAGCTCGCCGGGATGTTGCCTGCCAACTTCGTGGCCGGCACCGCGAAAATCGATGGCCGCAAGGTAGTACTGGGCGTGGATGATTTCTCCATTCGCGGTGGTTCCGGCGATGCGGCGATCCACGAAAAACAGATTTTCGCTGAACGCTACGCCCGCGAAATGCGCCTGCCGGTGGTGCGCCTGCTGGATGGCGCCAGTGGCGGCGGCAGCGTCAAGATGGTGCGTGAATCCGGTTTCACCTATGTGCCGGCCAATCCCGGCTGGGACGCGGTGATCGATAACCTGTCGCTGGTGCCGGTGGTGGCGGCGGGGCTGGGGCCGACCGTGGGGCTGGGTGCGGCGCGCCTGGCCATGTCGCACCTGGCGATTCTGGTCGAGGGCCTGGGCCAGTTGTTCACCGCCGGCCCGCCGGTGGTGCTGGGCGGCACCGGTGAAAATCTCACCAAGGAGCAACTGGGCGGGGCTGATATCCACCGCAGCAATGGCTCGGTGGAACGCATCGTGCCGGATGAGGCCACGGCCTTTGCGGTGATTCGTCAGTTTCTCAGCTACCTGCCGGGCAGCGTGTTCGAGACGCCGCCGGTAGTGGCGAGCAGTGATGTGGCGGATCGGCGCGAGCAAGGCCTGCTGGGCGCCATCCCGCGCAATCAGCGTCAACCTTATGTGATCGGCCCGATTCTCGACGCCATTTTCGATGCCGGCTCGGTGTTCCCCTATGCCGAATACGGCGACAGCACGGTCACCGCCCTGGCCCGTCTCGATGGCCACCCGGTGGGTGTGATCACCACCGATCCGATGAAGGGCGCGGCCATGTCGGTGGAAGGGGCCCAGGCGGTGGGCCGGCTGGTGGATCTGTGCGAAACCTTCCACCTGCCGATTGTCAGCCTCACCGACCAAGCCGGCGTCAATATCGGCTCCGTGGCCGAAAGCCGCGCCACCATTCGTGCCGGAACGCGGGCCATCGCCGCCATCTACCAGTCGCGGGTGCCGCAGGCGGAGATCATCCTGCGCCGGGTTTACGGCGTCGGCGGCGCCGGCATCATCAACCGGCATCGCGCCAGCCGCAGTTGGTCCTGGCCGTCCGGCGATTGGGGCTCGCTGCCGTCGCGGGGCGGCATCGAGGCGGCGTTCCGCGCCGAGATCGAGGCCAGCGACGATCCGCAAGCAACGATTGCCCGCATCGCCGCCGAACTGGAAGGATTGTCGTCGCCGTTCCGCACTGCGGAGCATTTCGGCGTGCAGGATCTGATCGACCCCAGGGACAGCCGGGAACTGCTGTGCGAGTGGGTCCACGATGCCTATCGGCGGCTCCCCGAACTGATTGGCGAGCCGGCTTTCGGATGCCGGCCCTGAGCGGACGGACCCGCTGAGTGCGGGCCCGCCCAACAGCGTGCAGAGTGAGAATGAAATGAGTGGAATGAACGAAAACGAATTGATCGCACTGTTGCGGGCGGAAGGTGAAATCGCCACGGAACGGCTCGATCACTGGGCCGGCGTGGCGGCGGAGCGGCCGTTCTTTCATTACGGCGAGGACAACATCACGTTGAGTTTCGCCGAGTTCGCCGCACGCACCGACCACATCGCCGGCAATCTGGCGGCCCAGGGCATCAACAAGGGCGACCGGGTCAGCGTTTTCACCTTCAATCCGCTGGTCAGCGCGCTGGCCATGTTCGGCATCTGGAAGGCCGGTGCGGTCTATTGCCCGATCAACTTTGGCTACACCGGACGGTTGCTGTCGTACCAGCTCGGTGACACGCAGCCTGATCTGATCATCACCGATCCAGCCTTGCTGGGCGCACTCAACGGCGTGGCCGACGATCTCGCCGCCTTCCCGCCGGTGTGCGTCTACCAGGCGCCGGACGGCGCACACGATCAGGTGGCGCAACGTGATGAGGTCGATCCACGTTTCCGGGAGCTGCCCTGGTCGGCGCTGACGGCGCCCGCGACCCGGCCCGACGTTACCCTGGCTTTCGATGATCCGGCCAACATCATCTATACCTCCGGCACCACCGGGCCTTCCAAGGGTGTGGTGCAGCCGCATCGCTGGATGGCCCAGTACACCTTCAACCTGCGGCTGGCGCTGACCAGCGAGGATGTGGTCTACAACGACCTGCCGATGTACCACGTGGGCGGCGCCATCGCCAACGTGGTGCGTGCCGCCTGGGCCGGCTGCGAAGTGGCGGTGTGGGACCGCTTCAGTCCCAATGCGTTCTGGGAGCGCATCGCTTCCCGCAAGGTCACCCGCGCCATTCTGCTGGATGTGATGATCCCCTGGCTGACCAAGGCGCCGGAGAAGCCCACGGATCGTTGCAACACGCTGAACAAGGTGCACATGCAGCCGCTGCCGGAAGGACACGCGGCGGTGGCCAAACGGTTCGGCTTCGACTTTGTTACCGCCGGCTTCGGGCAGACGGAGTCCGGCGCGCCGTTGAGCATCGTCATCGAGGAAACCCCGGAGGGCGAGGGCACGCCGCCGGAGTTTTATCGTGGACGGTCGCACGCCGAAATCATCGCGCTGGCGGAAAATGTCGGCATGCCGGTGCTGAAAGGCGAACAGGCCACCACCAAGCGGCTGATGGGCCTGCCCTCGCCGTTTTTCCAGGCCGCCGTGCTCAACGAGCGCGACGAACGCTGCGCGCCGGGCGAGCCGGGACAACTGGCGCTGCGCCCGCGATTGCCGGCGCTGATCATGCACGAGTATCTGGGCAAGCCGGACAAGACCGTGGAAGCCTGGCGCAATCTGTGGTTCCACACCGGCGACGCGGCGGTGCAGCATGAGGACGGCATGTTCGCCTTCATCGACCGGCTCGGCGACCGCATCCGCGTGCGTGGCGAGAACCTTTCCTCGTTCCAGGTGGAGGATATTCTGCATCAGCATCCGCAGGTGTCGCTGGCGGCCGCTTTTGCCATTGCCAGCAGCGAAGGCGACGAAGATGATATTGTCGTGTATGTTGCTGCCGAAGCCGGTGCCGATCTGAGCGAGCAGATGCTGCACGATTACGCGGCGGACAACATGCCCAAATACATGCGTCCGCGCCACATTCGCCTGATTGATGAAATCCCGCGCACGCCGACCAACAAGATCGAAAAATACAAGCTGCGTGCGCGGATTCTGCAAGAACTCAACCGGCAGGCCTGACGACAAGAACCTGGCAAGGGAGAATCGGATGGATATTCATTACACGGCGAAAGAGCAGGCTTTCCGCGAAGAAGTGCGTGCTTTTCTGAAGGCGAAACTGCCGGCCGACATCGCGCGCAAGGTGAAAGAGCACAAGCGCATCGGCAAGCAAGACACGGTACGCTGGATGAAGCTGCTCAGCGCGCAGGGCTGGCTGGCATTGCACTGGCCGAAAGAGCATGGCGGGCCTGGCTGGAGCCCGATTCAGAAGTACATCTACGAAGAAGAAGCCGCCGCTGCCGGGGCACCTTATATTCCGCCCTTCGGCATCAACATGGTGGCGCCGGTAATCCTCAAGTTCGGCACCCAGGAGCAGAAAGATTACTATCTGCCGCGCATCCTCAACGTCGAGGACTGGTGGTGTCAGGGCTATTCCGAGCCGGGCGCCGGCTCCGATCTGGCCAGCCTGAAGACCCGCGCCGTGCGCGAGGGCGATCATTACATCGTCAACGGCCAGAAAACCTGGACCACGCTGGCGCAGCACGCCGACATGATTTTCTGTCTGGTGCGCACCAATACCGAGGTCAAGAAACAGGAAGGCATTTCCTTTCTGCTGATCGACATGAAAACGCCAGGCATCACCGTGCGTCCGCTGATCACTCTGGAAGGCGATCATCACGTCAACGAGGTGTTCTTCGATGACGTGAAAGTGCCGGTGAAGAATCTGGTCGGTGAAGAGAACAAGGGCTGGACCTGCGCCAAATACCTGCTCACCTTCGAGCGTACGGGTATTGCCCGCGTGGGCGAATCCAAGGAAGCCCTGAGGCACCTCAAGACCGTGGCGGCCGAGCAGGTGGTGGATGGTCGTCCGCTGCTCGAAGAGCCGCATTTCCGCGCCCGTCTGGCGGATCTGGAAATGGAGCTGATGTCGCTGGAGATGACCAACCTGCGCACCATCGCCGCCGCCGAAGCGGGCGGTGTGCCGGGCGCGGAAAGTTCGTTCCTGAAGATCATGGGCACCGAGCTGTACCAGGACATCACCGAGCTGTTCCGTGTTGCCGCCGGCCCTTACGCCTTGCCGTTCATCCGCGAAGAGCTGGATGACGACTATGAAGGCCCTTACGTTGGCCCCGATTTTTCATCCTGGGCCAGCGCGCATTACTTCAACTTCCGCAAGCACTCCATTTATGGAGGCTCCAACGAGATCCAGAAGAACATCATCGCCAAGGCGATTCTGGGGCTTTGAGGGTTTGCCGGATGCGCCATGCTCCCGTCGCCCCGTGCGCAGCGCAGCGGAGACACGGGGCCCAGTGACTTTGACGTAGCGGAGACAAGACGCTGGGCCCCGGATAGCGCTGCGCGCTTCCGGGGTGACAAAACATATTGGCACGCTTCTAGCGCTATTTCCCGCCCGCATAAACCAGACTCTGCAAATCCTCGTCATTGACAATGCGCCGCACCTGCTCGCGCAGAAAGCGCGCCAGACGGGGTTTGAGCGCATCGGAGCGCCCGCCAATATGCGGTGTGATGTAAACGCCAGGGGCATCCCAGAGTGGATGATCCTCGGGCAGTGGTTCCGGGTCCACCACGTCCAGCGCGGCACGCAAGCGGCCGCTTT
>CAYMKZ010000029.1:0-28009 GCA_964391345.1 uncultured Alcanivorax sp.
AATGACGAAATGGCGATTTCGTGCGGGATGATGAAAAGACGGCATGGCGGAATGCCGTGTATGCCTGCTCCATGACCGTGCTGTCGTGACGGCATCGCTTGAGTCGAACAGCCCGCTCCGCTAGTGTTTGCGCCTTTCCGATGCCTCGCTCATGGCCACCCTCCGGTGGCCATGCACAACCATGGACAGATCATTATGTGGATCAAGAATCTCGCTGTTTTTCTGAGCAAGGAACCGTTTGCCTGGTCGGTGGCGGAGCTGGATGAAAAGCTCGACGCCGCCCGCTGCCCGCCCTGCGGCAGCCAGACCCTGAGCAGTGAGGGGTTCGTGCCGCCATTGAAAGGCGAGGCGCGCATGGTGATCGCCTGCGACGATTTTCTTTATTGCCAGCATCAGGAAATCGTCCGGCTGCTGCCCGGTGCGGTCATCAAGGAAGAACTGGACGAGCGTGTCGAGGCCTTGCAGGATCAGGAAAACCGCAAGGTGGGACGCAAGGAACGCGCCGACCTGAAAGAACAGATCACCTTCGAACTGCTGCCGAGAGCCTTCACGCGCTCGCGGCGCACTCCGGTACTGATCGATCTGGCCCGTGGCCGCGTGCTGGTGGATTGCGCTTCGGAGAGCCGTGCCGAGCAGGTGGTGTCCGCGTTGCGCAAGGCGCTGGGCAGCCTGCCGGTGACTCGTCCCTCGGCGCCTACCGCCACCGCCACGGCATTCAATCACTGGCTGCGCGAACACGCGGCCCTGCCGGAAGGCTTCACGCTGGGGGACCGCTGCGAGCTGAAGGATGGCAAGGGCGAAGGTGCCAGCGTGCGCTTTACAGCGGTGGATCTGGGGCAGGAGGAAATCCTCGCGCATCTGGACAGCATGGTGGCGGTGCGCCTGAATCTGGTGTTCCGCGATGAGCTGGAGCTGGATCTGCAACAGGATTTCGCCATCAAGCGCATCAAGCCGCTGGATCTGATTCAGGAGAACCTGGATGCCATCGACGCCGAGGACGCGCTGGCCGAGCTGATGGCGCGCGTCAGCTTGCAGGGAAGCACCTTGCGGGGGGCGCTGGATACGCTGTTTGCGCATTTCGAGATCAAGGCGGGGGAGTGATCTTTCTGGCGCCTGCTGGTGGATGCGCTGCACTGATCTACCCTGCGGGACCGTCATTCTGCGCGCAGTCGCAGAATCCAGGCATGGTGGTTGTGGATCCTGCGATTCCGCTGCGCTCCACGCAGGATGACACGGTTTTTGTAGGCGGGTGAGCACAACGCCCCACCTGCGGGAAGCACGCCGTCATTCTGCGCGCAGTCGCAGAATCCACCTTTTCTCTTTCTCTTTTATAGATTTACGCTGTAAAATATTTGCATCAGCGACAGCGACCAGAGAAGACGACAATGATCGAACAAACCATAGCGCAATGGCACAAACTGGCGATGGCGGCGGACGCCTCCGGGCTGGCGGACATCCTCGCCGACAACGTGGTGTTCCACTCGCCGGTGGTGCACACCCCGCAGGAAGGCAAGGCGATCACCACGATGTATCTGACGGCCGCTTTCCACACCCTCAACAACGAGCATTTCCGCTACCAGCGTGAAATCCTGCAAGGCAGCAACGCCATGCTGGAGTTCACCACCGAGCTGGACGGCATCCACATCAATGGCGTGGACATCATCCACATCGACGATCAGGGCCGCATCGACGACTTCAAGGTGATGGTGCGTCCGCTCAAGGCCATCAACAAGCTGCACGAAATGATGCGCGCCATGCTGGAATCGATGCAGAAATAGTCGAAATCGACGCGAAGAAAGATAGCCGCGCTCAGGCGGTTTTCAAGCGCCAATCGACACCCGCCAGTTCAAAGTGGTCGGGCCCGGTGGGCAGGTTCCGCTGCCGGGCGTTTTCCAGTACTTGTTGCACATCACTGACGGTCACGCGCAGGGCGTCCAGCCGCTCTCGCGGATCGTCCCCGAAACGGAAACGCACATCGATGCCACCGGTGTCGATGCGGAAATCATCCTGCTTTCCGCCCGCTTCGCTTTGCAGGATTTTCGACCAGTGCAATGCCAGATCCTCCGGCACCGGGGTGCTCAGATCGATGCCGTCGAGCCGCCGGGCCACGCTGGAAGCAGGGCCTTGCTGCCAGTCCGGCCCGGCGGGCCAGTAGGGGCCGTCCAGCGCCTCGCCGCCTTCCGTGTGGTTGAACTCGATCATCGCCGCCCGGCAATCACGGGGATGCAGTTGGCGTCCCGTGTAGCTTTCGTGGTGCAAGCGGCTGATCACCGGCACGCCGAGATGCTCCGCGTGCTGGGCGCGCTGGTCCGGGTCGTGGCAGTCGAAGATCGCCATGTAGCCGCCGCGCCCTTCGGAGCGTTCCAGAAAGCGGCCGGCGGCGGTGTTTTCCTCGATGGGGGCAACCACCTCCACGAAGCGGGGCCCCAGCGCGAACATCCGGTTCTCCAGACCGTAGCGGGAAAGGTTCGGGTCCTGGTGCACCGCGTGCAGGTCGAGGACCGCCGCCAGATGCGCTTCCAGCGCCGCCATGTCTTGTACCACCAGACAGATCTGGCGCAATCGTAGATCGTTGCTCATGTCCTTTCCTTCCTGGTTGAGAGTCCTTTTCGCTGGAAAGTCTTTTCAGTCGAACAGGACGACCTGACGGATAGCCTCACCGCTGGCGAGCCGGTCGAAGCCTTCGTTGATCTCGTCCAGTTTCATGCGGTGGGTCAGCAGCTTGTCCACCGGCAGACGGCCCGCTTGGTACAGGGCGATGTATTCGGGAATGTCCAGGGCCGGCACGTGGCCACCCAGATAGGAGCCGACGAATTTGCGCTCCTCGGCCACCATCAGCACCGGGTTCAGCGCCAGCCGCGTACTCGGGTGCGGCAGGCCGGAAGTCACCGTGGTGCCGCCCTTGCCGGTGGCGGCGAAGGCGAATTCCAGCGCCGGCCCGACGCCGGCGAATTCGGCGGCGATATCCACGCCACCGCCGCTGATGGCCCTGACCTGCTCCACGGCGTCCGCGTCAGCGGAGTTGACCACATGGGTGGCGCCCAGCGCCCTGGCTTTCTCCAGTTTGTCCGGGGCGATATCGGCGGCGATGATCTGACGGGCGCCGCCGGCCACCGCGCCGAGCACCGCGGACAGGCCGACGCCGCCCAGACCCACCACCAGCACCGACTGTCCGCCGCGCAGACCGCCGCTGTGGATCACCGCGCCGACGCCGGTGAGCACCGCACAGCCGAACACGGCGGCGATGTCGAACGGTAGATCCTTGGGGATGCGGGTGGCGGAGCGGCGCGAGGTGACCACGTGCTCGGCGAAGCCGGAGACGCCCACATGATGGTTGATGTCCTCGTGGTTGGCGCCATGCAGGCGCACCCCGCCGCCCAGCAACTCGCCCTTGCCGTTGGCCACCGCACCCGGCGTGCACAGCGCGGCGCGGCCGTCCAGGCAGTACTGGCAGGTGCCGCAGCTCGGCACGAAGCAGAACACCACATGGTCGCCCACTTCCAGATCGGTGACGCCATCGCCCAGTTGCACGACCTCGCCGGCGGCTTCGTGCCCCAGCGCCATGGGCAGCGGCCGCGGCCGGTTGCCGTCGATCACCGACAGATCCGAGTGGCACAGACCGGCGGCGCGCACGCGCACCAGGATTTCTCCGTGGCCGGGTGGGTCCAGCTCCACTTCTTCGATCTTCAGCGGCTGGGATTGTTTGTAAGGTCTGTCGGCCTCCATCTGGCGAAGTATCGCTGCCCGCGTTTTCATGTCCGCTCCTGGCTCAATGTCGTTATTGTTGGCTAATCAGTGTATGACCCGGTGGTCATCCGTCAAGCAGCGTGGCTGATGTCTTTGGCTTTTACCATCTTTCGCAAACCGAGGGTGGACACTCGATGTGCATCGGGTAAAGGTGGACGGCGCGGGCAAGGTAATGCCCAGGCCAGCCGGCGACGCCGCCGGAATCAGGGCGCTGGCCGGAATAAAGCCAGCGGCGCCCGGCACGACAGGGAGAGTGAATCGAGGAACAGCCGATGCGATGTCTGATATGGGTGCCCTTGTTGATGGGCGTGGTGGTGATGGCCGGTTGTGAAGCGCCGGAATCGGCGACCTGGGGTGAGCCGCAACAGACGGCGGCGTCAGCACCGGCGCCGCAGAATCTGTTCCGCAGCGAGAAATACCAGGTGGAGCTGGCCTATCCGGAAAACGGCGTGCGGCGGGTGGATCATATCACCGGCTATTTCAACAACCAGGGCTGGCGGATCGACGCCGGCCCCGATCAGCCTGGCCGGCAGTTGCTGATACTGCAACTGGACGGCTCCGATGACGTCACCACCGGGCAGTTGCGGCTGGGCGTGAGCCGTGACCCCGCTCAGGTGCGTGACTGTACCCAACCCGGCAACGCTGCCGCCGACCGCCGCGGCGACCCGGTATTTCTCGGCGGCGTGCCGTTCGTCACCTTCCAGGAAGGTGATGCCGGCATGAGCCATTACCAGAATGTACACGCCTACCGTGCCGTGCGTGACGGCACCTGCTACGCCATCGATCTGGTGGTGCAGGGCACCAATCCGCAGGTCTACGACCCGCCGCGCACCCCGCCGTTCAGCCAGCAGCAGGGTTTCGAGCGCCTGCGCCGGCTGCTTTCCGGCTTCTCCTTCAGTGAGGCTCCTGGTCATTCGGCCGCACCCGGAACCAGGCCGCATACAGCGCCGGCAGGAACAGCAGAGTGAGCGCGGTAGCGATGATCAGCCCGCCCATGATGGCCACCGCCATGGGCCCGAAGAAGTCACTGCGCGACAGCGGGATCATCGCCAGCACGGCGGTGAAGGCGGTCAGCACGATGGGCCGGAAACGGCGTACCGTGGACTCGATGATGGCGTCCCACAGCGGGCGGCCATCCTCAATGTCCTGCTGGATCTGATCCACCAGAATCACCGAGTTGCGCATGATCATGCCACTCAGGGCGATGGTGCCGAGCATCGCCACGAAACCGAACGGTTGATGGAACAGCAGCAGGAACAGCGCCACGCCGATCAGGCTCAACGGTGCGGTGAGGAACACCATGGCGGTCAGCGAGAAGCGCCGCAGTTGCACCATCAGCAGCGTCAACACCACCAGCAGGAACAGCGGAATACCGGCGTTCACCGACTTCTGCCCCTTGGCGGATTCTTCCACGGTGCCGCCCGCCTCGATCAGATAGCCCGGCGGCAGGGTGGCGCGAATCGAGGCCAGCGTCGGCTGTATCTGGCCGACCACGGTGGCCGGTTGCTGATCGCCGTAGATATCCGCGCGCACGGTGATGGTCGGCAGACGGTCGCGGTGCCAGATCACCCCTTCCTCGAAGCCGTAGTCCAGTGTGGCCACCTGGGACAGCGGCACGCTGGTGCCGTTGGCGGTCTGGATCGCCATGCTGCCGAGCTGGCCGACGCGCTGTCGCTCGCGCTGGCTGCCGCGCACCACCACGCTGATCAGGTCGTTGTCCTCGCGGTACTGGCTGACGGCGATGCCGGACAGCGAGCTGCGGATCGCCTGCGACAGATCGCGGGTGTTGACGCCCAGCGCCCGCGCCCGGTCCTGGTCCACTTGCAGGCGGATCACCTTGCTGGGCTCGCTCCAGTCCAGATGCACATTGGTGACCAGCGGGTTGGCGCGTATCTTGCCCGCTACCTGCCGGGCGATGGCGCGCACCTGATCGATATGCTCGCCGGACACCCGGAACTGCACCGGATAACCCACCGGCGGCCCGTTTTCCAGCCGTGAAACGCGGCTGCGCACGGTGGGGAAATCGTCGCGCAGCAGCTTGATCAGCCAACTGCGCACCTGTTCGCGTTGCTCGATGTTGCTGGTCAGCACCACGAACTGGGCGAAGCTGGCAGCGGGAAGCTGCTCATCGAGCGGCAGATAGAAGCGCGGCGAACCGGCGCCCACATAGGCCACGTAGTTGACGATGTGCGGATTGCCGGCGAGCTGTTTCTCCAGCCGTTTCACCTGTTCGGTGGTAGCTTTCAGCGAGGCGCCCTCGTTCAGTTTCAGATCGACCATCAGTTCCAGCCGGTTGGAGGCCGGGAAGAACTGCTGGGGCACCAGGCGGAACAGCGCCAGCGAGCCGAGAAAGCACAGCAGGGTCAGCACGATCACCGTTTTGCGGTGTCGCACGCACCAGGTCACCAGCCGCCGGAAGCGGCGGTAGAACGGCTTCTGGTACGGGTCCTCGGCGTGGCCGTGCTGATCGTGGCGGACGGTATCCGGCAGCAGTTTCGCGCCCAGGTAAGGCACGAATACCACGGCGGCAATCCACGACACCAGCAGCGCCAGCGTCACCACCTGGAAGATCGAGCGGGTGTACTCGCCGGTACTGGAATCGGCGGTGGCGATGGGCAGAAAGCCGGCGGCGGTGATCAGGGTGCCAGTGAGCATCGGAAACGCCGTGCTGGTCCAGGCGAAACTGGCCGCCTTGATGCGGCTCAGGCCCTGCTCCATTTTGATCGCCATCATCTCCACGGCGATGATGGCATCGTCCACCAGCAGGCCCAGCGCCAGCACCAGGGCGCCCAGCGAAATCTTGTGCAGGCCGATATCGAAGTAGTGCATCAGCGCGAAGGTCATCGCCAGCACCAGCGGAATCGAGATCGCCACCACCAGGCCGGTGCGCAGGCCCAGCGAGAAGAAACTCACCGCCAGCACGATCAGCAGCGCCTCCGCCAGCACGCGCAGAAATTCGCCGACGCTCTGCTTCACCGCCGCCGGCTGGTCGGATACCTTGCTCAGGGTGAGGCCGGCGGGCAGCGTTTGCTGCAACTGCTGGAAGCGCTGATCCAGCGTTTTGCCCAGCGCCAGAATATCGCCGCCCTGCTGCATGGCGACGGCAATGCCGATGGCGTCCTTGCCCATGAAGCGCATGCGCGGCTGGGGCGGGTCGCTGAAACCCCGGTAGACATGGGCGATATCGCCCAATTGCAAGGTGCGTCCGTTGGCGTGAATGGGGAACTGGCGGATCGCCTCGACGGAACGGAAGTTGCCGGAAACCCGCAGGTGAATACGATCGCTGGGCGTCTCGAAGAAGCCGGCGAACGACACCGCGTTCTGCGCCTGCAAGGCCTGCTGCACGCTGGCCATGGAAATGCCCAGCGAGGCCAGCTTGGTGTTGTCGATTTCCACATGAATGCGCTGATCTTGCAGGCCGATCAGTTCCACCTTGCCGACATCGGGCACCCGTTGCAGCGCCAACTGGATGCGCTCCGCGTAATCCTTCTTGGCGGCGTAATCGAAATCGTCGCCGGTGAGCGCGTAAATGTTGCCGTAGGTGGTGCCGAATTCATCGTTGAAGAACGGCCCCTGCACGCCCTCCGGCAGCGTATGGCGCATGTCACCGACCTTCTTGCGCACCTGATACCAGAGTTCGGGGATCTGCGAGGAGTCCATGTCGTCGCGGGCCATGAACATCACCTGCGATTCGCCGGGGCGGGAGAACGAGGTGATGCGGTCGTACTCGCCGGTTTCCATGAGCTTTTTTTCGATCCGCTCGGTGACCTGACGCGACACTTGCAGAGCGCTGGCGCCGGGCCACAGCGTTTTCACCACCATCACCTTGAAGGTGAAGGGCGGGTCCTCGCTTTGCCCGAGTTGGGTGTAGGAATAGGCGCCCAGGGCGGCCATCACCAGCATGGCGTAAAGCACCAGCGGACGGTTGCGCAGTGCCCAGGCGGAGAGATTGAAACGCATCGCCGTTACTCCGTGCCCAGGGCCAGCGGCCGGTTGTCGCGGTCGATCGGACGTACCGGCTCACCGTCGTGGAGCACCTGGGTTCCCGCCGCCACCACCCAGTCCGTGGCTTTCAGCCCGTCGAGGATCGGCACCCGCTTGCTGTGGTAGCTGCCGGCGCGCACCGGCGTCTTGTGCACCTTGCGGTCCATGCCGACCACCCAGACGAACGGCCGCTCGGGGTCGGCGCTGAGCGCCGCCAGTGGAACGGACAGCGGAGCGGAAGCGTCCTTGCTGATCAAAGCAACCCGGGCGCTCTGCCCGAGGTGGGCTTGCACCGGCTCGTTGTCGAAGGCGATGCGGGCTTCGTAGGTGCGGGAGACCGGGTCGGCGGCCGGTGCCAACTCGCGGATGTGGCCGGCGAAGCTCTCGTCGGGGCGCACCCAGAGGGTGATGCGCACCGGCTGGCCCACCCGCACGCCGGCGATGGCCTGCTCGGGCAAGGCGATGCGGATTTCCCGCTCGCCGGCCACGGCCAGGGTGAAGATGGTCTGGCCGGCCGCCACCACCTGCCCGGCTTCCGCCTGGCGGCTGGCGATGACGCCATCGCTGGGCGCGCGCAGTACCGCGTAGTCGCGCTGGTTGCGGGCCACCTTGAGGGCGGCGCGGGCCTGTTTCAGGCTGGCCTCGGTGGCCTGATCGCGGGCTTCGACAGTATCGAATTGCGACTGGCTGATGACCTGGCGGGCCAGCAGTTTGCTGTAGCGCCGCAGGTCGGCCTGCGCCAGTTGCCGGTCGGCCTGGGCCGCCGCCACACGGGCCACGGCGGAGTTCAGTTGCAGGTCGAGATCCTCGGCATCCAGCTTCGCCAGCGGCTGGCCTTGTTTCACCGCATCGCCGACATCGACCAGCCGCTGGCTGATCTTGCCGGTGAGGCGAAACGCCAGCTTCGGCTCGTGGCGGGCACGCACCTCGCCGAAATAGCTGGAGGCCGTGGCGTTGCCGGCCAGAGGGTGGACCACCAGCACCGGACGCGCTGGCGTCGAATCGTGGGCCGGGCCTTCGGAACAACCCAGCACAAGCAGGAGGGGGAGCAGCACGAAAGGCCGCCAGGCGGAACGGGACATGGGCAATACCGTCAACGGGCTGAGGGTGATGCGGTTTGGATGTTATACTGGCCAGTATAGTATATATACTGAACCGGTGAGTCCAGTATTGAATGGCGTGCTTTTTCCCGCCACCAAACCGTCGTTCCATGCTCGGGAGCCGTATGTCCGAACCCAGTTCGCAGCGGGGGCGTCCCAAAGACCCCGCCAAGCGCGCCGCCATTCTGGCCGCCGCCAAAACCCTGTTCCTGCGCGAAGGTTACGCCGGCACCAGCATGGAGGCGGTGGCGGTCGAGGCCGGCGTTTCCAAGCCCACGGTGTACAGCCATTTTGCCAGCAAGGAGCGGCTGTTTTCGGTGGCGGTACAGGAAGAAACACAGACGCTGCTGCCGCATTCCGCCTTCACACTGAAAGACGGAAGTGCCCTGGAGGCGGTGCTGGGCGAGATCGGCCGGGCCTTCGTGGGTCTGATCAACAGTCCTGAAGCGATAGGCTTGCACCGGTTGATGGCCGCCAACGTCGGACAGGAAGGCGACATGGCGCGGCTGTTTTTCGAGGCCGGCCCGGAGGTGATACTGCGGCAGATGGAGCAGCTGCTGAGACAGGCCCACCAGCGGCAGTTGTTGTATATCGAAGACGTGGAACTGGCCACGGAACACTTTTTCGGGTTGTTGCAAGGCTGTCAGCACATGCAGGTGCTGATCGGCTATCGGCCGCCGTTGCCGGTGGCGGAAATGGGGCGGCGAGTGCGCGAGGCGACGGCGATGTTTCTGCGCGCCTATACTCCCGGTGCTTTCCATCAAGGCTGATGCGGGCTAGTCTGCCCGCTTTGTTGATCGCGTCCCTGGGGCATCACCATGTTGCAAGCCTTTCTAGAGCAGTTCGGCTATCTCGCCCTGTTTGTTGGTGTGTTTTTCGAAGGCGAGATGGTGCTGATACTGGCCGGCTTTCTTGCCTTCCAGGGATACCTGCGTCTGGAATGGGTGATTCTCATCGCTTTCCTCGGCGCCTGCGCCGGCGATCAGCTCTGGTACACCATGGGCCGCCGTTACGGCAGCAAAATCCTCGCCCGCAACCGGCGCTGGGAACGCATCGGCGAGGTGGCGCTGCGGCGCCTGCGGCGTCATCCGGCCCTGTGGGTACTGGGCTTTCGTTTCGTCTATGGCATCCGCACGGTAATGCCCGTGGCGATCGGCGTTTCCGGTTATCCGCCGGGCCGCTTCCTGCTGTTCAACGTGATCGGCGCCGCCATCTGGGCCACGGTGCTGGCGCTGGCCGCCTACCATTTCGGCACTCTGCTGGAAGACCTGATCGGTCATATCAAGCGCTACGAGATATTCGTTCTTTCCGGGCTGGTGATCATCGGTGTGCTGCTGTGGTTGCGGCGTTACTACCGGGCACCCCGAGGCTGATCGGCCCGCGCCGCGAAAAAAACGCATCGACGTCCGAAAACGGCGAGTATTGATTCCGCCGCGGGGCTAAGATGGCTGCATGTGGATCAACGACGACGTTTGTTATCAGGCATTGCGCGCCCGTGACCACCGCTTCGATGGACGCTTCTTCGTGGCGGTCTCCTCCACCGGCGTGTACTGCCGCCCGATCTGTCCGGCGCGCCTGCCGAGCCGCGCCCATTGCCGGTTTTTCTCCAGCGCGGCGGCCGCCGAGGCGGAGGGCTTTCGCCCCTGTCTGCGCTGCCGCCCGGAGCTGGCGCCGGGCTATGCCAGCGTGGATGCCTGCCGCCGGCTGGCGTACCAGGCGGCCACGCGCATCGAGGACGGCCTGCCGGAAGGCGGCCTGGCCGAGCTGGCGCGGCAACTGGGCGTCAGCGACCGCCACCTGCGCCGTACTTTCATCAGCGAGTTCGGGGTTTCTCCCGTGGCCTACGTGCAGACCCGCCGCCTGTTGCTCGCCAAGCAACTGCTGACGGACACCGCGCTGCCGGTCACCGAGGTAGCACTGGCCGCCGGTTTTGGCAGCCAGCGTCGTTTCAATACCCTGTTCCGCGAGCGTTACCGGTTGCAGCCTTCGGAGCTGCGCCGCCTGCGTGGACAAAAGGGCGGACTGGACGCCTGCGCCATGGAGTTTCAGCTTGCCTACCGGCCGCCGTTGGCCTGGGCCGCGCTGCGGGATTTCTTCGCCCAGCGCGCCATTGCCGGTGTCGAGGCCGTCAGCGGCGATCAGTACCGGCGCACCGTGCTGGTGTGCCGGAACGGCGTGGCGCATCGCGGCTGGTTGACGGTGGCGCCGGTCAAGGACAGGCCCGCCCTGCGGCTGACGCTGTCCGCGTCCCTGGCCCCGGTGGTGGCGACGATGCTGGGCCGGGTGCGGCGCATGTTCGATCTCAGTTGCCAGCCGCAGGAAGTGGCCGAAGCCCTGGGCGAGCTGGCCGTGGCGCACCCCGGCTTGCGTGTTCCCGGCGCTTTCGACGGCTTCGAGACCGCCGTGCGCGCGGTGCTCGGCCAGCAGATCACGGTGCGCGCCGCCAGTACCCTGGCCGGGCGCGTGGCAACGGCGCTGGGTCAACCGGTGGAGACTCCCTTTGCCGATCTTTCCCATACCTTCCCCAGCGCCGCGGTGGTCGCCGCAACCGAAGCGGAAGTGCTCGGCAAACTGGGCATCGTGCGTAGCCGGGTGGGCGCCATCCAGGCGCTGGCGCGCGGCTGCGCGGATGAAAGTCTGATTCTGGCGCCGGGTGTAGATGTGCCCGCCACCCTGAAAGCCCTCAAGGCGCTGCCCGGCATCGGCGACTGGACCGCCCAGTACCTGGCCATGCGCGCACTGGCCTGGCCGGACGCCTTCCCGGCCGCCGATTACGGCGTGCTCAAGGCGCTCGGCGAAAGCAAACCCAAACAGGCGCAGGTTCGCGCCGAGAGCTGGCGGCCCTGGCGCGCCTATGCGGTGATGCACCTGTGGCAATCGCTGGCGGATCGCACCCCGACGGAGAACGAAGATGGACACCATTGACTATTGGGAAGTGGACGGGCCGCTCGGGCCGATGCTGCTGGCCGCCCAGGCGGAGCAACTGACCGGCATCTGGTACGACGCCCAGAAGTATTACCCGAAAATCAGCGAGGACGCCGGCTGGCAGCGGCGCAATACGCCGCTGCTGAAGGAAACCGCCAGACAACTGGAAGCCTACTTCCGTAGCGGCAAAACCGCTTTCGACCTGCCGTTGGCGCCCCGTGGCACCGATTTCCAGAAAGCCATCTGGACCATTCTGCAAACCATTCCCGCCGGCCAGACCATGGCCTATGGCGATGTGGCGCGGCGTTACGGAGACCTGAAAGCGGTGCGCGCGGTGGGCTCGGCGGTGGGTCACAATCCGATCTCCATCGTGATTCCCTGCCACCGGGTGATCGGCGCCAACGGTTCGCTCACCGGCTACGCCGGCGGCATGGACCGCAAGGCCTGGTTGCTGGACCTGGAAAGCGGCCAGCAGCCTATGGCGTTCTCGATGCAGGGCACGAATTGAGTGTGCCGGCGGGAATCAGGTAGCGGCGAGTGCGCAGGCACAGCCAGAGACCGATGACCATGACGCCGCAGCTACAGGCGAACGTCAGCCGGAAACCGCTCCACTCGATCAGTACGCCGGCGATGGCCGGGCCGATCAGTTGGCCGATGGCGTAGAACAGCGTCACGAAGCTGACGGCGATGGCGGCTTGCTGGGGGCGCACGGTGGCCGTGGAAGCGGCCAGCACCGACGTGAACATGCCGGAAACACTCATTCCCAGAACCACGAAATGAAAGGCGAATGCCGACGTTACCGGCCATAGCACCGGCGGTATGGTGGCGACCAGCGCCAGTGTCATGGACAGCGCCAGGCCGGTGGCATGGCCGAGACGGTCACACAGCCATCCCCAACTGGGGCCGGCAAAAATGGACAGGATGCCCATGGCGGAAACCAGATGCCCGGCGGTTTGTACCGGCACGCCGGTTTCCAGGGCGTAGCCATACATGAACGTGGCCTGAATGATGTAGGTCAACCCCAGCACGCCGTAGATGAGCCCGACGGTACATACATGGGGGTTTCTGAAAACCGATATCTGCGGTGGGCTCGTGGCCGGTAGTGGGTTCGCCGGGGCGATATCCGGCTTCGCCGTGCTGCTGGGCGGATTGCGCAAGACGAGGATCGCCAGCACCGCCACGGCCACGCCGCCGTAGGCGAAGTACTGCCAGACCTGCCGCCAGCCATCCAGGTGATTCTGTCCGGTCAGCGTGGGCACCAGCGCGCCGGCCATCAGCATGCCCAGCCCCACGCCGCTGTTGGTGAAGCCGATCACCGCGCCGCGCCGTTTCGGGAAGGAGTTGGAGAGCAGCGAAATCAGTGGCGTATAGCCAAACGCCGTGCCCGTGCCCAGCAATACCATCAGCACCAGCAGAGTGGTGTAATCGCGAGCCTGGGTAAGACCGATGAAGCCGCCGGTGACCAGCAACAGGCCGATCAGCACCGCCTGCTTGCCGCCGTAACGGGCGGCGAACACGCCCGCCACCATGACGAACAGCAGATAACCCAACGCGGTGGCGGTGCTGAGGTTGGCGGCCTGCACGTAGCTCAACCCCAGCCCTTCGCGCATGGCCGGCAATACCAGGCCGTAGCAGAGGCGGGCGAACACCAGAATGACCACGGTGCAGGCGGCGCCGGTGGCCACCATCAAGGCAAAGGGCGGGCGCTTGTCGAGCAGACGCATGGTGAGGGAAAGTCCTTTTTGTTATCGGGAGTGACAGCCGCAGCAGTGTAACCTGACTGCGGCGATGGGCATACCGTACGGTATGTGGAAAAGTTTCCACGCTTTGTCGGGGCTTGCCGAACGCGGCCGTGCTACTATCGCGGCCTGTCCCAGCCCGCTACCACAAGGTCATTCTGCATGACGGATTCAGCCCCGACCCCCTCGGCTTCGGCCTTGCCAGCGGCCACGCTGCGCCTCAAAAAGAACGAGGAACGTCGTCTCAAGGCCGGTCACGAGTGGATCTACGCCAACGAAGTGGATACCTCCGAAGGGTCTTTCAAGGAGCTGCCTGCCGGCACCCCCTGCCTGGTGACGGACCATCGCGGCAAGCCGCTGGGGCGGGCGCTGCTCAGCCCGCATTCGCTGATCGCCGGCCGCTTGTACAGCCGTGATGCGAAGCAGGAGCCGAGCCGTTCTTTCTTCAAGAAGCGCATCGAGCAGGCGCTGGAGCTGCGCCAGCGGCTGCTCGCCGAGCCGTACTACCGGCTGGTCTACGGCGAGGCGGACGGCCTGCCGGGGCTGGTGGTGGATCGTTTCGGCGACACCCTGGTGGTGCAGATCGGTACGGCGGGCATGGAGGCCCATCTGGAGACGCTGGTCTCCGCGCTGGAGGCGGTGCTGCGGCCGGCCAACATCGTGCTGCGCAACGAGGCAGCGGTACGCGAACTGGAAGGCTTGCCCCGCTACACCCGTGCGGCGCTGGGCACGGTGCCGGAGTCGGTATCGCTGGTGGAGAACGGCGTGGCTTTCGAGGCGCCGCTGGCGGAAGGCCAGAAAACCGGCTGGTTCTTCGATCACCGGGTGGCGCGTGCGCGCATGGCGGAACTGGCCAAAGACGCCCGTGTGCTGGATGTATTCTCCTACTGCGGCGGCTGGAGTGTGCAGGCGGCGGTGGCGGGGGCGGCGGAAGTGACCGCCGTGGACAGCTCCGGGCTGGCGCTGGATTACCTGCACCGCAACGCCGAGCGCAATGGCGTGCAGGACAGAATGCGGACCCTGGAAGGCGACGCCGTGGCGGCCATGAAGGAACTGGCCGCCGATGGCGAGAAATTCGATCTGGTGATTCTCGACCCGCCGGCGTTCATCAAGCGGCGCAAGGATTTCAAGAACGGCCTGGCCGGTTACCACGCCATCAACGAATTGGCGCTGCGGCTGGTCAAGCCGGGTGGCTACCTGATCTCCGCCTCCTGTTCCATGCACCTGCCCGCCGACAAGCTGCTCGACGTGATTCGCAGCTCGGCCCGGCACATCGACCGCAGCCTGCAAGTGCTCGGCTACCAGGGGCAGGGGCCGGACCACCCGGTGCACCCCGCCATTCCGGAAACCGCTTATCTGAAAAGCTGGTTGGTCCGGACGTTGTTCCGTTTCTAATGCTAGTGGATGAAAGAAAATGCCTGCTGATAAAAATCGCCCACCCAGGGCAGCGGTTTCTGTTCACCCTGGGCGGCGTTGATCAATCCCATCACCCAGAACACGAACACGACGATGGAAATGATGATGCCGATGTAGGGTATCCAGCCCAGTATCAGCGCCGTCAGCATCAGTCCCAGTACCTGACGCAAATGGAAAGCGCCCAGTGCGGAGCGGCCATTCTGGTGAATGATCAACGCCACGACCCAGCCGATCAGGGTGATGTAGCTGACGATGGCGACGGTTTTGCTGTTGTCCGGTGCCGGTGATGCGCCGGGTTGCTGCTGCTGTTCGGGTTGCGGTTCGTTCATGGTCTGGCTCCCGTTTTTATTGATATTGATCTGCTTGCGGCCTTCGAATGAATGACCGACTACCGTATAGCATTTTTTGGTGGCGCTGTCTGTGAAGGAGCCTTCAGCGGATAAGGAAGAGCCTTCAGCGGGTGAGGAAGAGCCTTCAGCGGATGAGGAAGAGCCTTCAGCGGGCTATGGAGAGCCTTCAGCGAGTGGGGGAAGAGCCTTCAGCGCGCGGGTGGAAGGTATATAGTGTCAGTCTCGAATCGGCATCTCATGTCAGCAAGGAGACCAGCATGAAGTTGTACTACTATCCCGGCGCCTGCTCGCTCGCCACGCACATCGTTCTCGAGTGGATCGGCAAACCCTATGAGTTGCAGAAGGTGAATATTCACCCGAAATCGGCGGACTTGCTGGCGGTGAATCCTGGCGGGGCGGTGCCGGTGATCGAGGACCAGGGCTGGGTACTCACGCAGAACGCGGCAATTCTCAATTATCTGGCCGATGCGTTTCCCGAGGCGGAGCTTGGTGGCGATGGCACGGCGGAATCACGGGCCGAGGTCAATCGCTGGCTGGGCGTGATCAACTCGGATATGCACCCCGCGTTCAAACCGTTGTTCGGCACTACCGCCTATCTGGAAGATGAAGCCGCCATCGCCAAAAGCCAGGACCATGCCCGGCAGGCCCTGCGCACGCATTTCGAGACCCTGGATAGCCAGTTGGCAGGCCGTGACTGGCTGGCCGGCGCCCGTTCGATCGCCGATCCTTATCTGTTCGTGCTGCTGCGCTGGGGCAAAGCCCTGAAGCTGGACATGGCGGGGCTGGACAATCTGGAAGCCTTCTTTACACGCATGCAGGCCGATGCTGCCGTGGCCAAGGTGCTGAAAGCGGAAGAGGCGGGCTGATCACCGGCACGCCGGCCAGATCAGCCCGCTGTGGGCGCATTCCGTGCGGAAGGGGGTGAGTTTTCGCCTCCTTCAGGTTTCCGCCCCCCTCAGGTTTCCGCCCATTGGCGTAGCAGGTTGTGGTACACCCCGGTCAGCTGCAACAGGGCCTCCCGATCCGCGCCACTTTGCGTGAGCCGGGTAATGGCGGTATCCATTTCGAACAGCATGCGGCGGCGATGGTCGTCACGAACCATGCTCTGCACCCAGAAAAAAGACGCCAGCCGCGTGCCGCGAGTGACCGGGTTCACCTGATGCAGGCTGGACGCCGGATACAGAATCAGATCGCCGGCCGGCAGCTTCACTTCGTGTTCCCCGTAGGTATCCGCCACCACCAGTTCACCGCCGTCGTAATCTTCCGGCTGGTTGATGAACAGCGTGCACGACAGGTCCGAACGCAGGTGCCCGGCGCCCGCCGGCAGCGCCATCACCGCACCGTCGATGTGCATGCCATAGGTGCCGCCGCCGCTGTAACGGTTGAAGCGCGGTGGCAGGATGCGCAGCGGCAGAGCGGCGGCGAAAAACACCGGGTGGCGCAGCAAGGCTTCCTGGACGCTCGCGCCGAGTTTTTCGCGCAGTGGCGAACGTTCCGCCAACTGCTCGTTGCGTTTCACTTGCGCGCCCTGGGCGCCGACGGTTTCACGACCGTCCACCCAGTCACTGGAATCTTCCAGTGACTGCCGGAGGGCGGCGATCTGCTGGTGGTCGAGCACTTCGGGAACATGCAGCAGCATGGTGGTTCCTTTGCATCAGTAGCGCATGTTCAGCGTCAGCATGGCCGAACGCGGCAAACCGGGGTTGTAGCGATAGCCACTCTTGTTGATCGATGCCACGTAGTCTTTGTCGAACACATTGTACACGTTCAACTGTACATCGATGTTCTTGCTGACCGGATAGCTGGCCATGGCGTCCGCCACCCAGTAACCCTCGGTGTGGTCCGGGGTGCCGACCGCACCGTCGGAGCCGCGTTTCAGGCCGCCAACGTAGCGGGCGCCAGCGCCGATGGTGAGATCGAACGGCAGGCGGTAGGTGGTCCAACTGGTGAAAGCGTGCTTGGGGGTGTAGGTCAGCTGGTCGCTGCCGTCTTCCGTCACGGTGTCGCCGCTTTCCACGGTGGCGTCCATGATGGTGAAGCCGGCGCTGACGTTCCAGTCAGGCGTGATGTTGCCCACGGCGGAGAGTTCCACGCCCTGCACCTGCTTCTTGCCGGTCTGGCTGTAGGTGCCGTCCGGGTTCTGTTCCACTTGGTCTTCCACCACGGTGCGATACAGCGCGGTGGTCAGCAGCAGGCGGTTGCCGGCCAGTTTCCACTTGGCGCCCACTTCCGCGGTGTGGGCTTTCTGCGGATTGAAAGCGGCGTTGTTGGCATTGCTGGCGCTGCTGCTGAGTTGCAGCTTGTCGCCACCGGGCGGTTGCGCGGAGACCGCGTAATCGGCGTACAGGTTGAGCCAGGGGGTGGCTTTGTAAAGAGCGCCGAGCTGCCAGCCGAACAGGTTGTCGCTGATGGTGGTGTCCACGTCCGACACGATGGTGCCGTTCGGGTTGGTGCCGCAGTCAGGCCCGCGGCGGCCACCACAGGCGGCACTGCTCTCGTAATCCGTATTGTAGTGGTCCACCCGCATGCCGGCGGTCAGTTGCCAGTATTGGCCGATCTCCATGGTATCGAACAGATAGACCGCGGCGGTATCCGTGGTGCCCTTGCCCTTGGCGCCGGTTTTGTAGCTGGCGAAGCTGGCGGTGTTGGACTGCGGGTCGTACAGATTGACCGTGTCGGGGTAGTTGCCATCGGCGGCCATGCCCCAGGTTTCCACCTTCTCGCGGGTCAGTTCCAGACCGTAGGAGAGCGTGTGTTTGATCGAGCCGGTTTGCCGGTGCTGAATCAGACCCAACTGGTTGGTGAGGATGGTGTTGGTCTGGTTCTGGTAGTTGGGCATCCGGCGGATGCTCCAGGTGGACGGGTCGTTGATGTCCGGGGTGTTGAAATAGGCAGCGGAGGCCATGAACGAGCTGAGCAGGTAATCCTGATGGGTGCGTCCCCAGCGGGTGGTGTTGCGCAGCAGGTCGCCGTTGCCCAGGTCGTGCTCGATGATCGAGGTGAACATGTCCACATCGACGTCGTCATGGTCGGCATCGGTGCCGTAGAAATTGTCCGTGTCCACCTTGCCGGCATTGGCCAGTTGCGGGCGTGTCGGGTCCGGGCTGGTATAGCCGGGCAGGCCCACGGTGGAGACGCCGCCATCGGGCACGTTGTTCTGGGTGACGTGCAGATAGTTCAGGTAGACGCGCGTGTCGCCGTCCAGGCCGAAGGCGATGGAGGGTGCGATGCCCCAGCGGTCGTGTTCGATGTTGTCGCGTCCGGGCACGTCGCTGTCCTGGCCCATCAGGTTCAGGCGCACCGCGGTGCCATCGCCGATCTTGCGGTTGAAATCGGCGGTGGCGCGTTTCTGGTCGTCGCTGCCGACGCTGAGAGAGCCGGCCACGTTGTTGGCCAGGTAGGGCTGTTTGGTCACCAGGTTGATGGAACCGCTGGGTGAGGTACGGCCGTAATCAGCGCCGGACGGGCCCTTGATGACTTCCACCTGATCGGTGTTGAACATGTCACGGGAAATGGAGCCGATATCGCGCACACCATCGACGAAGATCGACCCGGAAGCATCGAAACCGCGCATGTAGACTTCGTCACCGGTGCTGGTGTTGCCGTTTTCACCGGCGTAGAACACGCCCACTCCGGGGCTGTTTTTCAGTGCCTCGGTGAGGGTGGTGGCGTGCTGGTCCTGGATCAGCCCCTGATTGATCACCTCGACAGTACGGGGTGTTTCCGCGATCGGTTGAGTGAACTTCGTGGACGAGAGCGAGTCTGTCTTGTAGTCGCTGACGCCGGGAGCCTGTACCGACACTTCCTGGAGCGTGGCTGCTTTGCTGGTGTTGCCGGCGGCATCGGCGGCGTAAGTGGTGGACGCCATCAGACCGGTGAGCAGGGCGGTGCCGAGACCGACGCCCTGGGACAGCGGGTGGCGGGTCAACGGGCGCTTGCGGCGCGTAATGTGTGCCATGTGGCTGGTTTCCTGAACTGAACTGAGTGAGCTGCCGCCTGCCGTCGGGCAATGGCGGCGCGGATCTCTCCGACTCGATGACTGGCACGTGCGGTTGGCTGGTCGAGCGTTGTAGCGAGATCCCCCGTCCGGTCGTAGCCGGCGACCGGGATACTAATGCGGATGAGAATAATTCGCAACATTCATCTCATGACGCCAGCCGAGACCGGTCTGGCCTGTGCCGTGAGTCGTCGGCAATGCAAACTTTTATAAAAGTCACGTAAAAGGCGAGGCTGGCCATGGCGGTTGGCATCGGAACCGTGGAAGATGACGCCAGTCTGAAGTTCCATTTGCCCATGACAATTGCGAGGACATGGATATGTTGAAAAAAAGCCTGATGGCTTCAGCTTTCGCGGCCACCGCGCTGGTCAGCGTTGGCGCCTCCGCGCAGAACTACGATTCGTCGGCGCGCGACAACGGCTTCTCCTACACTTATGGTCAGCTCGGTTATGACCACTGGGACTACGATAATGGTCCGGATGTGGATGTACTTTATGGCGAAGGCTCTTTCGCGCTGGATCAGAACTTGTTCCTGCGCGGCGGCCTGAGCCTCTATGACGGCGACTACGACAGCCCCGGCCATGATGACGTGGACGGCAACCGCATCTACGGCGGGCTGGGTTTCCACACACCGTTGCAGCGTGGTTTGGATCTGGTGGGCACCGCCGACGTGATCCGTGACGACAACGACTATCACGACGATGAGTGGGGTTACCGTCTGCGTGCCGGGTTGCGCCACCAGACCACCCAGGCTCTGCAACTGTCCGGGGGTGCTGTCTACGAAGACATCTATGACGGCAACTTCGGTGTCTATGGCCAGGCGCTGGTCAGCGTGACGCCGGTAATCGATGTGGGCGCGCGCGCCACTGTCCAGGATGATTCCGACACCATCGGTGTGTTCGGCCGCTACAACTTCTGAAGCCCTTTCCCTCGGAACCGCGCTGAGGCTCCTCACCCCTGAGCCGCCCTGACGGGTTGGCTCAGGGCGCTCTCAGCGACATGACCGGCCAGCCGCGCCGGTGAGCCGTGCGCCGCAGCTTGTCGTCCGCATCCACCGCCACCGGGTGGTCCACCTTCTCCAGCAGCGGCAGATCGTTGTGCGAGTCGCTGTAGAAATAACTGCCCGCCAAGGTTTCGTCATGTTCGCCAAGCCAGGCGTCGAGCCGCGCCACCTTGCCTTCCTGGTAGCAGGGGATGCCGCTGACGTGCCCGGTGTAGCCGTTGGCGTCACGTTCGGCGACGGTGGCCAGCAGGATGTCGATGCCGAACCGGGCGGCGATCGGTGCGGTGATGAAATCGTTGGTGGCGGTGATGATCATCAGCGTATGCCCCTGCGCCCGGTGGTCTTCCACCAGTTGTTCGGCGCGGGGCAGCCACAGCGGGCGGATGACTTCTTCCAGATAGCACTCGCGCCAGGCGTACAGCTCCTCCAGCGGGCGTCCCCTGAGCACGCCGAGCACGAACTCCTGATAGGCCACGATATCCAGCTTGCCGTCCAGGTAGTCCTGGTAGAAGGCGTCGTTGGCGGCTTTGAAGCCGCTGCCATCGACGATGCCTCTGGCGACCAGAAACTCCCCCCACAGGTGATCGGAATCACCGGCAATCAGGGTGTTGTCGAGATCGAAAATGGCGAGTGTCATGCGTGTCCCTTCTGTCAGCGGAGGGTACTGTAGCAGAGCTTGCCGACGGGATGAATTGATTGCAGTGGCATCCGCAAGGTTTAATGGGGGGCGGGAGCCAGCCATGGATCGCTGCTCCGAAGGATCGAGACAATGACAGGCATAATCGACGACAAAGGTTTCCGGCTCAACGTCGGTATCGTGATCAGCGGCCCTGATGGCAAGGTATTCTGGGGCCGCCGGATTGGTAACCGGGATGCCTGGCAGTTTCCTCAGGGCGGCATGATGCCGGGTGAAACCCCGGAACAAACGCTGTTCCGTGAACTGGAAGAGGAAACCGGATTGCGCGCCGAGCATGTGCGCATCCTGGCGACCACCGAGGGCTGGCTGAGCTACCGGTTGCCACGGCGCTTTCTGCGCCCGCCGCGTCACCGGCCGCGCTGCATCGGTCAGCGGCAGAAATGGTTTTTGCTGCGCCTGGAAAGCGGCGAGGACGCCATTGATCTGGCCCGTTCCCCGGTGCCGGAATTTCAGGATTGGCGCTGGGTCAATTACTGGTATCCGATCCGCAAGGTGGTGCATTTCAAGCGCGGCGTTTACGCTCGTGCACTGCGTGAACTGGCGCCGGCCCTGCGCAAAGCCTGACAACAACATTCGTATCCGGAGTGCCGACGGGCTCCGGCAACCGCGGCCCTGCCGCTCAATCGAGGACATTCCATGCTGGATACCCTGCGCCGCATTGTGCAGGAAGTGAACAACGCTCCGGATATCCGTTCGGCGCTGGATTTCATGGCGCAACGAGTACGCGATGCCATGGGCACCGAAGTCTGCTCCATCTATCTGCGCGACGACGACAAGGAACGCTATGTGCTGATGGCGTCCGAGGGCCTCAAACGCGAGGCCGTGGGCCACGTCAGCCTGGGTTTGTCGGAAGGGCTGGTGGGGCTGGTCGGCATGCGCGAGGAGCCGGTCAACCTGGAGGACGCCTTCGGCCACCCGAAATTTCTCTACCTGGCGGAAACCGGCGAAGATCCGTTCCATGCTTTTCTCGGCGTGCCGGTGATGCACCACGGCGAAGTGCTGGGGGTGCTGGTGGTGCAGCAGCGCGACGCGCGCCGTTTCGACCAGAGCGAGGAAGCGTTTCTGGTGACCATTTCCGCCCAGTTGTCGGCGGTGATCGCCCACGCCCATGCTTCCGGCGTGCTGTTCGAGCAACTGGACCCGCACAACGGGCAGGCCGCCACCTATGATGGTGTGGCGGGCGCTCCCGGCGCCGCCATTGGCCGGGCCATCGTGCTGTTTCCGGAAACCGATCTGGCCTCGGTGCCGGATCGCGAAACCACCGACATCAGCGGCGAGATCGCGCAACTGGATGAGGCGCTGGTGCGGGTGCGCCAGGAGATCCGGGATCTTGCCGAACGCGCCAAGCAGGCGCTGGGCGCCGACGAACAGGCGCTGTTCGATGTGTACATGCGTATGCTCGATCGCAACGCGCTGCCCGCCGAGGTGGTGGCCAAGGTTCGTGAAGGCCACTGGGCGCAGGGGGCCTTGCGCATGGTGGTGGAAGCGCACGTGCGCAGCTTTGAATTGATGGACGACCCCTATCTTCGTGAGCGGGCCGCCGACGTGCGCGATCTGGGCCGGCGGGTGCTGGCCCAGTTGCAGAGCCGTGACCGGCGCAGCCGCGAATACCCGGCGGGCTGCATTCTCATCGGTGAGGATATTTCCGCGCCGACGCTGATGGAAATGCCCCAGGAGCGCATTGCCGGCATCGCCACCAGCCGTGGCTCGCGCAACTCGCATATGGCCATCGTCGCCCGCGCCATGGGCATCCCCACGGTGGTGGGCGCGCAGAACATGCCGCTCAAGCAGCTCGATGGCAAGGAAGTGATCGTCGATGGTTTCCGTGGCCGGCTGATCGTCAACGCGGGCACTGAGCTGAAGGAGCAGTTCCAGGAGATCATCGCCGAGGAAAACAGCCTGCTGGAAGGGCTGGAAAAGCTGCGCAACCTGCCGGCCTGTACCGAGGACGGCGAGTGCGTGCAACTACAGGTGAACACCGGCCTGATGACCGACATCAACCGCTCCATCCAGCGCGGCGCGGAAGGGGTCGGGCTGTATCGCACCGAGATTCCGTTCATGGTCCGCGACCGCTTTCCTTCCGAGGAAGAGCAGAGACAGATTTACCGCGAGCAGTTGGCCGCCTTTGCGCCCCATCAGGTGACCATGCGCACCCTGGATATCGGTGGCGACAAGGGCTTGTCCTATTTCCCCATCGACGAGGAAAACCCGTTCCTCGGCTGGCGCGGCATCCGCGTGACGCTGGATCACCCGGAGATTGTCATCGTCCAGGTGCGCGCCATGCTGCGTGCCGCCCAGGGGCTCAACAATCTGCGCATCATGCTGCCGATGGTGACCAGCGTGTTCGAGGCCGAAGAGGCCCAGCATCTGATTCACCGCGCCTGGCTGGAAGTGCACGACGACGGCGTGGACCTGGACATGCCGCCGGTGGGCGTGATGATCGAGGTGCCGGCGTCGGTCTACCAGGCGCGGGCGCTGGCGCAGAGGGTGGATTTCCTGTCGGTGGGCACCAACGACCTCACTCAGTACCTGCTGGCGGTGGACCGCAACAACAGTCAGGTGTCGGGGCTGTACAACTCGCTGCACCCGGCGGTGCTGCACGCGCTGCTGCACGTGGTCGAACAGGCCCACGAGGAAGGCAAGCCGGTGTCCGTGTGCGGCGAGATGGCCGGCGACCCGGCCACCGCGCTGCTGCTGATGGCGATGGGCTATGATTCGCTGTCGATGAGTGCGTCCAATCTGCTGCGCGTGAAGGCCGCCGTGCGGCGCGTCAGCATGAGTTTCGTGCGTCGTCTGCTCAACGAGGTGCTGGCCATGGACAACGGCGAAGTGATTGCTTCCTACGTGGATCTACAACTCACCAAGGCCGGTGTCGGCGATCTGATTCGTCACCGCACGCCGAGCTGACCGCTCCGTCTGGCGTCGCTATATCCGGCGTCGCTGTACCTGGCATCGCCGTCGGCTTGGCCGTCGGCGCGCCAGCTTTGTTCGGCCATCAGCGGCGCACCGCTGGCGGCCAGTTGCACCACCGAGCTGGAGCGGGTGCCGTATTCCGTGGAACAGATGAAGATGGGGGCCACCAGCCGTTCCAGTTCGGCGGGGACGCCGGTGTCCGGCAGGGCGGATTCCGAGGGTTGCTGGCGGTCGGTGACCACCGCCAGCAGCTCATCAAGGCCGGCGCCGCTGGCGATGGCGGCGGCCAACCGCTGCTTGCCCCGTTGTACCTTGGGCCAGGGATCGTCCAGCAGACCGTTGCTGAGGCCGTGCAGGCCGGGGGGTACCGGCTGGGCCGGCGCACCGCGGTTGCCGAGATACCAGAGCTGGTGACGATCGCCCACCAGCAGGTTGAAGCCGGCGTAATGGTGCTGCTCGTTCTGCAATGCCCGGCAGAAGGCTTCGGGGCTCTGATCGCCCTGCAGAAAAGCCTGTGGCAACAGTCCCCGCGAATAGTCCCCCGGTGTCCGTTCGGCGATCGGCTCGCGGAAGTTGGTGATGACCGCGAAACGGCCGTCGCGGTGAATGCCCATCCAGGTGCCGCCGGCACGTTTGTCCAGACCACAGAAGATGTCGCCGCGCCAGCGGGCCGGTTCGGCTTCGCGGGCATGGAATTCGTCGCGGTTGGCGGCGGCGGTCAGGGGCGTGGCGCTACCGGGGCGCCAGTCAAACAGCACAATGCACATGTTGATTCGGGACGACAGCGTAAGGGCCTGTTAGCATAGCCGTCATTTCCCCCGGAGGGTATGCCGCCTGGCCCGCTACCAAGGACACTCATGACATTGCTTCTCATCTGCGCGGCACTCGGCATCGTCGCCGGCCTGCTGGCCGGCATGCTCGGGCTGGGTGGCGGCGCGGTGATCGTGCCGCCGCTGATTTATCTGTTCTCCGAGCGCGGTTTTGACCCGGCCATCGTCGCGCAGATGGCGGTGGGCACCTCGCTGGCCACCATCATCGTCACCTCGCTGAACTCGGTGCGCGCGCACCATCGGGCGGGGTTCGTGCGCTGGCCGGTGATGGTGCGTCTGGGCGTGGGCATCGTCGTCGGTGCACTGCTGGGCGCCACCATCGCCGACCGTCTGTCCGGGCCGATGCTGACCCGCTTGTTCGGCGGCTTTGCGATACTGATGTCGCTGCAGATGTTGTACACCAGCCGGCGCCGCAAGGTGCGCGCCGATGTGGATGCCGGGGCCGAAGGGGAACGCTTGCCGGCGACTCCGGGTCTTACCGTTGCCGGCGGCGTCATCGGCACCATTTCCAGTCTGTTCGGCATTGGCGGCGGTTCGCTGACGGTGCCGTTTCTGTCATGGTGCCGGCTGCCGATGCAGAATGCGGTGGCCATATCGTCCGCCTGTGGTGTGCCGATCGCCGTCGCCGGCAGTATCGGCTTCGTCGTCAACGGCTGGGGGCATCCCGGTTTGCCGGCGGGCTCGCTGGGCTATGTTTATCTGCCGGCGGCGCTGGCGATCATCGTCACCAGTTCGCCAATGGCCCGTATCGGCGCCCGCTTCAGCCACCGGTTGCCGTCCACGGTATTGAAACGATTGTTTGCCGCGTTCCTGTTCGTGGTCGGGCTGGACCTGATTTTTCACTGAGACAAGACAGATTATGCTGACCTACCCGCAGATCGACCCGGTAGCCGTTGCCATCGGCCCGCTGGAAATACACTGGTACGGCCTGATGTACCTGATCGGTTTCGCCGCCGGCTGGCTGTTCGGCAATTATCGCGCTAGCCGGCCTGGTTCCTCCTGGAGCAAGGAGCAGGTCAGCGACCTGGTGTTCTATGTGGCGCTGGGGGTGATCCTGGGTGGCCGCATCGGCTACGTGCTGTTCTACAATTTCGACAAGTTCCTGGACAACCCGCTGTGGCTGTTCGAGGTGTGGACCGGCGGCATGAGCTTCCACGGCGGCGCCATTGGCGTGCTGATCGCCTTCGGGCTGCTGGCGCGCAAATTCCACAAACGCTACTTCGCCATCGCCGACTTCGCCGTGCCTTTCGTGCCCATCGGGCTGGGCGCCGGGCGCATCGGCAACTTCATCAATGGCGAGCTGTGGGGCCGCCCCAGCGACGTGCCCTGGGCGATGATCTTCCCCGGCGATCCTCTGCAAGTGCCGCGCCATCCTTCGCAGCTGTATGAGTTCGCCCTGGAAGGTGTGGTACTGTTCCTGGTGTTGTGGTTTTTCTCCGCCAAACCACGGCCGGTCGGCGCCGTTACCGGCTTGTTCGGCGTGGGCTACGGCGTGGCGCGCATCACCTGCGAGTTTTTCCGCCAGCCGGACGCCCAGATCGGTTATCTGTATGGCGGCTGGTTCACCGAAGGCATGCTGCTGAGCATCCCGATGGTGATTGTCGGAGTATGCATGATGGTCTGGGCCTATCGGCACGATGATCGGGAAGCGCGGGCATGAAACAGTATCTGGACCTGCTGCGCACGGTACGTGAACAGGGCGTGTTCAAAGGCGACCGCACCGGCACCGGAACCTACTCGCTGTTCGGCTACCAGATGCGTTTCGATCTGGCGCACGGCTTTCCTCTGCTGACCACCAAGAAGGTGCATCTCAAGTCCATCATCCATGAGTTGCTGTGGTTTCTCGCCGGCGATACCAACATCCGCTATCTCAAGGAAAATGGTGTCAGCATCTGGGACGAGTGGGCCACCGACGACGGTGAGCTGGGCCCGGTATACGGCGAACAGTGGCGTTGCTGGCCCACCGTCGATGGCGGTGTGAACGACCAGATCGACGAGGTGCTCAGCGAAATCCGCCGCAACCCGGATTCCCGCCGCCTGGTGGTGAGCGCCTGGAACCCGGCGGTGCTGCCGGACCCGCGCCTGTCCCCCAGGGACAACGCCGCGCTCGGCCGTCAGGCGCTACCGCCCTGTCACTGCCTGTTCCAGTTCTATGTGGTGGAGGGCCGGCTGAGCTGCCAGCTCTATCAGCGCAGCGGCGACATCTTTCTCGGCGTGCCCTTCAACATCGCTTCCTATGCGCTGCTGACGTTGATGATGGCGCAGGTCTGCGGCCTGCAACCCGGCGATTTCGTGCACACCCTCGGCGACGCCCACCTGTACAGCAACCACCTGCAACAGGCCGACGAACAGCTCGCGCGCACCCCGCGGGCGCTGCCGAAAATGGCCCTCAACCCGGAAGTGAAAGACCTGTATGGCTTCCGCTATGAGGATTTCACGCTGGAAGGCTACGACCCGCATCCGGCCATCAAGGCGCCGGTGGCGGTGTGAACTTTTGATGCTGATGTTTGATTCGGAGCAACGAGAATGACTCTGCGTCTCGCCCTGATCGTCGCCAAGGCGTCCAATGACGTGATCGGGCGCGGCAATGCGCTGCCCTGGTATTTGCCAAACGATCTAAGGTACTTCAAGCAGGTGACCCTGGGCAAGCCGATCATCATGGGCCGCCGCACCTGGGAATCGCTCAAGCGTCCGCTGCCGGGGCGCACCAATATCGTGATCACCCGCCAGGCCGGCTATGAAGCCGCCGGCGCCAAGGTGGTGGCGGATCTGGAGCAGGCGCTGACGCTGGCGGAAAGCGTGGCTCTCATCGAAGGGCAGGACGAAGTGGTGGTGATCGGCGGCGCGCAGATCTACCAACTGGTGCTGCCCCGTACGGATCGCATCTATCTGACCGAAGTCCATGCCGACATCAAGGGCGATACCCATTTTCCGGCGCTGGACACCCGCCAGTGGCGCGAAATCGCCCGCGAAGATTTCTCCGCCGAAGGCCCCAACCCCTACGATTATTCGTTTGTCGTCTACGACCGCGCCCCGGGCGAAACCGCTACAGGCTGACCCGCCAGTGCCCGGGTGACGATCGTTTTTCGCTGGTACTCTTTGCTTGTCGATTTTGCGAATTTGCATTGAAATAATTTTATATTTTGTTTTAATATAAAAATGCATTCCGCAAAGAACTCCTGCACAGACAAGGGCAAGGCATGAGCAACCTGAACAAGGACAGTGGTCTGTATGCCACCCATGGAAGCGGTGACGGCATCGGTTATCGGCGGGTCGCGTCATTGATTCCCGAGCTGGGGGAACCGGGA
>CAYMKZ010000030.1:0-26968 GCA_964391345.1 uncultured Alcanivorax sp.
AAAACGGCGTGGGCGGCATCTACAACTTCGTCACCAAGCGCGGCGTCGCTCACGACAACGCCAAGATCAGTTGGACGCAAGTGGAAACCGGCTCGGCGATTACCTGGAAATACCCGTCGGTGGTGCTGCGCGGCGACAACGCGGTGGGCGAATTCTATTCCGTAGCCCTGACCCGCCATGCCCAGCAGGCCGATACCGGCACCAAGATGATTCATCTGGGCAAGAACACGCGCAGTACCATCGTCTCCAAGGGTATTTCCGCGGGGCGCAGCTCCAACGCCTACCGGGGGCTGGTGCGCATGGGGCCGCGGGCGGAGAACGCCCGCAACTACACCCAATGTGATTCGCTGCTGCTGGGCGACGCCTGCGGTGCGCACACTTTTCCTTATATTGAATCCCGGCACCCCAGCGCCACCGTGGAGCACGAAGCCACCACCTCCAAGGTGAGCGATGATCAACTGTTCCTGTGCCGGCAACGGGGCATCGACCCGGAAAAAGCGGTGTCGATCATCGTCAACGGCTTCTGCAAGGAAGTGTTCCGCGAGCTGCCGATGGAATTCGCCGTGGAAGCCGGCAAGCTGCTGGAAGTGAGCCTCGAAGGGGCTGTGGGGTAAATCGCGACCGAAGCACTGCTTCGCAGCGCGAGAGCCTTCAGCTCTGATCGAGAGGCGACCGGCCAGGGATGGCCGGGCCGGGCGACCTTAGAGGCACCGGCGTATCGCCAAGGATGGCAGTGAAAACGTTTTTATCGTGAGCCCGAGAGGCCAACGTTCAAGTCAACCGAAAGGCACATCTGAACATGCTGGAAATTCGCGATCTGCACGCCGCCGTTGACGGCAAACCCATCCTCACCGGCCTGAATCTCACCGTCAAGCCGGGGGAAGTTCACGCCATCATGGGGCCCAATGGCTCCGGCAAATCGACGCTGGCCAACGTGCTGGCGGGCCGCGACCATTACGCCATCACCGGCGGGCAGGCGCTGTTCGAAGGCACCAGCCTGGCGGAGTTGGAGCCGGAAGAGCGCGCCCGGTTGGGCCTGTTTCTGGCCTTCCAGTACCCGGTGGAGATCCCCGGCGTTTCCAACATGGAATTCCTCAAGGCCTCGCTGGAAGCCACCCGCGCCGCGCAAGGCAAAGAGCCCTGGGACGCGGTGACGCTGCTGCGCAAGGCGCGTGAAGCCTGCAAGCAGGTGGATCTGGACGCCCAGTTTCTCAAGCGCGGCGTCAACGAGGGCTTCTCCGGCGGCGAGAAGAAGCGCAACGAAATCATGCAGATGCTGCTGCTGGAGCCGAAACTGGCACTGCTCGACGAAACCGACTCCGGGCTCGACATCGACGCCCTGCAAACCGTCGCCCGTGGCGTCAACTCGCTGCGCAGCCCGGAGCGCGGCATCGTGCTGGTGACTCACTATCAGCGGCTGCTGGACTACATCGTGCCGGACAAAGTGCACGTACTGGCCGGCGGGCAGATCATCAAGTCCGGCGGCAAGGAACTGGCCCTGGAGCTGGAAGAGAAAGGCTATGGCTGGCTGACCGGGGAGAAGGACGCAACCGCATGAACACACCCGTCGCCGTACCCGAAGCCGTGAAAGATCAGGCTCTGGCCAGCGCTCGCCAGCAAGCCGCCACGCCGGCGCTGGACCCGCTCCACCAAGCCAGCCTGCGTGCGCTGCAACAGGCCGCTTTTCCGGGACGCAAGACCGAAGCCTGGAAATACACCTCGATCCTGCCGCTGGCGGACGGTCACTTGCAGGCCCGCGCCGCAGGAGAAGCGCCGGCCGAGTTGCCGAAACTGGGCCGCTACCGGCTGGTGATCGTCAACGGCCGTCTGGATGAAAGCCGCAGCGAACTGCCCGACGGGGTGACACTGAGCCGCCGGGCCGAGCGCCTGAATGACCTCGCCAACCCGTTCGCCCTGTACAACGGCGCCGCCCTGGAAGACGCCGTGACACTCGACGTCGCCGCCCATGCCGACATCAGCGACACCGTTCAGGTACTGATCTACGCCGCCAGCACGGCGCCGGCGCACTGCAACGTGCGTCTGGAAGTGAAGCTCGGCACCGGCAGTCGATTGTCGCTGGTGGAACAGTACCTGGCCGACGGCCCGGTGCTGACCAACGCCGTGACCGTCATCGAAACCGCCGACAACAGCCGGCTGACCCACTACCGCCTGCAAGCCGACCGGGACGACAGCCTGCACATCGGCACGCTGTTGATCGACCAGCGCGGCAGCGGCCAGGTGGACAGCTACCAGTTGATGGCCGGCAACCGGCTGCGCCGCAACGACGTGCGTGTGCTGCTCAACAAGAGCGGCGCCGAACTGAACATGCACGGCATTTTCGTGGCCCGCGAACGCACCCACATCGACAATCAACTGTGCGTGGAACACCGCGTGCCCCACTGCACCTCCAACCAGGACTATCGTGGCCTGGCCGGCGAGAAGGGCAAGGCGATACTGAACGGACGGATTCACATCCACGAAGGCGCCAGCGGCACCCTGGCGGACCTCAACAACCGCAATCTGCTGCTCAACCCCGGCGCCGAGATCTACACCAAGCCGGAGCTGGAAATCTACAACGACGACGTCAAGTGCGCCCACGGCGCCACCGTCGGCCAACTGGATGCCGAACAGCAGTTCTACCTGCAATCCCGTGGCATCGAGCTGGCCGAAGCCAAGCGCATGCTGAGCCTGGGCTTCGTCAACGAACTGGTGATGATGCTGCCCGACCCGCAGGTCGCCGAGTGGGTGCGCCCCTGGCTGGCCAGCGAGCTGACACAACACGCGGATGCGCGCGAGGAGGCGGCATGAGCCTCGATACTCTTCAACAAGCGGCCCCGCAAGCGGCGCCCTTCGACGTGACCCGCCTGCGTGATCAGTTTCCGACGCTGCACCAGCAGGTCAACGGCAAGCCGCTGGTCTACCTGGACAACGCCGCCACCACGCAGAAACCGCAGGTGGTGATCGACACTCTCGATCATTATTACCGCGAACTGAACAGCAACGTGCACCGCGGTGCGCATTACCTGAGCGATGCCGCCACCGCTCAGTTCGAGGCAGCGCGCGCCACGGTCGCCGCCTTCATCAACGCCCGCCGCGAAGAGGTGATCTGGACCAAGGGCACCACCGAAAGCATCAATCTGGTGGCCCAGTGCGTGGCCCGGGAACGGCTCCAGCCTGGCGATGAAGTGCTGGTCACCACGCTGGAACATCACGCCAATATCGTCCCCTGGCAGCAGGCCTGCGAGCGCACCGGCGCGACCCTGAAAGCGGTGCCGCTGCGCGAGGACGGCAGCGTCGATGAAGCCGCGTTTTACGCCCTGCTCAACGAGCGCACCCGCATCGCTGCCTTTGCTCACGTCTCCAACAGTCTGGGCACGGTGAATCCGGTGGCGAAATGGGTGAAGGCGGCGCGCGACGCCGGCGCCATCACGCTGGTGGACGGCGCGCAGGCGGTGGCCCATTTCCCGGTGGACGTGGCGCAAATCGGCTGCGATTTCTACGCTTTCTCGGGGCACAAGGTATTCGGCCCCACCGGCATCGGCGTGCTGTATGGCCGCCGCGAATTGCTGGAGGCCATGCCGCCCTGGCAGACCGGCGGCGAGATGATCGAGACGGTCAGCTTCGAGAAAAGCACCTGGAACCAGTTGCCCTACAAGTTCGAGCCGGGCACGCCGCACATCGCCGGCGTCATCGGTCTGGGCGCGGCGATAAACTGGCTCGAACAGCAAGACCGGGCGGCGCTGATCGAGCACGAGAAAGCGCTGATCCATGCCGCCACCCGTCAGGCGCTGGCATTCGAGGGCCTGAAGATCGTCGGCAATGCCCCCGGCAAGGCGGGCGTGCTGTCCTTCCTGCTGGAAGGCGCGCACCCGGCCGATATCGGTACCCTGCTGGATCAGCAAGGCATCGCCGTGCGCACCGGCCATCACTGCTGCATGCCGCTGATGACCAGCCTGGGCATTCCCGGCACCGCGCGCGCGTCGTTTTCCATTTACAATACTCTGGAAGAGGTGGAGCGGCTGTTCCAGGCGCTGGAAAAAGTCCGCTCCTTCCTGTAGCGCTTCTCGCAAGGAGGGTGCCATGACCGTACAAACTTTCGTACCCGGCCAGGTGGAAATCCATCTGACCGAAACCGCCCACCGCCAGGCCCGCCGTGAGATCGAGCGGGCTGGCGCCATGGGCATTCGTCTCAATCTGGATGAGTCCGGCTGTTCCGGCTACATGTACGTGCTGGAATTCGTCGATGCCGCCCTGGACGGCGACCAGCGCCTCGACATCGACGGTATCCCCCTGTTCGTGCCGCGCCAGTGGCTGGCCATGCTCAACGGGCTGGAGATCGATTACGTCAGAGAAGGCGTCAACAGCCTGTTCAAGTTCCGCAACCCCAACGCCACCGGCGAATGCGGTTGTGGTGAGAGCTTCACGGTGGAAGATATCGACGAGGTCTGAGTTGAGCATCGAGATTCCCAAAGGGGAGCTGCAACGTACCGTTGCCGTCACCCGCGACATCCCCGCCCGGCTGGTGCCGGACGGCACGCGCATTACCATCCACAAGAACAGTTTCGTCAATCTGCGCCAGGCGCTGGGTGGCACTTACACGGTGACCATCAACGGCAACATGGCGCGTATCGACGGCACCGATGCGGACGCGCTCGGCCAGGAGCCGCTGGACCTGCATTTCGAGCCCGCCAATGCCGACGGCTCGGTGCGCGAGGAAGATCTCTGGCACGCTCTGAGTACCATCTTCGATCCGGAAATTCCCGTCAACGTGGTCGATCTGGGGCTGGTTTACGGCTGCGACGTGATTCGCCGCGACGGCGAGAACGTGGCGCAGGTGCGCATGACGCTCACCGCTCCCAACTGCGGCATGGGCCCGGTGCTGGTCGGCGACGTGGAAGAGCGTCTGGCCAAGGTGCCCAACATCGACAAGGTCGAAGTGGACATCGTCTTTGACCCGCCCTGGAGTCGTGACATGATGACCGAAGAGGCGCTCATCGAGCTGGGCATGTTCTGAGGCCCTGCACGCCAAACGCCGACGCACAGGCACCGTGCTGTGTGCGAGCGGCTTCGCGAAAACAGAGGAATGGTTTTTTGAGCGATTTCGATATCCGCGACATCCGCTTCGGCGAGGACGTTACCGCCGAGGACGTGGCCGGCGACCTGGAATTCCTCGACGATTGGGAAGAGCGTTACCGTTACATCATCGATCTGGGCAAGCAGTTGCCGGCCATGCCTGAAGCGCTGCACACCGAAGAAAACTTCGTGCGCGGCTGTCAGAGTCAGGTGTGGCTGGTCACGGACTTCGACAGGAGCGAAGGCAAGCTTTATCTGGGTGTCGATTCGGACGCGCTGATCGTGCGCGGCCTGGCGGCCATCGTGTTGACGGCTCTGAATCGCAAGGCGCCGGAGCAGGTGGTCGAGTATGACATGGACGGCTACTTCGAGCGGCTCGATCTGATCCGCCACCTCAGTCTCACCCGGGGCAACGGCCTGCGCTCGATGGTGGCGCGCATCAAGCACGAGGCGGAGCGGCTCGCTTGACTCTCATCCTTACTTGATTCTCACCTTTGTTATTGTGGATGGGTTTTGTACCTTCCAAGCCGGGGCTCTCCGGGCAGAGGGCTTCCAGGACACGCTGCAAGTACGTCCCTGTACGCTCCCGTTTGGCCATCCCTGGCCAAACAGGGTCCTGGAAGCCCTCTGCCCGGAGAGCCCCTCAAGCGGTAGCGAGATTCCATTCTTTATTACTAACTACCACCTACCCACGAAAAGCCGACAACACCTCAATGCACCTCGGAGCCTGTCGTGTCGGGCCTTCTCCCAGGACCGTTGAAGACAGGGATGTCTGAAACGAGCCCCCAGGGACGGGTTCACGGCGTGTCCTGGGAGAAGGCCCGGCACGGCAGGCGGACTCTGCTGGAGAGTCATCTCCTGCCACCGAAAAACTCAACCTCGGGTTTTCACAGCCCCCCGCAACCGTGACACCGCATCCCGGATATTGCCCACCGCCCGCTCGACATCCGCCTCGCTGGTAAAACGCCCCAGGGAAAGGCGAATCGCGCTGTGCGCCAGCGCATCCGGCAGCCCCATCGCCTTGAGCACGTAAGACGGTTCCAGAGACGCCGAGGTACAAGCCGAGCCGGTAGACACCGCCACCTCGCTGAGCGCCGTCAGCAGCATCTCGCCATTGATCCCCTCGAATGCCACGTTCAGATGCCCTGCCAGGCGCGGCGCCCCCTCGCCGTTGAGATGCACGCCGCCGAGCGGTTCGATGGCCTGCCACAGGCGATCGCGCAACCCGGCGATACGGGTCTGTTCTTCGTCGCGTTGCGCCACGGCGATGGCCAGCGCCTCGCCAAGGCCGACGATCTGGTGCGTGGCCAGCGTCCCCGAGCGCATGTTGCGCTCATGGCCGCCGCCATGAATCTGTGCCGCTATCCGCACGTCCGGATGGCGGCGCACGTACAGCGCCCCCACCCCCTTCGGCCCGTAGATCTTGTGCGCGGACAGTGAGAGCAGATCCACCGGCAGATCACGCACGTCCAGCGGCAGCTTGCCGGTGGTCTGCACGGCGTCGCTGTGAAACAGCACGCCCGCCTCGCGGCACAGTGCGCCGATGGCACGGATGTCGTTGATGACGCCGGTTTCGTTGTTGGCGTGCATGATCGACACCAGCACCGTGTCGTCCCGCAACGCCGCCTGCACGTCGGCCGGATCGATGCGGCCATCCGCCGCCGGTTGCAGGTACGTGATCTGGGCCAGGCCCTGGCGTTCCAGCCAGCGGCAGGGGTCCAGTATCGCCTTGTGTTCCGTCAGGGAGGTGATGACGTGCCCGCCGCCGTGGTGCTCGACAACGCCCTTCACGGCCAGGTTGTCGGCTTCCGTGGCGCCGCTGGTCCAGACGATTTCACGGGGGTCCGCGTGGAGGGCATCGGCCACCTGGCGGCGGGCGTTTTCCACTGCCTCTTCCGCCAACCAGCCGTACAGGTGGCTGCGCGACGCCGGGTTGCCGAACACGGCGTCCGGGCCCAGATGACGGACCATCGCCTCCACCACCCGCGGGTCCACCGGGGTGGTGGCGGCGTAATCAAGATAAACCGCTTGCGACATGTCGGGAAATTGCTCGTCTATGGAGACAGGAAAGAAGCTCAAAGCGTGCTGACGGGTACGCGATTCTGGTAGGCGTCCTGGCGCCGCGCCACGACTCTCACTTCGTGGCGGCTGACCAGTTCGCCGAGGCTGATGCCGGTGAGAAAATCCTGAATCTGGTCGGACAGGTCACACCACAGATAGTGAGTCAGGCAGGTGAGCCCCTCCTGGCAGTCGCCCTGGCCGCCACAGCGGGTGGCGTCCACGGTTTCGTCCACCGCGGCAATCACCTCGGCGACATTGATGTCGTCGCTGCAACGGCTCAACTGGTATCCACCGCCCGGCCCGCGCACACTGTTGACCAGTTGCCGCCGACGCAGCTTGGAAAACAGTTGCTCCAGGTAAGAGATGGAAATCCCCTGACGTTCGGAGATATCCGCCAGTGATACCGGGCCGCCGTCCGCATGCAACGCCAAATCCAGCATGGCGGTTACCGCATAGCGGCCCTTGGTGGTCAAGCGCATACCCACACCTTTAGTACGTGAATCATAGACAAGGCTATAAAGACCCAGCAAATCAGTCAAGTATTGATTTGATCATAAATGATAATAATTATCAATAGCAAAAAAGGCGATCAGCAAATGAGCGGTCTGGCTGTTTTGCCACCACCGGATCGCTACCGTTCTTGACAGGGCCAGCGTGCTCGCGGACAATTCGCGGCCTCGAAGAATCCAGACTTCGGGCACTCGTGGCAAGGTAGCTCAGCCGGTTAGAGCACAGCACTCATAATGCTGGGGTCGGCGGTTCAAGTCCGCCCCTTGCTACCATCTTCAACGGGTCTGTCCCGGCCTCGGTGGCCAGGCCCGCATCCGGTCACCCTCTCGATCACCCTCTCGATCGCATTCCCGAAGTTTCTGCCGCCGTGCTCACGGCGTATCATCATCAGTTCCTCTCAGACGGGAAGCCGTTCCACGGCCTGTTTTGCCCGTTTGCCTTTCATCGTCCGGAGCTTGATATGACCGCAACGACCACCCCGAAGATCAGCCGTTTCCCGGTTCCCGAAATCAAGGATCTGCCGGAGGACATCCGCGAACGCATCCTGGCGGTGCAGGAGAAATCCGGGTTCGTGCCCAATGTCTTTCTGGTGCTGGCCTACCGGCCCGACGAGTTCCGCGCTTTCTTCGCCTACCACGATGCGCTGATGGAAAAGCCTGGCAACGTCACCAAGGCCGAGCGCGAGATGATCGTGGTCGCTACCAGCAGCGCCAATCAATGTCAGTACTGCGTGGTGGCGCACGGCGCCATTCTGCGCATTCGCGCCAAGAACCCGCTGCTGGCGGACCAGGTGGCCGCCAACTACCGCAAGGCCGACATCACGCCACGGCAAAGAGCCATGCTCGATTTCGCATTGAAAGTATCCACCCAGGCCTACGCCATTGACGACCAGGACTTCGATACCCTGAAACAGCACGGCTTCGACATGGACGATATCTGGGACATCGCCGGTATCGCATCCTTCTTCGGTTTGTCCAACAGCATGGCGAACGTTACCAGCATGCGGCCGAACGACGAGTTCTACGCCATGGGGCGTGGCTGAGCCGGGGTACCGTCGTCCGGCCCCGGCAATCACGGCTAGAACAGGCTCGCATTGATCGCCAGGTGCGCGAGAATCGAGGCGACATAGCCCAGCGCCACGGCCCAACTCCATTTCATGTGCGACATGAAAGTGTAGGCGCCGCGTGCCTGTCCCATCAGCGCCACGCCGGCCGCCGAGCCCACCGACAACAAGCTGCCACCGACGCCAGCGGTGAGCGTCACCAGCAACCACTGTCCGTCCGGCATGCTGGGGTTCATCTTCACCACGGCGGCCATGATCGGAATGTTGTCGATCACCGCCGACAGCACCCCCACGGTGATATCGGCCCAAGTGGCGCCCCATTGCAGATAAAGCACCTTGGCCAGTACCGTCAGATAACCGAGAAACGCCAGCCCGCCAATACACAACAGCACGCCGTAGAAAAACAGCAGCGTGTCCCATTCCACGTTGGCCACATGCACCAGCACACTGAAGCGCGAAGCAGGCTCCCTTTCCCCCCGTTCATCGATCTCCATGGCGGGAACAAGATCCGCTGACGGGTCCATCACAGGTGCCCGCGCTGGCGCTGTTTTTCTCAGATAGAACATCAGCAGCTGCAAATAGGCCAACCCCACCATCATGCCGAAATAGGGAGGCAACCCGAGTACGCCATGCCCCAGCACCGCCGTGGCAACGGTCAGGGCAAACAGCGCGATCACCGCCCGGCCACCGCGCCGCATGTGGGGCACCTGCGAACCGGCCTCCGGCGCGTCGGCGGGAACGGCGAAATACATGATGGCAGCGGGCACCACGAAGTTGGCCAGCGCCGGCACGAACAATCGGAAAAACCTGACGAAGTCGAGTATGCCGGTTTGCCAGACCATCAGCGTAGTGATGTCGCCGAACGGGCTGAACGCGCCCCCGGCGTTGGCGCTGACAACGACATTGATACAGGCCAGGGTCACGAAACGCCGGCTCCCGCCGCCCACCACCATCACCACCGTGCCCATCACCAGCGCGGTGGTGAGGTTGTCGATGGCAGAGGACATGAAGAAAGACAGAAAGCCGGTGATCCAGAACAACTGCCGGTAAGTGAAGCGGCGCGCCACCAGCCAACCACGCAAGACTTCGAAAACGTGCCGGTCGGTCATGGCATTGACATAGGCCATCGCCACCAGCAGGAACAGGAACAGGCTGGCGAAATTGGTGAAGGTCTCGACGAGCGCTTGCTCCACTGGCGCATCCAGGCCAGTGAATCGAACATAACCCGCGATCAGCAACCAGATCAGCCCGGCGGCCAGCACCACCGGCGTGGACTTGCGCAGGTCCGTGTATTCTTCCGTGGCCACCAGCAGGTAGGCGCCGATAAAGATGACCAGTGCCAGCAGGCCGGGCCAGGTCGAAGTCAGATTCAGCACCGGGCCGCTGTCCGCGGCCATCGCGGTGGACGACAGCAAACAGCCGGACAGCACCCCAACCGGCCATGCAACAGCACGGAACGCAATAGCGTGGAGTTTTTTCATTCTTGGTTCTCAAATGGACACAACGATAGCGGCAAGCATCAAGCTCCCGCTCTGGCGGCACAGCCTCTCACGCAGTGCGCCATCTTGTCACGGGCTTGATGGTATCCCGGATTCCCGACCGGTTACCGCTTCTCCCACGGCTATCGGCGAGGAAATCCGGGATCAGGATATCATGCTTTTTTTACGCCTGTGTCACCCTCGTTATTGTTTCGGGCGGCGCATGTGGCAGGTGGTCGGCATTTCACCCTGCTCGGCGGTGAATTTCTCGATGGCATGGAAATTCAAACCATCGGTCTTGCCATACCCGTATTTCATGTTGTCGGTGAACACGGAAACGAACATCGGCTCTTCGATCTGGTGATCCTTGGCGCGCATGGTCACCGGCCCCACGGGACCATCATAGGTCAGCCCTTCCAGCGCGAAGGCCACTTTGGTGGGATCAATGCTGTCGGCTTTTTCCGCTGCCTTTTTCAGCATTCCGAGCATGTAGATCTGACGAATGTCGCCGTAGTCATAGCCGGTTTCTTTCTTCATCGCTTCCTGGCGCTTGGCCATCTGCGGATTTTTGTAATCGCCGTTGTAGCCCCACACCAGATAGACGCGATTCACCCCGCTCTTGCCCATGGCGCTGGGCGTGCCAGGGCTGTTGGAATAATAGGTCACGAACGGAATCTTCAGCCCCAGGCTGTCCGCGGCCTTGACCAGCAGGCTGATATCCTGGCCCCAGTTGCCGGTGATCACGGCGTCTGCTCCGGACTGCTTGATCTGGGTCACGTAGGGAGTGAAATCCTTGACCTTGGCGAGAGGATGGAACACGTCACCGACGATCTTGATGTCAGGACGTTTCTCTTTCAGCATTTTTCGTGCGTCCTCCGCGACCCGGTGACCGAATCCGTAGTCCTGATTGATCAGAAAGACCTTGTGAATGTTCTTCTGCTTGGCCACCCAGTCCGTGAGGATGTTCATCTTCATGTCTGTGTTGTCGTCAAACAGGAAGTGCCAGAACGAACACCGGGCATTGGTGAACTCCGGCCCTATGGCGCCGTAGTTCAGATACAACACCGGATCTTTCGGGTTGCGCTGGTTGTGCTTGTTGACGGCATTGAGCAACGCCGATGCAAAACTGTCGCCATCGGCCAGCGCCATGTAGCGGATGCCGTCGTCCACGGCTTTCTGGAATTGCACCAGAGTCTGCTGCGGGCTGAGCTTGTTGTCGAAGGCGACGATCTCGACTTTGTGGCCGTTGATACCGCCTTCTTCCTTGTTGATGCGGTTGGCTTCAAATTTCATTTGCGCAAGAGCGGGCACACCCACACCCGCCATGGGGCCACTCAATGGATCGATGAAAGCAATACGCAGCGGAGTCTTCTCCGCGGCCCCGGCTGTCCCGGCCAAAATCATCAATACTGCCGCAAAAGCAGAAAAGAAAAAGGATTTCAACATGTTATTCTGTGCCTCTCGCTATGATGGAAGAGGCCTTTCTGGATACTACCAATCGCTATTCATGGCAAACGGTATAAATGGCACGCGAGCGCAAATCAGGCGTCTGAATCGGCCATGGGAATGCGGGATTGAATCTCGCCCTGCTCGGTAATCCACAGGGTTTCCGCCGTCAGGGAAGCGTCGTCGATGGTCAGTGCAATGTGATGCCGAAGGCCGGTTTTTCTTTTTATTCTCGGCACCTGTGCGGCGTTGATGTAAAGCGTTTCGCCATCCTGTGCCCAGATCTTCCTGCTGTTGCCGGTTTTTCTGTTATGGTGATGCATGTGCCCCGCTACCACCGCCAGCACTTGGCGGCCGCTGCGCCGAGCGTAATCGATGGCGGCACGCAAATCCGGATCACCGAAATCCCCATGACCCGGTTTGAAATCATTGCCGAAAGGAGAGTCCGGCGTTTCCCCCAGCCCCGCTGGGCCGTTGTGCGCCAGAATGATCAGCCGCTCCGGAGCCTGATCGACCAGCGCCTTGAGTTTTTTGCCGCTGGCGTCGTAGTCGGCCACGCCGAACCGGCGTTTCATATACCCCTGGTAATAAAACCGATCCGGCCCCATGGCATGCGGCCGCGCCGTCAGCAGTCCCAGCCCGTCGCCCAGCTTGTCCATTGAGAACCCTCTCAACCGGATCGGCCCGAGAGCCTCGGCCAGTTTGCGCACACGGTAATCCATGCCGATGCCGGTCAGGGCACGCAGCAAGCGCCGCCCCTTGATCTCGGCCATCAATTGCGAGGGCGACACCGCATCGTGATTGCCCGGAATCGCCCAGGCCGGCCGGGTCAGACCGGCCAGCTTGCGTGCCACCGGCAGGCTGTTGGTCCAGCGTGCGAAATCGCCGACGAACAACAGTCCATCATAATCGGATGCGTTGAAAAACGCCGTATCGTGATCGTCCCAGAACCCGTGGATGTCGCCAATAATCGCCAGTTTCATGGTCGCTGTCATACGGTCCATTGCAGTGATGGTCAATGGCAAGCCCACGGCAAGGCTTGCGCCTTTACCGGCCCGGGCTCACACTGGCGGCATGAAAACTTCACCTTTTGCCGCCCGCCGCGCCGCCTTCCGCAAGCTGCACGAGCAGGGTTGCTTTCTGATCCCCAACCCATGGGACATTGGCTCCGCACGGCTGCTGGCCCATCTCGGTTTCAAGGCTCTGGCCACCACCAGTTCGGGTTTTGCCTGGTCGCAAGGCCAACCGGACAACACCATGGGTATCGATCAGGTGCTGGCCAACTGTCGAGCCATCGTGGCGGCAACGGATCTGCCGGTCAATGCCGATTTCGAGGATGGCTACGCCAGCGATCTGAAAGAGTTGCAGGACAACGTGCGCCGCTGCATCGATACCGGCATCGCCGGGCTGTCCATCGAGGATGCCACCGGCGACGCCAACCAGCCGCTATACGATCTCGAAGAGGCGGTGGCGCGCCTGCGTGCCGCACGCGCCGCCATCGACGCTTCGGGGGAAGAGGTCATGCTGATCGCGCGCGCCGAATGTTTTCTGGTGGGCCATGACGATCCGCTGAACGAATCACTGCGGCGGTTGCAGGCTTATGCCGCCGCGGGTGCGGACTGCCTTTACGCACCGGGGCTGGCCATCCCTCAGCATATCCAGACGCTGGTGAAAACCGTCGCTCCCAAGCCGGTCAATGTCCTCGTGGGGCGCCCCTCCCCACTATCTCTGCAAGAACTCGCCGACATGGGCGTGCGCCGCGTCAGCGTCGGTGGTGCTCTGGCCGGCGCCGCCTGGGGAGGCGCCATGCGAGCCGCTCGGGCGTTGGCACAAGGACAATTCGACGGCTTCGCCGACAACGCGCCGCACGCCGAGCTCAACAGCCTTTTCAGCGACTGACGATATGGCTGGCGGCGCTATCCCGCCGCAAACCATCAGCTCCCGCCGGTCAGGCTTTCAGCCCTTCGATCAACAGTGTTTGCAGTTTCTCGCGCATGGCATCCGGAACCGCAATCGCCTTGCGCGCCTGCAGATCCAGGGAAATGGCCACGGTTTCCGCGCTGGCCAGCGCCTCGCCGCTTTCCAGATCGAACATCCAGTGGCACCAGGTATAGGTCTTGCCGCCCAGATCACGCAGCCCGCTGCGCAACACGATCACATCGTCCGCCCGTGGGTAGCGGCGGTAGACGAAACGGTATTCCAGCGCCGCGCCGCCGACGTTCGGCGTGGCGCTGCGATCACCGCCGCCGGTCTGTACCAGCAGATTGGGGATGGAGTTGGAGATCATTCCCATGAAGTGACGCAGGCTCAACCAGCCGCCCTGGTCGCATTGCTCGGGACGGGCGAGCCCCTGAAAAGTCGGGATCAGCCCCATGGATTCCGCCTGCGGCAGCGTCAGGGCAGGACGCGGCGGCGCCATCTCCAGCCCCCGCGGCCGGCCGTGATCAGGCAGCTCGGCTTGCAGCGCCAGAGCCTTTTCCCGCGCCGCCTTCGGCACGGAACAAACCCGATGGCTGCACGTTTCACGCATTTCCAGATCAAGAATGTAGGTCGCCGCCACCTCACCGGAGGTGGTATCCACCATCTCCTGATACACCTTCAACGCCGTCTCATCGGCGTTCAATACCCCCGCGCGCAGGAAAAAGGGGGAACCCCCGCGCCGCTCCTTGAGGAAACGGATATGCAGCTCTTTCGCCACCAGGGACTGCCCCTGGTGGCGCTGGTATTCACGGCCAAGCCCGAGCTGAACGGCCAGTGACGCCAACCCATCCATGGCCCGGTCCACATAGAACTGGACGTTCAGGTGTCCCATCTGGTCGATTTCCCAGGTCTGGACACTGTTACGCGCAACTTCGATCATGCGATTCATGATATACGCCTGTTTCTGGTGAAAGAGGGGCGGCTCACACCGGCAACGCCGAAGCCGCCGGCCTGTTCAGAGCACAACCATGCGGTTGGGCAATTCGTTTTTCTGGTCCGTGGCGGGAACGTGGCGAATCAGATGTTCGCCGCAGGCAGCCACGCACTCCAGGAAACCGTCCAGCACTTCGTCACGTTTCACACGCACCACGAACGCATCAACGATACTCTGCCATTGCGCATCGGGAACCTGCTCGGAAATCCCCCGGTCGGCGATGATCTCCACGTAGCGTTCCGCGTCGGAAACGAACAGCAGCACGCCAGTGGCGCCCCTTGTATGGTGCAGGTTGTGTTCGAGGAACAGGCGGCGGGCCAGATTACCGGCGCGCCACCGCTTGATGCGGCGAGGCACCAGCGCCATTTTCAACGGCTGCCAGTGCAGCACCAGCCCGAGCACCACCAGCACGGTCCACTGCGCCAGCAAAATCTGCAACGGGCTGGTCCACAGCGGAACGAAGACCAGCGCCAGCGGTACCAGCAGCGACAGCAACGCAGCGCACATCAGCGGGATATAGCGATAGTCGTCCGCCTGTCTGGCCAACACCGTGACCAGTTCGGCATCACTCTGTTTCTCGATCTCGGCAATGGCCGCTTCCACCTTTGCGCGATCCTCGTCAGTGAGCCACTTCATTACCAGCCTCCCGAGGCGCCGCCGCCACCGAAACCACCACCACCGCCGCCGAAGCCGCCCCCTCCAAAGCCGCCACCGCCGAAACCACCGCCACCGAAACCGCCCAGGCCGATGGGCAGGAACAGCAGGCCGCCACGACGCCGGCCCCCGCCGCCGCCGAAACCGACAAAGGTGAGGAAAAAGGTGATCACCAGCAGACCGAGCATATACAGCAGCGCCGCGCCGGATTTGTGCCCGCGATGCACTGGAGCGGCGGCCTTGTATTCACCGGCGATGGCCTTGAGGATGCCATCCACACCATTGCTGATGCCGGCCGCGTAATCGCCCTTGCGAAAGGCCGGCAGAATGTCATTCTGGATGATCAGCGACGACAGCGCATCGGTCAGCGAGCCTTCCAGGCCATAGCCGACCTCGATACGCACCTTGTGCTGGTGGGGTGCGACAATCAGCAGCACGCCGTTGTCCTTGCCCTTCTGGCCAATGCCCCAGTGGCGGCCCAGTTGATAACCATACTGCTCGATGGTCAGCCCTTGCAGGTCGGGCAGCGTCACCACCACCACCTGGCTGGAGCTTTTTTGCTCCGCCGCCGCCAGCTTCGCATCGAGTGCCTGTTGCTGAGCGGCTGTCAGCAGATGGGCATTGTCAACGACACGGCCGGTGAGCGCCGGAAAATCCGGCGCCGCCCAGGCCGGCAGTGCCGCCAGCAGCATCAATACCAGCGGAAACGCACGCCATATCATCATGGTTTGGAATTCACCTATTCTCCGAAATTCACTTTGGGGGCCTGCTCGGCTCCCTTCGTGGTGGCCTCGAAATTGGGCCGTACTTTCATGTCGCTATAGAGCAGGCTGTGCCAGATACGGCCCGGGAAGGTGCGAATCTCGGTGTTGTATTTCTGCACCGCCTGGATGTAATCACGGCGGGCCACCGCGATGCGGTTTTCCGTGCCTTCCAGTTGTGATTGCAGCGCCAGGAAGTTCTGGTTGGACTTGAGATCCGGGTAGCGCTCGACCACCACCATCAAACGGCTCAGCGCCGAGCTCAACTGCCGCTGTGCCTGCTCGAACTGGTGCAACTTTTGCGGATTGTTCAGTGTGTCGCTATCCACTTGAATGGAACCCACCTTGGCGCGGGCTTCGGTAACCGCCGTCAGAGTGTCCTTCTCGTGATTCATGTAGGCTTTCACGGTATTCACCAGGTTGGGCACCAGATCCGCCCGGCGCTGGTACTGGTTCTCCACCTGCGCCCAGGCCGCCTTGACCTGCTCATCGTCGGTGGGAATGTTGTTCACGCCGCAGCCGGCCAGCGTCACCGCCAGCCAGATCAGAATAACAGTACGCCAAAGCGTCATCGCGTCCTCTCCACATTATGGTTGTGCGCAGTCAAGCAAGTCGCGGCGCCGTTGGCAACCATTTACCCGCTTCCCTGTCCGGTCACGGCTTTGATCAAACGTTCCTTGCGAGCCCGCGACAGGCGTTTCAGCCGCGCCTCCAGACGGCAGGCGCTGGCCCGATCCGGCACCGGCACACACAGCACCAGCAGCACCGGTCTGCGGCTGCGGGTGTAGCGGGCGCCTTTCGGCCCCCGGTTGTGCTCTTCCCAGCGGCGCAGCACATCGGTGGTTACCCCGGTGTAAAGGCTGTCGTCGGCGCAGCGCAGCATGTAGACCCACCACTGCGGCGGGATTTTGTTGGTGGCAGCGCTCAAATCCGCATGTCCGGTTGTTCCATTGGTCGCTCTCCGCTGATTGTAACCCATCAAAGGTCGTGGCCTTGCTCATCCGGGCCTGTTATGGTGGTGGGTCGATCAGATCGCCTTCCCCCGACCCATGAAAGTGCGCAGCGGTAAAGAGCAGCAACGCCAGCGAATGCAACGCGAAACGGAACAGTACCTCGCCGGCGGTGGACGCATCCAGCGGGTTGCCAGTGGCGTCAGCGGACGCGACGCCGGCGCGCCCGGCAATCATCGGCCGCTGTCGTTCGCTTCCGGCTCTCCCGCCACTCGCACCGATTTGTCCGCCGTGGCCGCTGCCATCGACGCTCGCAAACGCAAGCCCGCACCCGCCGTGCGGCGCACCAGACGGGCGCGGCGCAAGCTGATTTACGATGATTTCGGTGAGCCGCTGCGCTGGATCTGGGATGACCAACCCTGATCCCGTTCAGCCCAACCTCTGGCCCCCTCTGCTCAAGGAGCATTTGATGACCCCACTCAGAACCCTGCTGGCAGCTCTGGTAGCCCTCCCCGCACTGGTTTGTTCCGGCCTCGCCCAGGCGGACGTCATCCAGCAACCGGTCACGCTGCCCGACGGGCAGGGCACCGGCGTACTGTTCATCAACGCGGACCAGTCCAGAATCACCGCCGGCGTGATCGTCGTGCATGAACGCTGGGGGCTGGACCAGTACGCCCGCGACCGCGCACGGATGCTGGCGGAAGAAGGCTATGAAGCCCTTGCCGTGGATGTTTACGGCAACGGCGAAGTGGCCGGCCACCCTGACGACGCCGAGCAGATGGTCAAACAGGCGCTGGCTCACCCGCAGGTGGTGAAGGAGCGCTTCGATGCGGCCAAATCGATCCTGCGCGACCAGCAATACGTCGATGACAAACGCATTTTCGCCATCGGCTACGGCTTTGGCGGCGGCATCGTCATGGACATGGTGCGCCAGGGCGAGGATCTGGCCGGCGCCGCCGTGTTCAGCGCCCCGCTTGCCACCGATGCCGCCCCCTTGCAAGAGGGCACCTTCAAGGGCCGCCTGTTCATTGCCACCGGGCTCAGTGACAAGCTGGTACCCCGTGCGCAGATCAACGCCCTGGTCAACGAGCTGACCGCCGCCAATCTGTCCTTCGAATTACTGACCTTCCCGGGCGCCCAGCATGCCTTCACCAATCCCAAGGCGGACGAATACGGCCGCCGTTTCGATCTGCCGCTGAAATACGATCCCGGCGCGGATCGCACCAGTTGGCAGGCCCTGATCGACTTCATCGATCACACCCGGGCACCCGCCGGAACGGCAACGAAACCGGCGGCATGACGGATCATGGCTGGCCCGCCACGCCCACCGTGACCCGTTCGCTCACTGCCAGTAGGTGCGGCGCCGCGAAACCGAAACCGGCCAGCCCCGCCACCAACCCCGCCGAGGCCGGCGCGGTGCTCCATGAACACGCCACGCCGGTATCGGCGGTGATCCGCTCGCCCAGCACCTGCACCACCCGCCGGGCAATGGCCGATCCGGAATCGATCCATTGAAGCGGACGGGGAGCGCAAGCCGCCAGCGTCTCGTTGAGCAGAGGAAAATGGGTACACCCCAGCACCACGGTATCCAGTTCCGGTTCCCGCCACAGCGGCGCCAGACAATCCTCGACCACCGCCGTTTCCACCCCTGCGCCAGCCACCTGACGCTCGGCCTGCATCACCAGGGCGTCGGCGGCCACCCGCACCACCCGGCACTGGCAGGCAAAGTCGGCGATCAGGCGGTCCGTATAAGGCCGGCCCACCGTCGCCGTGGTAGCCAGCAGGCCGATGACGCCGCTGCGCGTCAGATGCGCCGCCGGCTTGATGGCGGGAACCGTGCCGATCACCGGCACCGTCAGTTGCGCACGCAATGCCTCCAGGGCCAGAGTGCTGGCCGTATTGCACGCCACCACCAGCGCCTGGGCGGCGCTCGCCGCCAGCGCCGCCTGGCAAACCGCAACGATGCGCCGCACCAGCCAGCCGTCCGGCTTGGTGCCATAAGGCATGGCGGCGTTATCACACACATAGGCCAGCGGCGCACCGGGCAGGCGATCACGCAATGCTCGCGCCACCGACAGCCCGCCGACGCCGGAATCAAAAATCAGAACAGGTGCAGCCAAGATCCGGTCCCGTAGCTACTCATGGTATTTTTCCCGCTGCCAGTCATCCACGATCCGGCCCACGGCGCTGGCCTGTCGCGCCCAGCGGAAATGATCAGCCTTGTCGCCCAGTTGCCCGGCATCAAGCACCCGTTGCGTCAGATCGGCGCGGGCGAATTTGCCGGTCACCGCTTCCACCGCCGCTTGCGGCGCGAAAGGATCGTCGGCGAAACGCACCGCCAGTACCGGGCCGGCGTACTCGGCAATGCCGGCTTCCAGATCCTGCCGCAGCCCCCGCGCGGAATACCGGTTGCTGCGCGCCAGATCCCGCCAGTCGAGCATCAGCGTACGCGCTTCACGACCGCCAAAGCCAATGCGCTCGCCAGGATAATAACCGAGCAGCAGACCGGCGACAGGAATCAGGTAGGTGAGCTGATGCACCAACCGGCGGGTGCGCCCCTGGAAGGCACGCCACCAGGGGCTGCCGGTGGCGATCATCACTACACCATCGATCTGCGCGGCATGCAGGCCCGCATAGATGGCCGCATAGTGCCCACCCAGGCTGTGCCCCATCAACAACAGAGGCAGTTGCGGAGCCTTTTCGCGCACCCGCTCCAGGGTGGCGGGCAGATCTTCATCAAGAACCTCGGCAAAGCCCCAGTCCTGACGGCGAGAGGGCCGCAGGGCGCTGTCACCGTAGCCACGCTGTTCCATCAGCGCCACGTTGAAACCGCGCCCGGCGAGATCGGTGGCGAATTTCCGGTAGAAACCGGCCGCCACACCCAATGCCGCCATCAACACCACGTTGGCGCGCGCCGGCGCGCCGGCGGCAGCGTACCAGGCCACCGGCACACTGTAGGTGGAGGCGGTGTCCAGTTGCCAGGTTTCCGCGCTCATGTCCGCCCTCCTTCGTCGCCGCTCGCGGCACGGCGGCGGGGCCGGCGTACCAGCTCGCCGCCGCAATTCGGGCACACCGCTTTCAGGGCCGTGTGGCAGGCGGCGCAGAAAGTACACTCATAAGAGCAGATGTAAGCTTCACTGTTCGCGGTCAGCTCACTCTGGCAACGTTCACAGCGGGGTTTCAGCTCCAGCATTTCAATGTTCCTCCACTCAGTGTCCTTCCACCTTTTCCTTGCCGCAGCGCTGGCAGCGGTAACGGGTAACCAGCCGCCCCTGTTTGCTGTCGAATTCAGTGTCCTTGACCACCTTCCATTTGTGGAAGCCATGCTGGCACAGACCCTTGCGGGGTTTCCGTGAAGCAGGTTGCCTGAAAGGGACGACATCACCCATGGGGGTTCTCTGGTTGCCGGAACTATGTCCGGATTACGAACAAATACGCTGGCGGCGTCAAGCGGCAGGCTCCACCATCGAACCGCCCAGCACAAACCCGTATAATCCCGCCTCCGGAATCCGAAGGCCGATAGCAGAAATTCATGACCGATTTTACCCCTGGCCAGCGCTGGCTGAGCGAATCCGAGACCGAACTGGGCCTTGGCCTGATCAAGGACGTGGATTACCGGCTGGTGACCGTCAGCTACCCCGCGGTGGAAGAAGAGCGCACCTACGCCAAAAACAATGCGCCGTTGTCACGCATCCGATTCGATCCCGGCGACGTGCTGACCACCACCGACGGGCTCGACCTGACAGTGGTCGAGGTCAACGATCTCAATGGTCTGCTGATCTATCTGGCCCATCCGGCCGGCGAGCCGGACAATGTTCAACCGGTTCCCGAATCCCGGCTCGGCCACACCTTGCGCCTGAACGGCGCGCTGGAGCGGCTGCTCACCAATCAATTGTCGTCCAACCGCTGGTTCGAATTGCGGGTCAACGCTCTGCAAGCCCGTGCCGCCAGCCAGCAATCCCCGGTGCGGGGTTTGCGCGGGCCGCGCGTGGACCTGATCGGCCATCAGTTGTTCATCGCCGACCAGGTGGCGCAACGCTACGCGCCACGGGTATTGCTGGCCGACGAAGTGGGGCTCGGCAAAACCATCGAGGCCGGCCTGATTCTGCACCAGCAACTGTACAGCGGGCGCGCGGAGCGTGTGCTGGTGGTGGTTCCCGATGCCCTGGTGCACCAGTGGTTCGTGGAGATGGCCCGGCGTTTCAATCTGCGCTTTTCGATCTTCGATGAATCCCGTCTGGAGGCGCTGGGCGCCGGCAGCGCCGACGGCATCAAGGACATGCTCGCCGACATCATCGCGGAACAAAGCGGACAGGCTCCGCCGCCACGCGACAATCCCTATCTTTCCGAGCAACTGGTGCTGTGCAGCCGGTCTTTTCTGGAAGGCTGCGACATCGACGCGCTGGCCGGCGCCGAATGGGATTTGCTGGTGGTGGACGAAGCCCATCACCTGGCCTGGACCCCGCAGGCTCCTTCGCAGGCTTATCTGCGCGTGGAAAATATCGCCCGTGCCGCGCACGGCCTGTTGCTGCTGACCGCGACACCGGAGCAGCTCGGCCCGGAAAGCCACTTCGCCCGGCTGCGACTGCTGGACCCGGATCGCTACCCAAGCCTGGAAGCATTCATCGCCGAACAACAGGATTACCACCAGATCGCCGCACTGGCGGGAGAGCTGCACGACAACCCGCACTGGTCCGCGCAAGCCCGGCAGCAAATCCAGGCTCTGCTCCCGGGCGAATCGGTGGACGAATCCAACCGCGGGAAAATACTCACGGAACTGCTGGATCGCTTCGGGCCCGGACGGGTGCTGTTTCGCAATACGCGCCACAACGTCGCCGGTTTTCCGCAGCGCCAGGTGCAGGGCTACGCCCTGCCGACGCCGGACCACTACCGGATCGAAGATGAAGACCTGGACCTGTGGCTGTGCCCGGAGCGGGCTTTCCCGGACGACCGCTGGTGCGCCACGGACCCGCGCGTAGCCTGGCTGGAATCATTCTTCAAGGAACACCGCCACGACAAGGTGCTGGTGATCTGCGCCCACCGTGATACCGCCATCGACCTGCACGCCCATTGCGGCTACAAGCTGGGCATGAGCGTGGCGGTCTTCCACGAGGACATGGACCTGATCGAACGCGATCGGGCCGCCGCCTATTTCGCCGACGACGTGGACGGCGCCCAGGCTCTGATCTGCTCGGAAATCGGCTCGGAAGGACGCAACTTCCAGTTCGCCCATCATCTGGTACTGCTGGACCTGCCGCTCAACCCGGATCTGCTGGAACAGCGCATCGGCCGCCTGGATCGTATTGGCCAGCGTCACGCAGTGCACATTCATGTGCCCTACCTGGACGCCCATCCGCAGGCGGTGCTGTTCCGCTGGTATCAGGAGGGCATGAACGCCTTCGAACATACCAATCCGGCCGGCCATGAACTGAGCCAGCGCACGCGCACCGCACTGCTGGCGGCGCTGGCGCAACCGCAGGACGAGGCGCTGGTGGAAGCGCTGATCCGCACCACCCAGACACTGAACGACGAGCTTCGCCAGTTGCTGGAAAGCGGCCGCGACCGGCTGCTGGAGCTGGCCTCCTGCGACCCTCACCGCGCCGAAATACTGCGCGCCCAGTTGGGCGAAGCGGATGCCAGCTCACCCATGCCGTTCCTCGGTCAGGTGTTCGACCAATACGGCGTGGAACAAGAAGAACATTCCGAGCAGGCCTGGATATTGCGGCCCGGCAACCACCTGCGCGAGCCTTTCCCCGGCCTGCCCGAAGAAGGCATCACCGTCACCGACCACCGCCCCACCGCGCTGGCCCGCGACGACATGCAGTTTCTCACCTGGGAGCACCCGATGCTGGACGGCGTGCTGGACATGATCCTCGGCGCCGACCGCGGCAAGGCTTCCGTCTCGCTGCTGAAAAACCCGAGAATCAAGGCCGGCACCCTGTTGCTGGAAACCATTTACACCATCGATTATCTGGCCCCCCGGCATTTGCAGGCCGACCGCTTTCTGCCGACCACTCTGATCCGCCATCTGCTCGACGGGCGCGGCAACGAACTGGGCCAGACCATCCAGTTCGAGGCGCTGTGCCGGCAATGCCACAAAATGGAAAAGCCACTGGCGCGCAAGATCGTCTCCAGCCAGAAATCACTGCTGGAAAAACTGCTCAAGGAAGATGAAAAACGCGCCGCCGAACAGGCCGGCAAAACCATCGATGACGCCCTGACCCGCATGCGTCTGCATCAGCGGCAGGAGCTCGAACGCCTGAAAGCATTACGCGAGAAAAATCCGGCGGTACGCGAAGAGGAAGTAATGTTTCTGGAACAGCAGACCCGCCTGCTGGAAAAACATTTGAGCGAGGCGCACTGCCATCTGGAAGCGGTGCGTGTGATCGTCGCTGGCGGCGCCGGCTGAACCGCCGGCGCCCCGTTCAGTCAGGATGCTCAGGCAAACACTTCGTCCAGCAGATCATTCATTGCCGCGTAGGCCCGGCGCGCCACTTTCTCGTTGTATACGGAGCGCCCCGGGATGTTGGCCGAAGGGTCGGTGAAGGAGTGCACCGTGGCGCCGAAATCCACCAGTTGCCAGTCGGCGCCCACGGCATCCATTTCCGCCTTGAACGCCGCTTTTGATTGCGCCGACACCATCGGATCATCCGCCCCGTTGAGTACCAGCACCGGGCCGGGAATGGTCTGCGTGCTGGCCGGGTCCGGGGTATCGACCAGACCGTGAAAGGTGATGGTAGCGCGCAGATCCGCGCCGCTGCGCGCCAACTCCAGTACGCAAGCGCCGCCGAAGCAATAGCCGCACGCCGCCAGCCGGTGGCCATCGACACCCAGCTTGCCGGCTTCGGCACGCAACACATCCAGCGCCGCGACCATGCGCGCGCGCAATTCCGCGTTGTCGGTACGCACCGCCGTCATCGCCTCGCCGGCCTGCTCCGGGCTGGCCGGTCGCGTCGCCGTGCCATAGGGATCCAGAACGAAAACCACTTGCCGGTCACTGACGTGCCGCTGCGCTTCGCTGATGGCTTTCTCGGAAATACCGAAAAAGTTGGGCGCCATCAGCAAGCCGCGATCGGGGCGGCTGTCACGCTGATACAGCAGACATCCTTCGAAATCGTTGCCGTTCACCTGGTATTTGACCGGCTGCCGCACTACATCATTCATCGTTGTCTCCCGTTGATCCACTGAGCGAACTGGGAGGAGTTGCCCTCTCACTCCGAAGCAGACAAGCGTAACACGGACACGGCAATGCGGGGGGTGAAAACGGGCGGCGCTTCGGCGCCCGCTTCAGTTTTTCTTGCCGCCCGGCCCGAACGGCATGGTCGGAAAATGACTGATGTTTCCGGTCGCTTCGGTGATCTTGCCGACCCCTTCCTGTTCCACCTCGTCGATGCGGATAACCGCATGCATGGGAATGAAGGAACGTTGCACACCGGCAAACTGGTTTTTCAGTTTCTCTTCGGAAGGATCGACCACCACCTGGGCGCGCTCACCAAACAGAAACTCTTCGACTTCGATGAAGCCATACAGGTCGCTCTGATAAATCTGGCCGACATAAATCTCGTAAATCTGGCCCTGATTGAGAAAGACGACCCTGTAAATCTGACGATTCTTGGACATGGCCGGGCATGGACTCGGTACAGTTGCGGGGCGCGCAGTCTAGCACAGCCGCGCCGGCAAGTAGCCAGACAGGCCCGACTTTCTCACTGTGAACCTTCCTCACCGTGAACAAGGTGGCTGGACTTTGACCAATCGAGTAACTAGAGTTGAGAGAGGTGCCATTGAGGGGGTCAACCGCAAAACGGACAGAACCCCGGGGTACGCATGATGGCATCAGGGCTCGCTGCACCTCCGTAGGCGTGGAGTGTGAAACCTGGCGAGCCGCTCCTGAAAACAAAAAGGTTTCCAGGTGTCGATCGACACCGAAAGCGTGGCCCCTGTGGGGGGCTTTTGCCGGGAAAACAGGGAGTAAGCCATGAGGAGTCGGTTCCTGCGAACGACGATCGGTCTCATCAGTCTGGCGTTTGCCGCCACGGCTGCCGCGGAGGACTGGAGCACCCGCTCCAATCTGAACCTGAGGCCGGGGGTAACCGAGATCAGTCAAGATATCTACGATCTGCATACTTTCGTTTTGTGGATCGTCACCATCATCGGCCTGCTGGTTCTGGGCCTGATGCTCTATTCCATGATTCGCCACCGGCGTTCCAGACACCCCGAACCAGCCAAGTTCCATGAACATATGGCGCTGGAAGTGTTCTGGACCGTAGTGCCGTTCCTGATTCTGATCGCCATGGCGATACCGGCCACGGCGGTGATGATCAAGATGGACGATACCTCCAATTCCGCCCTTACCGTGCGGGTCACCGGCCATCGCTGGAAATGGGAATACGAATACCTGACCTACGGCAACCAGGGCAACCTGGGCGTGGACTTCATGTCCAGCATCGCCACACCGCTCGACGAGCGGGAAACGCCGGTGTTCTCCAGCGGCCTGTTCCCTTACGGAACGGCCAAGGACAGAGCCGGCCAGCCGGCGCCGCCCAAGGACCACAACTACAACCTCACGGTGGATCACCCGCTGATACTGCCGTCCGGCCAGAAAATCCGCTTCCTGATCACTTCCGCGGACGTCATCCACTCTTTCTGGGTGCCTGATTTCGGCGGCAAGCAGGACGCCATTCCCGGTTACGTTCACGCCAAATGGACCCAGATTCCGCCCGGCAAGGAAGGCACCTACTACGGCCAGTGCACCGAGTTGTGCGGCAAGGGCCACGCCTTCATGCCGATCGAGGTGAAGGTGGTCAGCCAGCAGGAATTCAAGACCTGGCTGGATGGCAAGGTGAAAGAGGCCAAGGCGGCGCCGGACCTGAAACCGTTCGCCAGCCTGGACGAAGCCATGAAGGCCGGCGAGAAGGTGTTCACCGCCAACTGCGCCGTCTGTCACGGCGCCCAGGGCCAGGGCGGCATCGGCGTGCCCATGGCAGGCGCCGAGTTCTTCACCAACTCGAGCCACAAGGCAGAACACATCAAGATCGTTCTGCATGGCCTGAACGCCATGCCGAGCTTCAAATCACAGCTCTCGCCCAAGGAAATCGCCGCGGTGATTACCTATGAGCGCAACGCCTGGGGCAACAATTCCGGTGATCTGATTCAGCCCGCAGACGTCAACAAAGACGAGGGAGGCGAGTGATGAGTACCGTTGCAGCAGCACTTGAAGAACATCATCACCACGGGCCGACCGGCTGGCGGCGATGGCTTTTCAGTACCAACCACAAGGACATAGGCACGCTCTATTTGTGGTTCAGTTTCAGCATGTTCCTGGTCGGCGGTTTCCTGGCCATGGTCATTCGTGCCGAGCTGATGGAACCGGGCATGCAGTTCGTCGATCCGGAGTTTTTCAACCAGCTCACCACGGTGCACGGGCTGGTGATGATTTTCGGCGCGATCATGCCCGGCTTCGTCGGGCTGGCCAACTGGCTGGTGCCGATGATGGTGGGCGCTCCGGACATGGCCCTGCCGCGCATGAACAACTGGTCGTTCTGGATCCTGCCGTTCGCCTTCACCCTGTTGCTGGGCACGCTGGTACTGAGCGCCTTCGCGCCGGGCCACCCGCCTGCTCCGGACTTCGGCTGGACCGCCTACGCGCCGCTGTCCAGCAAGTACGGCCCGCCCTCCACCGACTTCTTCATCTTTTCCATCCACATGATGGGCATTTCCTCGATCATGGGCGCCATCAACGTGATCGTCACCATTTTCAACCTGCGTGCCCCCGGCATGACGCTGATGAAAATGCCGATGTTCGTGTGGAGCTGGCTGGTCACCGCCTTCCTGCTGATCGCCGTCATGCCGGCACTGGCCGGGGCGGTTACCATGGTACTGTTCGACCGGCACTTCGGCACCAGCTTCTTTGACGCTTCCGGCGGCGGCGATCCGGTACTGTACCAGCATGTGTTCTGGTTCTTCGGGCATCCCGAGGTGTACATCATGATTCTGCCCGGATTCGGCATCATCTCGGAGATCGTCCCCACCTTCTCGCGCAAACCCCTGTTCGGCTACAC
>CAYMKZ010000031.1:0-26798 GCA_964391345.1 uncultured Alcanivorax sp.
CTGCTTCGCTCCGCGCAGGATGACGTACTGCTTCGCTCCGCGCAGGATGACGTACCGCTTCGCTCCGCGCAGCATGACGAGTGCTTCGCTCTGCGCGGGGTGACAAGCGTCATACCCCCAGTATCTTGTCGGCGGCCTTCTCGGCGATCATCACGGTGGGGGCGTTGGTGTTGCCACCGATCAGGGTCGGCATGATCGAGGCGTCGATGACGCGCAGACCTTCGAGCCCATGCACTTTCAGGTCCGGGTCGACCACCGCCATGTCGTCGGTGCCCATCTTGCAACTGCCCACCGGGTGGTAGATGTTGTCGCATTTCTGGCGCAGGAACGAGCGGATCTGTTCGTCGCTCTGCACCTCGTTGCCGGGGAAGATTTCGTCACCGCGCCAGGGGGCGAGGGCGTCCTGGGCCATGATGTTGCGCATCGCCTTGACGCCGCGCACTATGCCTTCCATGTCGTCCGGGTGGTCGAGCAGGTTGGGGTCGATCAGCGCCGGTGAGCGCGGGTTGGCGTCGCGCAGGCGGATGCTGCCGCGGCTTTTCGGTCGCAGTACGCATACATGGCCGGAGTAGCCAAAGCCGATGCTGAACGACCAGTTGAGCCCGTGGTTGTCCAGCTTGCTGGCGGTGAGGTGCAACTGGGCGTCGGGAATCGCTTCTTCCGGGCGCGTCTTGATGAAGCCGCCGGCTTCCGCGGCGTTGGAGGTCAGTTCGCCGTTGCGGTACATGAGGAAATTCCACAGCCCCTTGATGCTGCGAATCGGCGAGCCGAGGGTCATGGTGTCCTTGCGCAGCGATTTGTGCACGACGATGGCGTCCGGGTGGTCCTGGAGGTTTTCGCCGACACCGGGCAGGTCGTGCAGCACCTTGATATCGTGCCCGGCCAGTTCCTGGGCATTGCCGACGCCGGACAGCTTGAGCAACTGTGGCGAGTTGATGGTGCCGCCGCAGAGAATCACTTCGCCGGCTTCGAGAGTCTGCTGGGCGCCCTTGCGTTCCACTACCACGCCGGTGGCGCGCTTGCCGTCGAACAGCAGGCGATCGACCAGCGTGTCGGTCATCACCGTGAGGTTGGGGCGGTTCATTACCGGATGCAGATAGGCGTGCGCCACGCTGCAACGCTCGCCGCCTTTCTGGGTGACTTTGTAGAAGCCGACCCCTTCCTGGACGTCGTTGTTGAAATCATCGGTGAGCGGGTAGCCGGCTTGCACGCCGGCGTCCACGAAGGCGCCGCTGACCGGGTGCTTGTAACGCAGCTCCGCCACGTTGAGTGGGCCCTGCGTACCGTGAAAGGCGTTCTCGCCCGGCTCGTAGTGCTCGGCACGCTTGAAGATCGGCAACACGTCGTCGTAGCCCCAGCCGCTGTTGCCCAGCTCCGCCCAGTGGTCGTAATCCCACCGGTGACCTCGGGTGTAACACATGGCGTTGACCGATGAGGAGCCGCCCAGGGTCTTGCCGCGCGGGATGTAGATCTGGCGGTTGTTGAGGTTTTTTTGCGGGACGGTGTAATAACGCCAGTTGCGGGCGTTGGAGCGCATCAGCATGATGATGCCGGAGGGCATCCGTACACTGAGGCTGTCGTCCGAAGGGCCGGCCTCGATCAGGCAGACCTTGGTGTTGGCGTTTGCCGTCAGCCGATTGGCGAGAACACAGCCGGCGGAGCCGGCGCCGACGATAATGTAGTCAAATTGCATGCCATTTTGCCTTTTATCATTTTTGATGACAGAGAAAGGGAGTGAAGCTCCCATCCCACCCAGCCTGACCGGCGGCTGAAGATGGCGTTCAGTCGCCCGTTAACCGCGATGACGCAGTACAGGCGTTTGCCTTCTTGCACGGCGCCTGCGGCAAAGTATATAGACTGATCTCCGGCTTGTATTGGTTCTGGAGTAGGGCCGCCACGCTCTGCTGCCACCCCGCCAGACCAGCGAACGCCTGCAACCTTGCTTGCGGAGCTTTGATGCATCTGGTTATGATTTGACCGGTTATGGCGCTTTACGACCCAGTGCCGCCTGTGTGCTCTTCGCCCCTCGTGACTACAGACGCTTGGCATCGTGAGTGCGCGATGGCAACGGCAGAAGGAGGCGAATCATTGATCGGTGAACGCATTCTGCGTCTGGATAAAGCCGGCACGCCGGTGGAGTGGCTGGATTGGCAGGCCGCTGCGGTGCTGTACGCGCGCGGCCTGGTGACCTGGACCCTGGGCGATGTGGTCTACCGTTTACGCGGCGGCATCAGCCGCAGCAGCGGCGATCGTTCAAAGCTGTCGCTGCATTCGATCATTGCCTGCGACGGCATGACCAGCCCGCGCCGGCGCACGGTGCCGCCGCTCACCAACCGGGCGCTGTTTCGCCGCGACCAGCACCTGTGCCTCTACTGCGGCAAGCCGTTTCCGGAAGCGCAACTGACCCGCGACCACATTCGTCCCACCTCCCGGGGCGGCCATGATCACTGGCTCAACGTGGTGGCCGCCTGCCGCCGTTGCAATCAGCACAAGGGCAACCGGCTGCCCGAAGAAATCGATATGGAATTGCTGGCGCTGCCTTATGTGCCGAACATGGCAGAGTATCTGGCGCTGATCAACAGCCACCGTATTCGCGGTGATCAGATGGCCTTTCTGCGCAATCAGTTCGGCAAGAACAGCCGGCTGCTGTGACCGTTCGGGGATAAAACCTCTCAGGACGCATCGAACAGCTCGATCAGATTGAGCAGGGCCGGTGAGTCGTTGTCCGGCCGCCACGCCAGCCGCAGCGGCATGTCACAGCCATCGAGCTCCGGCAAACGCAGAAAACGCACACCGGGAACCGGATGCCAACTGCTGGAAGCGGGCACCAGGGCGTAACCCAGACGGGCGGCCACCAGGCTCAGCATGGCCACGTTGTCGGCGCCGTATTGCGCGATGCGCGGGCGAAAGTGGCAACGCCGCAGATGGCCCATCACGCGATCGTGGTAGGTGGGCGAGGCGCTGCGGAAGCCGCCGATGAAGTCTTCACCTTCCAGCTCGCTGAGCCGTTGCGGCGGCGACTGCGCCCAGCGCGACTGCTCCGGTACCGCCAGAATCAGATGATCGTTTTCGATCAGCCGGCGCGCCAGCCCCGGTTGCTCGTCCTCGCCCAGATAGAGAATGCCGGCGTCCAGCGTGCCCAGCCGCAGCCGTTCCAGTTGCGGCCCGGAAAGCAGCGGGAACACCTCGAACGCCACTCGCGGGTAGCGGTCCCGGTAGCGCTCCAGCAGCGAGGATACGTGCGGCTCCCACAGGTGGGTGACGGTGATGCCGAGACGCACATTGCCGGTGACGCCCTGTCCCAGTGCGCGCAGCCGCGAGCGCGCCTGGTCACGGCGTTCCAGCAGTTCCTGGGCTTCCTTGTAGAGCAGGCGGCCGGCGCGGGTGGGGTGGATGCCGCGGGCATGCCGTTCCAGCAGCGTGACTTCCAGGCTCTCTTCCAGCAGTCGGATCTGCCGCGTCAGCGCCGGCTGGGCCACATGAATCCTGCGGCTGGCCGCGCTGATCGAGCCTTCCTCGATGACCGCGATGAAATACTGCAACTGGCGGAATTCCACGCTATCAATGCCTTGTCGGGTACCCATACAAACCATGCCGAATCAGCATGGCTACCATCAAGCAGTTATATTTTTGATATGCTCACCAGTGTTCCATAGTGGCGATGATAACCCAACAAATTTCGCGGCCCGTCCTGGAGTGTTGCCATGAATGCCACCGTTTCCGCCCTTGGCGATGAGATCCGTCATCACATCGCCGGCGTCTACGATCAGATTGAAAGTCTTTATCGTCAATTGCACCGCTATCCGGAGCTGCCTTTCCAGGAGCACAAAACCAGCGCCCGTCTGGCGGACGAACTGGAAGCGCTGGGCTACGAAGTGACCCGCAATGTCGGCCGCACCGGTGTGGTAGCGCTGCTGCGCAACGGCGACGGGCCGACCGTCATGCTGCGCGCCGACATGGACGCACTGCCCATCAAGGAGCGCACCGATCTGGAATTCGCCAGCCAGGAAGTGGCGGAAAACGCCAGCGGCGAGAGCGTGCCGGTGATGCACGCCTGCGGGCATGATCTGCACAGCAGTTGCCTGGTGGGCGCCGCCGCCGTGCTGATCAATCTGCGCGATCGCTGGAGCGGCACCCTGATGCTGATCTGCCAGCCGGCGGAAGAGATTTTTGGCGGCGCCCAGGCGATGCTCGCCGACGGTCTGTACCAGCGTTTTCCGCGCCCGGACGTGGTGCTCGGCCAGCACAACATGCCGGCGCTGGCCGGCACCGTCGGCCACAATGGCGGCCAGGCGATGGCGGCGGCGACCACTCTGGGCGTCACGGTTCATGGCGTGGGCGGGCACGGCTCGGCGCCGTCACGCAGCATCGACCCGGTGGTGATCGCGGCGCACATCGTCACCCGTCTGCAAACCATCGTTTCCAGGGAAGTACCGCCGGAGCAGACCGCGGTGGTGACGGTGGGCAAGCTGCACGCCGGCCACCAGGGCAACGTGATTCCCAATCGCGCCGAGCTGGAAATCAACGTGCGCAGTTTCGACAACGCTTTGCATCAGCGCATCATCGATTCCATTCGCCGCATCGTCGAGGCCGAATGCCTGGCCGGGCGCAGCCCGCAGCCGCCGGAGTTCAGCGTGCTCAGCGAAACCATCACGCTGGACAACGACGGCGCCGCCACCGAGCGCGTCAAGGCTGCCCATGCCGAATTCTTCGGTGCCGACAAATTGTTTGCCATGCCCCGTGTCAGCGGCAGTGAGGATTTTCCCTATTTTGGCAATGCCGAAGCCGGCCGCTTCGGCGGCGATGATATTCCTTACGTGTACTGGTTCGTCGGTTCCGTGGACCCGCAACGCTGGCAGCAACTGCCCGGCGACAGTGCCGGCGAGAAACTGTCGCATGCACACGGCCCGCACTCTCCGCACTACACGCCGGGTTGCCGGGGCACCTTTGAAACCGGCATTGCCACACTCGCCGTCGCCGCTCTCGGTTATCTGGGCAACGAACGATGAGCGGACACGGGGAGCGTTGAACACGAGAAGCCGCCGGGCACGAGGAGGAGCATAAAAAAAGCGGCGCCCAGAGGGCGCCGTTGAATGGTTTGGCTCGGGAGAGCTATCACGGAGTGAAACCCCGCGCACGGAGATGCAAGAAACTCCGTGGTCAGCTGGGAACCGCGCTGACGAGACAAAGTATAGGATGTGACGCAGTTCAAAAACATTCGCTGCACAGCCGGCGCCGACCGGTCCCGAAAGCCAATCACTGAACGTAAGCGGGTACCGCCGGGGCCGGAAGAAACAGAGTGTAAAAACCATCGACCCGAACCATAAAACCAGCCCGCGATTGTGCTAGCGTCTGTCGCCAACGAGAAACAATAAAGGCGGCACAAGGAATGCGACTCCGTTATTTTGGCTTGCTACTGCTGGTACTGGTTCTGGCCGCCTGCGGGCAGGATCAGAACACGAAATCCACCACGCACGATTCAGCGGCGACCAACGCCGCGGCAGCGTCTTCGGCGACCGCTTCCTCCGTCGCCGACGCCTCTGGCGTGGACAGCCGCTGGCTGGAACATCTCAGCGATTATCCCCGTGGCGAAATCAGCGCCAGGGCGCCGATGAGCGTGCATTTCACCCATCCGGTGGTGAGCGAAACGCAGGTCGGCAAGACCGATAAAAGCGTCGCGCGGCTGGAGCCGGAATCCGCCGCGTTCGCAGCGGTTTTCACGGCCCGCGATCAGCTTGAAATCCGTCCTCTGAAACCGTTGCCCGCCGGCGAGACTCTCACGCTGACGCTGTACCCGCAGGCGCTGGATGGTGTCGATGACGGCCTGCCGCCGCTGGTCAGCAAAGTGACCGTCATGCGGCAAGCCCTGCGGGTGCGCGTGGACGCGCTGGCGCCGGCGGGCGATGGACAGATGATGCTCACCGGACATGTGGAAACCGCCGACATCGCCGATCCCCAGGCGGTATCCCGGGTGATCACGGCGAGCCAGAACGGTGCTGCGCTGAAAACCGTCTGGCAACACGACGGCAGCGGCCACGAGCACAGTTTCACGGTGGTGGGCATCGCCCGAAACGCCGACGCCACGGCCGTCTCGCTGCGCTGGAACGGCAAGCCGCTGGGCGTACAAAACCAGGGCGGCCACGACTATCCGGTACCCGCCTCGCCGCAGGCGTTCATCGTCACCCTGGTGCGTGCGGTCAGTGACCCCGAGCCGCACGTTCGCGTGCAATTCTCCCAGCCGTTGCTGGGCAACCAGAATCTCGCCGGCATGGTGACGCTGAATGGCCGGCCCGCCACGGCACGCATCAACGGCAGCGCGCTGGAGGTTTACCCCAAGGACAAGCTGGAAGACGGCAAGGTCACGCTGGTGGTGAACCCCGGCATCCGCAGCGCCCGGCGGGTGCGCCTGGACAACGCCCTGGAACGCACCCTGATGCTGACGGTGACCAAGCCCGGAGTGAGATTCGTCGGTGACGGCAGCATTCTGCCGGCCGGCAAGACCCTCAGCGTGCCGTTTGAAGCGGTGGGCGCCAAGGCCGTCAAGGTGCAGGCGTTCGAAGTGTACGAAAACAATATTCCCTACTATCTGCAAAGCCATGCGCTGGACAGCGGTGATGTGGATTCCTCCGCCGGCCGCTGGCTGTGGCAGAAAACCCTTTCCCTGCCGCCCGGCATGGAGCAGGGCTGGCAGCGTTACCGCCTGGATCTGACCGAGTTGATGGCGTTGCATCCGCGCGGGCTGGTGCTGCTGAAATTGAGGCTGGACGCGGAGACCAGCAACTACCAGTGTCCCGGCGACAAGCCCGGCCGCCAGGTGACCTTGCCGGACAATTACGAAGGGCCGGGGCAGGATGACGACGAAGATGACATCGATCGTTATTACCGGGACGCCGGCTATCTGCGCTGGAGCGAACGGGACGATCCCTGTTCCGATGCCTATTACGCCTACAATGATCGCGTCGAAGCGAGCCGTGGCTTTCTGGCTTCCAACCTGGGGCTGATCGCCAAACGCGGGGAAGATCACCGCCTGCTGGTGCTGGCCTCCTGGCTGGATCACAACACGCCGGCGGCGGGCGCTGGAGTAACGGTCTACAACTACCAGAATCAGCCGATCGGCAAGGGCACCACCAACGACCAGGGTGAGGCGTCCATCGCGGTGACCGGCACGCCGTTTTATCTGCTTGCGGAGCAGGGCGATCAGCGTGGCTATCTGAAGCTGGCGCGCAATCTGGCATTGCCCACCAATCAGTTCGACACCGGTGGCGAGCGGGTCCGCGGCGGCCTCAAGGGGTTCTTCTATGGCGAGCGCGATGTCTGGCGGCCCGGTGATGCCATCCACCTGACCTTCGTGCTCAACGATCCGAGCGATCATCTTCCCGACGACTATCCCGTCACCCTGGACTGGATCAACCCACGCGGCGAAAAAGTGGCAAGCTACACCAGCAGCAAACCAGTGGGCGGTTTTTACGCCTTCACGCTGCACACCGCCGAGCAGGCGCCCACCGGCAACTGGCGCGCCGTGGCGCGCATCGGCAAGCGCACATTCGACACCCTGCTGCGTGTGGAAGCGATCAAGCCCAATCACCTGAAAATCGACCTGCAAGCACCGGCGACGCTGAGCGCCGGGCAGGACAATGCCGTCACCCTGCATGGTCAATGGCTCAACGGCGCCACCGCCGGTGATCTGAAAAGCGACGTCAAGGTACGGCTGGTGAACCGCAAGGCGGCTTTCGCCGGCTATGACGGTTTTGATTTCAATGATGCCACGCGCAAGCTGGACGCCGAACCGTTCACCGCCTTTGAAGGGCAACTGGACGACAGCGGCGACGCCCGCTTCCAACTGGCCATACCGGCCATCGAGCCGGCCGGCATGGCCTCCGCGGTGCTGACCACCCGGGTGTTCGAAAACAGCGGTGATTACAGCACCCAGATCCGCGCGCTGCCGGTGATGCCCTATCAGCACTGGGTGGGCATTCATGTTCCCAAAGGCTCGGGTTGGGGCGGCGCGCTGGGGCGCGACCAGGATAGCGAAATCGGTTTGCTGACACTGAACAGCGATGGCAAGCCGGAGGCGGGTCGGGCATTGACGCTGAGCGTTTACCGCATCGAATGGCGCTGGTGGTGGGATCGCGGCAGCGACGATCTGGCCAACTTCGTCAGCGACCCGGACACCCACCGTCTGAAAAAAGTCGCGCTCACCAGTAACCGCAATGGCCGTGTGCAATGGACCCTGCACGGGCCGGATTACGACTGGGGCCGTTACCTGATCCGCGTTTGCCAGGACCAGGGGCGCCAGTGCGCCGCCACCACGGTCTATCTGGGCTGGGGTGGTGAGCGTGGCGCCGGTGGCGACGCCGCCACACGGCTGGCACTGTCCACCGACAAGAGCCACTACCGGGTGGGCGACACCGCTCACGTCGAGGTGCCCGCCAGCGGTGGCGGCCGCCTGCTGGTGAGTCTGGAAGACGGCGATCACATTCTCAAACACTACTGGGTCGAGGTGCCCGCCGGACAGGATACGCACAGGCTGGATATCCCGGTCAGCGCGGACATGGCGCCCAACGTTTACGTGGACGTCATGCTGCTGCAACCGCACGCCGGCCGCGACAACGACCGCCCGATCCGCCTTTACGGCATTGCGCCGCTGCTGGTGGAAGACCCGGCCACCCGCCTGCAACCGCTGATCGAGGCGCCGCAACAGGTACGGCCCGAGCAGAGGTTGCCGGTGACCATCAGCGAGCAACAGGGCCGGCCGATGACCTACACCCTGGCGGTGGTGGACGAGGGCCTGCTGGGGTTGACCAATTTCCACACGCCCTATATCCACAATGCCTTTTACCAGCGCGAGGCGCTGGGCGTGCGCACCTGGGATCTCTACGACCAGGTGGTCGGCGCCTACGGCGGCGATCTGGACCGGCTGCTGGCGGTGGGCGGTTCGGATGCGCTGGAAAACGGCCGCGAAAAACAGAGCCGCCGCTTCCCGCCGGTGGTGCGTTTCCTCGGCCCGTTCCAACTGGGCAAAAACCAGACCCGGACGCACGAGGTCGAGCTGCCGGCCTATATGGGGCAGGTGCGGGTGATGGTGGTGGCCGGCAACGGCCACGCCTATGGCAGCGCCGACCGGGATGTCACCGTCACCCAGCCGCTGACGCTGCTGTCCACGCTGCCGCGTGTGCTCGGCCCGGGCGAGCGACTGGACTTGCCGGTTACCGTTTTTGCCGCCCCGGACGCACAAGGCAAAGTGCCGGGCACGGTGACGCTGACCGCCAGGGCCCAGCCGCCGCTCAAGGTCACGCAGGGCAAAACCACGCTGCACTTCAAGCAGGCCGGCGACCAGATCGGCATGCTGTCGCTACAGGTCGGCGAGGGCACCGGCATGGCGGATGTCACCGTGCATGCCCGTGCCGCCGGTGGCTCTCATGTCGGTAAGTATGAGGCCGACGAAACGGTGCACATGCCGATCCGCGCCCCCAATCCGGCCACCACCGAGCAGCAGGGACGCCTGCTGGAGAAAGGCGAGCGCTGGCAGCTGACGGTCCAGCCCCATGGCGTGGCCGGCACCAACCAGGCCTGGCTGACGGTCAGCCGGCTGCCGGATATGGGTTTGCAACGGCGGCTGGAATACCTGATCAACTACCCGCACGGCTGTATCGAGCAGACCACCTCGGCGGTGTTCCCGCAGCTCTATCTCGGCCGTCTCATCGATCTGAGCAGCGCCGAGAAGGCACGTATCCAGAGCAACATCAGTGCCGCCATCAAACGTTATCGCCGCTTCCAGCTGGCCGGCGGCGGTTTCAGCTACTGGCCCGGCGGCAGCACCGCCAACGACTGGGGCAGCAACTACGCCGGCCATTTCCTGGTGGAAGCCCGGCGCCTCGGCTACGCGGTGCCCAGCGACATGCTGGAAGCCTGGAAAGCGTTCCAGCAGCGGCAGGCGGACAACCTCGGCAGCCACCCCTGGGACTGGTCCACCCAGGCCTACCGGCTCTACACCCTGGCGCTGGCCGGCTCGCCGCAGGTGGGCGCCATGAACCGGCTGCGTGAGTTGCTGATCAACGAGGCATCAAAACAACATGCAGGGCAACGCGACCACCCGGACGCCAACTATCTGGCCGGCCGCTGGCTGCTGGCCGCGGCCTATCAGCGGATGGGGCTCGATGACGTGGCCGCCGAGCTGATTCCCGATCAGGTCAGCGCCGATTATCACGATTCCTGGTATTACACCTTCGGCTCACGCCTGCGTGACGAGTCCATCGCCCTGCTGGTGCGTGCCCAGCGCGATGGTCCGCATGACGATGGCTCCCAAGACGCTGATCAGGGCGTCTGGCCGCTGGTCAAGCAGATCGCCGGCGAGCTGGCCTCATCGCGCTGGTATTCCACGCAAAGCCTGTCTTGGGCGCTGATGAGTCTGGCCCAGGTGGGCGGCGCCGACAGCGATGGCAACACGCAAGGTTTCGCCTTCCGCTGGAAGCAGGACAAGGAGGACTGGCAGCCGATCCACAGCCAGGCGGCGCTGTTCCGCCAGACGCTGGAACAGGCCGACAGCGCCCGGCAACTGGTGGTGCGCAACGACAGCGAGCGGCGGCTGTTCGTCTCGGTGACCACCCGGGGTACACCGCCTCCGGGCGGCGAAACCGCCGCCCGTCATGGCCTGTCGCTGAGCGCCCGCTTCGTGGACAGGGCCGGCAAGCCGCTGGACCCGGCGCATTTGCGTCAGGGCACCGATTTCCAGGCCATCGTCACGGTCAGCAACCTCAGCGGCCAGTGGCTTGAGCATGTGGCGCTGACGCAGATCCTGCCGTCCGGCTGGCAGATCACCGAAAGCACGCGCGCTGGAGAACAGCAAGGAGATCAACAGGACGCGCCGCTCAATTACCGTGACGTGCGCGACGACCGGGTGATGACCTATTTCAATCTGGCCCGTGGCCAATCCCGCACCTATGTGGTGTCGCTGAACGCCTCCTTTGCCGGCCGCTTCTATTTGCCGGGCTGGCAGGTGAACGCCATGTATCAAGGAAGTATTTACGGGCGCAGCGCCGGGCAATGGGTAGAGGTGCGACACGATTAAGCAGCCCGGAGCCGGCCCGCCGTGGCCAGTGACCCGGCGGTGGAGAAAGAGGTGGCTGGTGCCGGTCGTGTTGCTGCTGGCGGGGCTGGCCTGGTTGTGGCTGACGCCCCTGCCGGCAGCCTTGTCGGCAACCGATTACGCGGCGTTGATGCTTGATCGTCACGGCCGGCCGCTGGCGGCGCGCATCGCCAGCGATCAGCAGTGGCGGTTCGCACCGGTGACGGCCTTGCCCTACAAGTATCAGCGTGCCTTGCTGACCTTCGAGGACCGCCGTTTCTTCTGGCACCCCGGCATCGATCCCATCGCCGTGGCGCGGGCCGCCTGGGCGGATCTGCGTGCCGGACACATTGTCAGCGGCGGCTCCACGCTGACCATGCAACTGGCCCGGATTCTGCGCGGCAATCCGCCTCGCACGTTCGCCGAAAAAGCCAGCGAGGCGCTGCTGGCGTTGCGCCTGGAAGCCCATCTGAGCAAGAACGAAATCCTTGGCCAGTACGCCAGCCGCGCCCCCTTCGGCGGCAACACGGTGGGTCTGAGAGCCGCCGCCTGGCGCTACTTCGGCCGCCCGCCGGGTGAACTGAGCTGGGCGGAAGCGGCGCTGCTGGCGGTGTTGCCCAACAGCCCGTCGCTGATCCGCCTGGACCGCGCCCGCGACCAGTTGCGGGACAAGCGCGACCAGCTGCTGGACACCCTGGCGGAGCAGGGCGACCTGAGCTCCAGGGAGCTGCACCTGGCGAAACTGGAGCCCCTGCCTACCGCGCAAGCATTGCCGCAACTGGCTCCGCATCTGCTGACCACCCTGCTGGCGCAGGGCGCGGGCCCGTTGCTGAACACCACGCTGGATGCCGGCCTGCAACGGCGGGTGCGGGCGCTGGCTGAGCAACATGGGCAACGACTGCTCGGCGATGGCGTACATAATCTGGCGGTGGTGGTGATCGACCATCGCCGTCTGCAAGTGCGGGCCTATGTGGGTAACGTGACCCACGGCGATCCGCGGCTGTATGGCAAGGCGGTGGACATCGCCAGCCGCCCGCGCTCCACCGGCAGCATTCTCAAGCCGTTCCTCTACGGACTGATGCTGGATGCCGGCCTGATCCTGCCGGATACGCTGGTGCCGGACCTGCCCACCAACTACGGCGGCTACAGCCCGAAAAATTACGACCATCAATACCGGGGCGCGGTGCCGGCCCACGACGCCCTGGCGCGCTCGCTGAATGTGCCGGCGGTGCGCCTGCTGCGCCGCTACGGCGTCGCCCGTTTCGAGGATCAACTGCGGGAGCTGGGCATGACCACGCTGTTCCGGCCGGCTGGCGGCTATGGTTTGTCGCTGATTCTCGGCGGCGCGGAAGGGCGGCTGGATGAAATCACCGGCCTGTACGCACGCCTGATGGCGGTGATGCAGGGCTCCGGGCCCGCCGGGCCGGTCACGCTGTTGCGCGGGCCCGCCGATGAGGTCCGCGCCACCGCCATCTCGCCGGCGGTGAAGGCTTTCGGCATCAGTCCGGGGGCCGCCTGGCTGACCAACCGTGCACTGCTGGATGTGGCGCGTCCCGGCACCGCCCGGCAATGGCGGCTGTACCGCTCCAGCCAGCCGATCGCCTGGAAAACCGGCACCAGCTACGGCCTGCGGGACGCCTGGGCGGTGGGCAGCAACGGCCGCTATACGGTCGGCGTCTGGGCGGGCAACGCCAATGGCGAACCAGCGCCGAAGCTGATCGGCTCGGTGAGCGCCGCGCCGCTGATGCTGGACGTGTTCAGCCTGCTCGGCGCCGCCCCCTGGCCGGCCGCGCCGCTCAATGATCTGAAAACGGTCACCGTGTGCCGTGATGACGGCTATCTGGCCGGTGGCCTTTGTAGCGGCCCCGGCGCCAGCAAAAAAGAATGGGCGCCGCTGCACAGCCATTTCCAGCAGGTCACTCCGCACCATCTGCGTGTTCATTTGGATGATCACGGACAGCGCGTGCACAGCGGTTGTGAAGCGGTGGCCAACATGCACAGCCGCGACTGGTTCGTGCTGCCGCCTGGTCAGGCGTATTTCTACCGCCAGCGACACCCCACCTATCAGCCCTTGCCGGCCTGGCGCCCGGACTGTCTGGCCGGGGCGCGGGCGCTCAACGAGATTCCTCCCATGGCGCTGATCTACCCTCATGCCGGCAGCGCCCTGTACATCCCCCGTGAACTGGGCGGCACCCGCAGCAAAGTGGTGTTCCGCGCCGTCCACCGGCGCACCGATGCCCGCATTTTCTGGCATCTGGACGACCGCTATCTGGGCGTTACCGATCATTTCCACCAATGGGCAATTCGCGCCGAACCAGGCTGGCATACCCTGACGCTGGTGGACGACCACGGCTTCCGGCTGGTGCGCCGCTTCAAGGTGCTGGGTGAATAGTCGATCATTTATTGATCGTTTCTTGTATGAAATATGAGAACTGATTCAGTTTGCAACTACGAGAAGGCTGATATAGTGCTATTCAACGGACGATGAATAACGGGTCCTGCAGTCCGCGCCGAAACGTGAGTGGTCCCCGCACAAAATAACAACAGCAACCACGGAGAGCGTGATGATGAGACTGCATCTTCCCCGCGTCCTGACGGGCGCATTACTGAGCATGCTGGCCGCTGTCGCCTGCCACCCGGCACTGGCCGGTTCCTGGCAGAGCAACCTGTCCATCGGCGGCTTCAACAAGGTCCACCTCTACACACCGGACAGCCAGTCACCGGTAGGCAACGGTCGCGCGTTGCTGATCGTGCTGCACGGCTGCACCCAGTCGATCGACGCCTACAAGACCGCCAATCTGGATGTGGCCGCCGAGCAGTACGGCATGGTGGTGGCGGTGCCGGACGCCATGAACAAGGCCGGCTTCAGTTGCTGGTCCTACTGGCAGGGCAGCAAATCGCGCAGCGCCGGCGACTACAAGAACCTGATTCAGTTGGCCACCGACCTGAAAGCTGATTCGAGTCTTAATATCGATCCCAACCAGGTCTACATTGCCGGCCTTTCTTCCGGGGCCGCCTTCGCCAACACCACCGCCTGTCTGGCGCCGGACGTTTTTGCCGGCGTCGGCGTCAGCGCCGGGCCCAGTGTCGGCACCAGTTCCAGCGGCGCCATCGGCACCTGCGAGCAGGCCGACGTGCAGGCCAACTGCACCAACCTGGCCGGCAGCTACGCTTCCTACTTCGATACCCAGCTGGCTTCCATCGCCCAGGGTGATGCGGACACCACCGTCAGCACCTGCTACAACCAGCAGAACGCCGACGGCATGGCCGCCATCTATGGCGTCAGCGAGCTGTCCGGCAGCCAGACCCTTACGGAAGGCAGCGGTCATACCGCCGAGGAACACCTGTGGCAGAACCACCGCGTCTCCATGCTCTGGTTCAACGGGCTGGATCACAGCTGGTCCGGCGGCGCCGGGGCGTCCGGCAGCTACATCGGCAGCGCCAGCATCAATTACGCCACCTATCTGGGCAAATTCTTCTCCGAGAACAACCTGCGGGTGAACCGCAACGTGGCGCCCGTACTCAGCGGGGTCAGCGCCACCAGCAGCGGCTCCCTGATCACGGTGACCGGCGATGCCAGTGACGAAGACGGCAGCGTCACCGCCGTGCAGGTGATCGTCGATGGTCTCGGCGGCGGCCACGACAGCTTCGCCGCGGCGCTGGATGGCAGTGGTCATTTCCAGGGCACCAGCGCCAGTCTTGCCGATGATCTGTACACCGTGGCGGTGACCGCCACCGACGATGACGGCGGCCAGAGCGAGCCCAGCGCGGTGACCGTGCGTGTCGGCCCGGAGCCGGCCCCGGCGGCTCCGCAACTGAGTGGTATCAGCGTCAGCCTGGATGGCCAGTGCGCCACGGTAAGCGGGCAGGTGGTGGATCAGAACCAGAATCTGGACAGCGTGGTGGTGACTTTCGCCACCGGTGACGTGAACGCCGATGTCAGCGGCGTGCATTACAGCGCCCGTGCCTGTGATCTGCCGGGCGGCGCCAACAGCGCCACGGTCACCGCCACCGATCAGGGCGGGCTGAACAGCACGGATGCCATCAGCTTCACCATCGACGCCGGCCAACTGGCGACGCTCGATCAGCACATTGCCGCCGGGCGTCTGGATTACACCAACTACGCCAACTGCTACCTGGAATACGGCAGCAGCAACCCGTTCAAGCTCACCGAGCACACCACCAGCACCGCCGGCCAGTGCCAGTGGCAGGACGATGATGCCAGTTGTTCCGGCCCGGTGGTGGCCTGCTCCGGCAGCCAGGGCGGCGGTGGCGACGACGGTGGTGACGACGGCGGCACCAGCAACCCGCCGGCGGGCCAGTGCCAAGCCTACAGCACCTACAATTACTACCAGAAGACCGCAGGCCGCGCCTACAGCACCGGCAACTATCTGGCGCCGGATTATTTCGCCACCGGCAGTGACGAGCCGATGTCCGGGTCCACTTGGGGCGTGCACAGCCTGTACAGCGATGATGGCGGGCAGGTCTGGCATGTTGGTGAATGCCCCTGAGCAGAAACGATCCCCGAGTCTGTTGATCGATAGCTCCGAGCAACAGCGCGCCGCCTGCGGGCGGCGTTTTTGATTGCTTGTTGAAGGCCGTTCCGTTGCGTACCATGCCAGCGGTGTTCCGCGCCGGAGCACCGGGTGCCCAGGGAGGCGAGGAATGGCGAAGAAACCGGTCGGCAGGCCGCGTAATGAAGACCGTGACAACGACCGCAAAACGGCGATCCTCAATGCCTCGGAAAAACTTTTCGCTCAGCGCGGCTACGATGGCGTGACCTTGCGTACCATTGCCCGCGAGGCCGGCGTCGACCTGGCCCTGATCAGCTACTACTTCGGCCCCAAGCAGCAACTGTTCGACACGGTATTCCAGCGCCGCGCGATGATTCTCAACGAGAATCGTCTGGCGGCGCTCACGGAAGCCCGCCGCCGGCAGCAGCCGATCCCCCTGGAAGCGATCATCGAAGCCTACCTGCGGCCGCTGGAGATGGCCCAGGAGAGTACCGACGACGGCTGGCGCAACTATTGCGCGCTACTGGCCTACGTGAACAATTCGCCGGTCTGGGGTTCGTTGCTGATGAGCCGGCACTTCGATGCGCCGATGGAGTTTTTCGTCGAGGCACTGGCCGTGACCTTGCCCCATGCCCGGCGCGCCGATCTGTACTGGTGCTATCACTTCATGTCCGGCGCGCTGTCGCTGACCTTCGCCAACACCGGGCGCATCAACGCCATGTCCGGCGGGCTGTGCCAGTCCGACGATTTCCGCACCGCCTACGACCGCATGATTCCGTTCGTTGCCGCCGGTTTCTACCGCGTTTGTGGCGATCCCCCCGTCGACGTTCTCTGACCCGCGACTGCGACCTCACGCAGCACTACTCCCGTCATTCTGCACGAAGCGCAGCACCTCCGTCATTCTGCACGAAGCGCAGCGGAGTTGCAGAATCCAGTGGTGGTCACCCATCCAGCGCTTCCCAGCGCTCATAAAGTCTGGACAACTCCTCTTCCAGCGCCGCCAATTGCTGCTGCAACGCCGGTACCTTCTCCGGTGCTTCCTTGTACAGCGCCGGATCGGACAGCGCGTTGCGCACTTCATCCAGTCGCGTTTCCAGCGCCTCGATTTTTTCGGGCAGCGCCTGTAGCTCGCGCTGTTCGTTGTAACTCAGTTTGCGCGGCCTGGCTGCTTTTGCGGCAGGCGCCGCGACTGGTTCGGACCTCGCCTCCACGGTGGGTTTCTCTTCCGCCACTACCGGCCGCGGACGCTGGCGCAACCAGTCCTGATAGCCGCCCACGTAAAGCCGGGGGTCGCCATCGCCTTCGAACACCAGCGTGGAGGTCACCACATTGTCGATGAACTCCCGGTCGTGGCTGACCAGCAGCAGCGTCCCTTGATAATTGATCAGCTGCTCTTCGAGCAACTCCAGCGTTTCCACATCGAGATCGTTGGTGGGCTCGTCCAGCACCAGCAGATTGAAGGGCCGGGTGAACAGCTTGGCCAGCAGCAGGCGGTTGCGCTCGCCGCCGGACAGCGCCCGTACCGGCTGGCGTGCGCGCGCCGGCTCGAAGAGAAAATCCTGCAAGTAGCCCATCACGTGTTTCTTGGCACCGTTGATCTCCACCACGTCGGAGCCTTCCGCCAGGTTGTCCAGCACACTCTTGTCGCCGTCCAGTGCGTCGCGCAACTGGTCGAAATAGGCCACCTGAAGCTGGGTGCCCTGTTTGACGCTGCCGCTGTCCGGCGCCAGCCGGCCGAGCAGCAGGCGGATCAGCGTGGATTTGCCGCAGCCATTGGGTCCGAGCACACCGATACGGTCACCACGCAGGATGGTCAGGGAAAAATCCTCCAGCAGCGGCTGGCCGCCGAGCGTGCAGGCGAGATGATCCGCTTCCAGCACGATCTTGCCGGAACGTTCGCCCTGCTGGATGGCCAGCGCCGCCGTGCCTTGCCGGTTGCGGCGTTGCGCGTATTCCTCGCGCAAGGTCTTGAGCGCGCGCACGCGGCCCTCGTTGCGGGTGCGGCGCGCCTTGATGCCCTGGCGTATCCAGCGTTCCTCCTGGCTGAGTTTCTTGTCGAACTCGGCGTTGTTGCGCTCTTCACTGGCCAATGCTGCCTGCTTGCCGGCCAGATATTTCTCGTAATTGCCGGGCCAACTGGTCAGCCGGCCCCGGTCCAGCTCGATGATGCGGGTGGCCAGAGCGCGAATGAAGGCCCGGTCGTGGGCGACGAAAACCAGCGTCAGCGGCTCGCTGACGAGAAAATCCTCCAGCCAGCGAATGGCGTCCACGTCCAGGTGGTTGGTGGGCTCGTCGAGCAGCAGCACGTCCGGATTGCTGACCAGCGCACGGGCCAGCAGCACACGCCGCTTCATGCCGCCGGAAAGGCCGGCGAAGGCCTGTTCGCCATCCAGTGTCAGCCGCGAAAGAATGGCGTCCACACGCTGGAACAGTTGCCAGGCGCCGCGCGCCTCGATTTCCGCGTTCAGCGCCTCGAAACGGCCGAGGGCGCCGTCATCCGTCAGTGCCTGGCTGAGGCGGTGGTGCTCGGTGAGCAGTTCGCTCAGGTCGCCGAGCCCCTGGGCCACCAGTTCGCGCACACTGTGATCCTGGTCGTCGGGCACTTCCTGTTCCAGCCGCGACACGCTGAGGCCCTGGATCGTCTCGATCTGGCCGTCTTCCGGCTGTATTTCGCCGCCCAGCACTTTCAGCAGAGTGGATTTGCCGGAGCCGTTGCGGCCCACCAGACAGAGCCGCTCGCCGGGTTCGATGGCGAGATTGACGTGGTCGAGCAAGGGCTGCTCGCCGTAATGAAGTTCGACGTCACGAAGCGTAATCAGCGGCATGGAAACCAGGTACGGTGATTGAAAAGGGCGCCAGTGTAGCACTTTTGGCGGGGCCGGCTAGCCGTCCCCGGCGCCGGGTTCCCGGTCCTGCTGGCCGTCGCCCTTTCTGATATCACCATAGTGATAACCGACGGAGCGGGAGAACTGGCTGCCTTCGCGGCGCAACTGGAATTCGTCGCTGGCGGTGCGCAGGTGAACGTCCAGTTGATTGAAGGCGATTTCGATGCCCTGGGCGCGGCAGGCCTTGTCGATGGCGTGGTTCAGTTCGTTGGTGGCCGACAGCATGTCGCCGATGTCCCGCAGATAAACGCGCGCCTCGTAATTCAGGGTGCTGTTGCCGAACGACATGAACAGAATGATCGGCTCCGGATCGTGCAGCACCCGTGGGTTGTCATGGGTCACCTTGCGCAGCAGGGCGTCGATGGCGTCCACATCCGAGCCGTAGGCAAAGCCGATTTTCAGCGTCACGCGAATGATCGTGTCGGAGAGCGTCCAGTTGACCAGCCGTTCGGTGACGAACGCCTTGTTGGGAACGATGATCTCCTTGCGATCGAAGTCGATCAGGGTGGTGGCGCGGATGTGAATGCGGCTCACCGTGCCGGTCAGATCGTTGAGGGTGATGATGTCGCCGATGCGCACCGGCCGCTCGAAGAGAATGATGATCCCGGAGATGAAGTTGGCGAAGATTTCCTGCAGGCCGAAGCCCAGCCCCACGCCGAGTGCGGCCACCAGCCACTGCAATTTGCCCCAGGAAAGCCCCAGCGCCCCCAGGGTAATGACGATGCCGACCATGATGATCAGATAGGAAAGCAGGGTGGTGGCGGCATAACTGGTGCCCGGCCTCAGCGTCAGGCGCGACAGCAGCAGCACTTCCAGCAGGCCGGGCAGGTTGCTGGCCAGCACCAGCGTGACGATGGCGATGGTCAGCGCCGTCATCACGTCGCCGAGACTGATGGGCAGCGTGGCGGCGGCGGCGCCCTGACCCTGCGTGGTGCTCCACAGCAGGATGCGGTCGGTATAGGAGAAAGCGTGGAAAATGTCGGCCCAGACCAGATACAGCAGCAGACCGAAGCCGGCGAACAGCACCAGCCGGATCAGGCGCAGAGACTGCTGGTTGACCTGCTGCAAGTCCAGTTGCGGTTCTTCCACTTCGATGCCTTCCAGGCCGCTGCCGCTGTCTCTGGCTTCCGCTTCGCGTTGCGCCACCGCCCGCTTGTAGGCCAGCCGCTGGGCGGCCACCGCCAGCCCGCGCACGGCGGTGGCATCGCACAGAATCCATACCAGCAGCATGTAGAACGAGTCGATCATGCGGCCGGCCAAACGCGCCGAGGTGTAGTAGTAGCCCAGTGCGATCAGCACCACCAGAACCAGCGGGATCAGCGCGCACAACAGCGTAATGGCTATCCGCAGGCCGCGTGAATTGTGCCGGGCGGGGTACGACAGCGCCGCCCGCGACAGCACCACGCTGAGATTGACCAGGCAGACGATCATCAGGATCAGGCCGACACGATCGTTGGTAAGCTGCGAGGGCCACTGTTCGCCGAAGGCGATGATCAGCGTCATCGGCACCATGGTCAGCCCCACCGCGAACAACTGGCGGCGCAGGCGCTGGTTCTTGGCGCGGCTCCAGCGAAACTGCCGCTGGGCGATACCGTTGCTGGCCAGCAGCCGGTAGCAAAGCTCGAACACCAGCCACAGCAGGGCGATTTTCAGCAAGGCGGAACCGAGCACCGAGGCCAGCGAGCCCGGCTGCGACCACAGCCCCCAGGCCAGCAGCCCGACGATCAGCGGGCCCGGCGCGCACATCAGGGCGCTGTAGAGAATGCTCAGCGGCGTGTGCAACTGGCTGTCCCGCCGCAGGAAACCGATGTCGGCGTTGAAGCGGCGTACCCGCACTCTCAAGCGTCCGCGCAATAGCCAGAGCAGTAACGCCGGCACCAGCGGCACGAACAGCCAGGGCCATTTCTCCTGCACCAGACTGGCCGCCTGGCTGCCCAGGTTGCGCCAGGGCATCTGCTGGAATTCCGCTTTCATCTGTGCCGGCAGGGTGGCGACCCATTCCAGTGACAGGGGCTGGGTGCTGGGCATCCAGAAGGTCTGCTCGGAAATGGTGCTGCGCAGGTCGCTGGCGATTTTCTTCAGTTGCTGCTGGGTCAGTTGCAGATGAATCAGCGTGTTGAGTTTGCGCCCCTGTTCCTGGTCGAGCTGTTCGAGCAGTTGCCGGCGCGCCTCCCGCAGCCGCTCCAGGGCCGACAGCAATTGCCCGCGTTGATCATCGTCCAGCGAGGGATCGTCCACGCCCGGCTCCGGGCCGTCCAGTTGCTGGCGCTGCTGATTGATGTCGAACTGCGCCAGGCGTGTCTCGGAAATGCGCTTGTCGAGACCTTTCTGGGGCTTCAGTTCGGGTACGCCTTTCTGCTGCTCGTAGAGAATGCGCGACAGCAGCAGGCTGCCGTCGATCAACCGGATCTGGTCCTTGACGGTGCTGGAAAGCGCGCGCAACCGTTCCAGTTGGGTTTTCGCCGCGATGCCTTCACGCATCAGGTCGTTGACCTGTTTGCCGACGTCTTCCAGTTGTTTGCTGATGGCCTGGTTTTTCTTGCGTGCCGCTTTCAGCAGCGGATGGTCCGCCAGTGCCGGCGGCAGCGAAACCTGTTCGTTGCCGACCTTGTCGCGCAACGCTTCGGCGCGTTTTTCGTTGATCAGCGGTTGCAGGGCGTCGAGACGTTTCTGAATGGTGGCCGCCTGAATCTGCAACAGCCGTTTCTGAAGCTGTGCGATGCCCTCGATGGCATCCGCCTTGTTGAGTTCCTGGTTGCGCAGCTCGATACGGGTTTTCAATGCCTCCAGTTCGGCGTTCAGCTTGTCGTTTTGCGCCTTGTCGAGATCGTTGCTGGCGGCGTTGTCGTCGAGATGATCGCCGCTCAGCCGGGCGCGGATTTCGTCGATTCTGGCGAGGCTGTCGCTGATGGTGTTCTGGGCTCTCTCCGGCAGGGTCTGGGAGCGCGTCAACTGGCTGCTGACCTGCACCAGTTGTTGCTGGTTGCTCTCCAGTTCGTTGAGCTGGTTGACCAGCTCCTGGGTCAGCACCGGCAGTGACAGGGTGCGATAACGGTCTTCCCAGTTTTCGTTTTTCTGGTGACGTGCCTGCTGCAATTGTTGCTGCAATTGCTGTTTGTGTGCCGGCGCTGCGGCGGCGAGCTGCTTGAGTGATTCGATCTGCTGCTGATTGTCGCTGATCTCCTGGCGCAACTGCTGTGTTTGTTGCTGCAATTGCTGGAGCTTTTCATCGGGGTTGGCGGTGTCGCCGCCGGTTTTACTGGACGCTTGCTGGCCCTTTTCCGCACTGGCCTCACTACTGCCGTGATCGGCGCCGGTCAGCTGTTTTTGCAGATCGGGCAGGGTTGGCAGAGCGGCCGCCCGAGCCGGGCCGGTGAACAGTACGAGGGCAATCAGCATGGCCGCCCATGCCGGGGCCATCAATGCGGAAGTGGGTGTCGCCAGACGCGAGAGCACTGTTTTTCGCCTTTCCCTTGCCGTTTTACTCTGCCGATTGAGTGGTGCCGTATCCGGGTGTGCTCAAGAGTAACACGGTCTCCGCGCCGAGTATCGGTTGCCCTGCCGCGTCCCGACAGCCTGTCAAGGGGAGGTGGGGCAACCGGCACCGCCGGTAATCTGGCTGACGCTGTCGGCGATGTTGGCGTCCCTGGGGGCCAGCGTCCGCGCCCGGCATACCGCGCTCACCGCGCCGTGCTGATCGCCCTGGTCGCGGCGGGCGTAGGCCAGATTGTTCCACACGTCGGCCAGGCCGGGAGTCAGTCGGGCGGCGCTTTCGTAATTGCGCAGCGCGGCCTGTTTGTCGCCGGCATGCCACAGCGCATTGGCGTAGCCGAAACGCAGACGGCCATTGTCCGGAAAGCGTTTCACCGCATCACGCCAGTGCGGCAGGGCATTCTTCTTCATCGGCGCCAATGCCCGCAGCAGCGGCTCCGGTTCCACACTGGCGGGCAGTTGTCCCGCCGGCAGCAGCACGAACCCCCAGTAATGGGCCCGCGCCCAGGTGCGGATGAAGCGGTTCCAGTGGCTGGTGGTGGCGCGGTCGGTGCCGCTGTGCAGGATCAGTTCATCGCCGTCTTCGCGGTAGCCGATCACCACCGCGTAATGCCACACCGGCCACTGCGGCAGGAAAAGGTTTTGCAGGATCAGCACCGGATGACCGGCCTGCAATTCGGCGAACAGGGCTTGCGGGGTCTCCACCGGGTAGGCCAGCAGGCCCCGGGCGCGCCCGGCGGCCATCAGCTCGATGCCGAGGCTGCCCTGACGTTTGGGCAGCCAGACTTCCTTGACCAGTTCATCGCGGTCGCCGGGAAGATGATTCCATTGCAGCAGCATGGCCAGCGCCGCCGGGCCGCACTGGTAGGCTTCCTGAGGCACGAACGGCACCTGAATTTCCGTGGCCGGCTCGATGGCGGCCTGGCGGGGCGGTGGCAGCGTCTGGCAGGCGCTGAGCAGCAGGCCGAGCAACACGGCAGCGGCCGCCAGGCCGCCACGCGCCGGAGCGGTCATGAACCGAGCGGATGGATGGCCGGGAACACGTTGGTGGCGCCGAGCAGATCAAGCAGCACCAGGATCAGAATGACGGCGAGGATCACCCCCAGCACGCCCTGACCGGCGGGCAGTGCATCCGCCTGATGGGCCATTTTCTGCAATTCCTGGTCGCTGAGACGGCTGACGCGCTGCTGTATTTCGTCGCGGCTGACGCCGTTGTCCGCCAGTACCTGGCGGGCCGCGTCACGATCCAGCAGACGCATGACTTGCTGTTCCAGCGCCTGGCGCTGCTGATGGTCCACCATGCCCTGGGTGGTGACCATGGCCGCCTGTGCCGCGGGGACCACAAGGCACTGGGTGAAGGCCATGAGCAGGGCCATGAACGTACTGATTATCGGTTTCTTCATTGTCGTGCCGCTCCACGCAATTCAACAGCACAGAGGCTAGCACAGAGGGTGGGTGGGTGATCCCGGGCCGGCAAAAGCTTTGTGATTTTTTACACCCTCAACCCGCCTGGCGGCTCTGGGGCGCGGCGATCGGTTCGGCGCTCAGGTGCAAGCGACCGCGCAACCAGCGTGACAATCCATCCACGCACAGATTGAGAACGACGCTCGCCACGATCAACACCAGGGTGCGGTCGAAGCGGAAGATGTCGATATCGGTGTCGATGTAGAAGCCCAGCGTGTGGATACCGAGAATACCCAGCACGGCGGTTTCGCGCATGATGATTTCCCAGCGATAGAGCAGAAAGGCGAGGAAATTCGGATAGATACGCGGCAGCACTTCATAGGCGTAGCGGTTGAGGCCGCGGGCGCTGTCCGCCCGCAATCGCAACGGCGCGGTGAAGCGTCCGGTGAGGTGGGCGACCACGCCGCCGGTGTGCAGCGCCAGAGCGAGAATGCCGGGCAGCATGGAAGGGCCCAGCAGAATCAGGAACACGAATGCCAGCAGGAATTCGGGAATACTGCGCACCGTGACCAGAAAGCCGTGCCCCAGACCGCGGCTGGCACGGTTGCCGAACAATGGCGAGATCAGCGGAAACAGCGCCAGCGCCAGCACCCCGGTGAGCAGCAGCGCCGCCATGCCCAGCACGATGGTGTGCCACAGCCCAGGGCCGACCTGAGTGAACCAAAGATGCTGCAACCAGGAGCCGAGCCCGGCAAGCCCCTCGCCTTGCCGCAAGGGCACGGGGACCAGATCGACGCTGACGAAGCGCACCAGCACCGACCAGTGAATGTCGCCCACCGGCGGCGCCCACAGCAGGCTGGCGAGCAGATAAACCGGCACCATCGGCGGCCGCATCCACCAGCGCAGCGTGACGATCAGCGCCAGCAGAATGTACAGCAAGGCCGCGCCCTCGCTGTACAGCCCCTCGCGGAAAGCGGTTTCCAGATGAAAACCGATGGTCGGCAGGCCGATGAAGCCGAGGATGGCGGAGGCGCGCAGCGCGCACTCCAGACGGTAGGCGGTGTAGGTCTTGCAGGCGTGCCAGATCAGCGGCAGGCGTGCATAAAAAAAACGGCTGAGATGGGGGCTGCCGGCGGGCAGGCTGCGCGCCGGAGCGGGATCGGATTCTTCCAGAAACTCGCCGAACATCTTGGCGAAAATACCCACGTAGGGAATGGCGATGGCCAGTACGCCGGTGACCGTGGATAGCCCGCTGATCTGCAACAGCAGCAGCCCCCAGAACAGCTCGTGCACGGCGCGGATCGAGGCGGCGAAGGCGCGTACTGCGCGATGTTGCCAGAGCAGCGCCAGCAGAAAGCCGCCGAGGCTGCCCAGCACCACGCCCTGGAAGGCGAACGCCAGCGTGTTGGCCAGCGCCGCACCGAGCGCGTGGGTGGCATGGAAATTCGGCGTCAGAAAGCCGTGCAGCATGCGCGCCAGTTCGGCGCCGGGGGAAGACTGGGCGACGTTCAGGTCCGCGCAGGCGAAGCCGATCAGCCCGGCCAACGCCAGATAAAAGCTGGTGCGCCGCCAGCCGGCCGCGGTGGTGTGCAGAGAGCGGTTGAGGAGGCGGTTGAGAGCGCCATTGAGAGCGCCATTGAGGGAGCGGCTCATTGGTAGAGCGCGTCGAGATCGTTGATGGTCAGCGCCGTCGCCGGCGCATCCAGCACGAGCTTGCCCTGGCGCAGGCCGATGATGCGCTGGAAGCAGGCCAGCGCCATGGCCCGGTCGTGCATGGCCACCACCGCGCTATCGTGGCGGGCGAGCGCCTGGCGGATCAGCGTCTGCCCCTGGTGCTGGTCCAGGTTGGATACCGGCTCGTCGGCCAGCAGCACCGGCCGCTCGCTGTACAGCGCCCGGCCAAGCGCGGTGCGCTGGGCCTGGCCGCCGGACAGCCGATCGATGCTGGTGAACAGCTTGTCCTGCAAACCAAGCTGCGCGGCGATGGCACCCACTCGCTGGCGGTCGGCGGCGGCGGGATGCACCAGGGTGCGCAGATTGTGCCAGCTGGAGAAGCGTTGCAGGGCGCCCATGTGAATGTTGTGGAACACGCTCAGCATCGGCACCAGCGCGCCCTGCTGCGGGCACCAGGCGCACAGGGTTTCCCGCTGCTCGCGCAGGGCGGCCAGCAGGGTGGATTTGCCGCTGCCCGACGGCCCCAGCAGCGCCACGCTTTCACCGCGCCGGATGAGCAGATCCAGATCATCGAAAACGACATGCGCAGCGTGGCCCAGCCGTGCGCCCCGCAAAGCGAACAGGGGCTCGTCCATCAGTGGTCCGCGCTCAGCAGGCCGATTTCCTCGGCGGTCTGTTCGATCGGTTTGTAGTCCGCGTTGGTGACCGGAATGAAGCGGCTGCGCGGGAACACTTTGAGCAGCTTGGGATCATCCAGATCCAGCAGTGCCTGACGCACCTTGGCGGTGAAGCCTTCGCCGAAACGCTGGTCCAGATCGCCGCGCACGGTCCATTGATAATCCGGGTAGGGCGGGGTTTTCCAGATCACCCGCACCTTGCTGGTATCGATCTTGCCGTGCGCCAGGGCCCGCTCCCAGACCGTGTAGTTGAGCGCGCCGGTGGCGTAGGCGCCGCTTTGCACCAGCGCCAGGGTGCGGTTGTGATCGCCGCTGAAGCCGACCTTGTCGAACAACTGATCAGGGGCCTTGCCGAAGCGCTGGCGCAGATAGTAGTCCGGCATCAGGCGGCCGGAGGTGCTGGTTTTCGCGCCAAAGGTGAAGGAAGGCTGGTCGATGAAGGCGTCGGGCAGTTTGTCGCCGGGTTGCAGACCGGTGCTGGTGTTGGCGATGAAATAGGAACGGAACGCCGCGTCCTCCTGGCCCTGGGCGATGGCCTGTGCGCCCGGTACCAGACGGCGGGCCTGCACCCCGGTGAGCCCGCCGAACCAGGCCATCTGCACCTCACCGTTGCGGAACGCGGTGATCGAGGCCGGGTAGGATTTGACCGGCAAGTATTTGACCGGCACGTGCAGCTTGCTTTGCAGATAATCGGCGATCTTGCTGAAGCGCTCCACCAGATGGGCTTCGTTCTGATCGGGAATCGCCGTGAAAGTGAAAACCGGCCCGGTTTTCGGTTGCCCACAGGCGCCAAGCAGCAAGGTGGCCGCGGCCACTGCCAGAAGTTTCCAACGCATTGTCGTCTCCGTTCAATAGGGAGTCTTACCGGGCCTTTTTGTATCGCCCCGCCGCTGCCCGGCTATGGCGGCGGGGGAGAGAAGCTGAAAATGATCTCGCTGGTGTGGAAAATGCCTTGGTACTCCGCACGGAGCCTTTCCCGTCACCCTGCACGGAACCTTCCCCGTCACCCTGCACGGAACCTTCCCCGTCACCCTGCACGGGGCCTTCTCCGTCACTCTGCACGGGGCCTTCTCCGTCACTCTGCACG